>CBDUST010000066.1:0-16793 GCA_965369945.1 uncultured bacterium | reverse complement strand
CATTCCCTTCCGCAGTCCTACATCAAAGCGGGTGATCCGTATGAAGGTCAGGTGCGCCGTTCAGTCAAGCTGGTCAATCAACGACTGGGCTGGCCCACTGATCGCAGTTGCCTTTCGTTTCAGAGTAAGCTCGGGCCGGTTCCCTGGCTGGAGCCGTCTACCGAAACTGCGATTCGTGAACTTGGCGAGCAGGGCGAGAAGCGCGTGCTTGTTTGCCCGATCAGTTTCACAGCCGACTGTTTGGAAACGATAGAAGAAGTCGGAATGACCTACGCCCAGCAGTTTGCCCAGTCAGGCGGCGAGTTGTTGCTTTGCCCGAGCTTGAACACGTTCGAGCCGTTCATCAAGGCGCTGAGCGCACTGGCGCGTCGCGGATCACATCCGATCAATTCGGATAACGTTCACATGACGCCGCTGCTGAACGAACCAGTTGATGGGCCCGATCTCGGCGCGACGGTCAAGTCGCTGACAATGATCGGCGTGTCGATGCCTAGTTGCCTCAATGGCGGTATCGGCCCCGGCATGAGGCATGTAACAGCTGCAGAATTTCGTCGCATCAAACGGCCGCAGTTTGACACGTTGCAGTTGCTACAAACGATCAAGCACGAATGCGGCTTTCGTGAATGCTGGCTGTGGAACACGTGCAACCGCTTTGAGTTCTACGGTCTTCGCCCAGATGTTCACGACAGCCATACACTCGACGAAACCTCGGCCAGCGTCTCCCGGCAATTGTTCTCCGATCACGACACCGATCTGCCGGTGAACGTCTTGCATGGCGCTGAGGCGCTCCATCACATGCTGCGGACCGCCTCAGGGCTCAATAGCTCGCTCCCGGGGGATTCTGAGGTCCTGGAGCAACTCGCCTCCGCGCACCGCATGGCGCGGCACGCTAAGACGGCTGGCACATCGACTGATCAATTGATCGAACACGTGGATTCGATCGCCCACGACCTACGTCAATCGACATCATGGGGGCGATACACGTGCCAGTATTGCTTTGCGGCATTGCGGGATATTGTAAAGACGCTGCAACCCACACTGCCGAATGCGAACATAGCCGTCATCGGCGGGTCTACAACTTCGCTCTCCATTTTGAGTACGCTCGTCGAGTCATTTGACGTACCGAGTCAGAATCTCACGATCGTTTACCGTGGCGAAGGCAGGCAGCGTCTTATCAAATTGCTGCGACACGCGATCGGACAGGGCCGTCGCTTTCTCGTACGCAAGTACTCCGAACCCGCTGTTACCGATGTCATTGGAGACGCCGACGTCTTGTTCCTGGGTATCGATCGCAAAGAGCCGATCCTGAAGACTGAGCGGCTTGCGAACCTTCGGGACTTCACCGCGCGTCCGTTGACAATCTTCGACTTCAACACGTTCGGGTCCACGCAAGACGTCGAGACGATCAAAGGGATAAGAGTGATTGACGCTGTGCAACTTGAGGCCCAGGTCGATCAATTCGCCCAATCGCTTCTCATGCAAGCGGATCTGCATCAGGCGGCGTTGGAAGTGGATCGTGCGATCCGAACCCATGTTGAATCGATCGCATCCGGCCGTGGACAGTTCGCCCAAGCCATGATCGAAGTCAACGAGCCGGCCATCTACGAAGGAGGCAGCCATGCTCACTCTGCCCGTGGTTGATCGTGAAGTCTTTGATCGCTTCGCAGGTTTATCGTTGCCGCGGCATGTGTCGTACCCCATGCCCACGTGGTGGCACGAGCTGGAAGTCGGTGAAGGTGAAGCGATCCGTCAGGATGCAATGCAACGCAGCTCGAGGCGAGATTTATCGCTGTACCTCCATCTTCCCTTCTGCGAAGCGATGTGTAAGTTCTGTGCCTGCAATCGCACGATTTTACGGAAATCCGCCAAGGATGCGGATGAGCGCACCGAAGCCTACGTCGCTGCGCTTGAGACCGAGATTCGCTCGATCGCTTGGACGTCCCGTGCAACGCACCCTGTTCGTCAGGTTCATTGGGGCGGTGGTACGCCGACCTATCTCTCGTGCGAACACATTCAACGGATCCATGACACTTTGACCACAGCGTTTGACGTCACCGACGACGCGGAGATGTCGATTGAAATCGATCCGCGCGTGACATCACACGAGCAGCTTCAGCTCTTGCGGAGGCTTGGATTCAACCGGGTGTCGTTGGGTGTTCAGGATTTTGATGAACGTGTCCAGAAGCACGTGCATCGTGTACAACCATTTGAAATGGTCAAGCGCTGCATCGACGACTGCCGAACGATCGGGTTCAGAAGTGTCAACTTCGATTTGATTTACGGTATGCCGTATCAAACGCTCGATACCGTGACCGACATGATCGAGCGCACCATCTCGCTTGCTCCGGATCGGATCGCGTATTACCACTACGCGCAGATTCCCGAGAAAATCGCCAACCAACGGGGCATCCACCATGAAAAGATGCCCGACTCCGAGGCGAAGCTCGCGATGTTCCTTGAAGCGGTGCAGCGATTTACATCCAACGGCTATGATTTCGTCGGGCTTGATCACTTCGCCAAACACGATGAATTGCTCGCTCAAGCGATGCGCGATGGCACGATCAATCGCAACTTCCAAGGCATGACCACCGGCGCTGACCTTGACCTCATCGGTCTCGGTTCGTCCTCAATCAGTCAGTTCATGCAGTTCGCGTTCTTGCAGAATATTCGTGACCCGGCAGCGTACGCTAAATGCATCGAATCCAACTCGGACCCGGCGATTCGTGGTACTCGCCTGACAGCCGACGATTGCATCCGCCAGGCCGTAATCCATCAGCTCTATTGCTATGCTGCGATCCATCCGTCGCGCATCGAGGAGGAATTTGAGATTCGCTTCGAAGATTATTTCGCAGACGAACTCGTTCGACTGCAAAGTTTGGAAACTGACGGACTTGTCGAGCTTCAGACGGATGGCGTGATTACTTTGACGTTCCCGTTGGGGCGAGTCCTGATGCGCAACGTCGCCGCAGTGTTTGATGCGTATGTCCACCCACAAGCGTACCGCTTTGGTGAGCACCATGCCTTCTCCACCAGCGCCTGAACTTGACGCTCCGCAAACGAGAGCGCCCGCCAACGATCTGCTGCTGCGCGCCGCTCGAGGTGAACGAACCGAGCGCGCGCCAGTTTGGCTCATGCGGCAAGCCGGGCGATTTGATCCGAAGTATCAGGCGATGCGCGATCGATGCGGTCTGAAGTTGGAGGAGTTGTTTCGTGATCCTCAGTTAGCGAGCGAGATCACGATGCTGCCGATTCGCCTGGGGGTCGATGCGGCGATTCTCTTTCAGGACATTCTCACGCCGCTGGCGCCACTGGGCGCGAAGTTCGTCTTTCGGCCCGGGCCGATCTTGGAGAATCCGATTCGTGATGGTCGCCGAATCGAACAGATGCGCGCTTTTGATCCGCGCGCTGAGCTTCCGTTTGTTTCCAAGAGCATTAAACTTGTGTTGCGTGAACTCGATGGCTCGCTTCCGCTGATCGGGTTCGCCGGCGCACCGCTAACATTGGCGACGTTCATGATCGAGGGGCGCAGTCCCGGCGACAACGCTGAAAATACACGGCGATTGATGCAGCAAGAACCGGCAATGTTGCACCGCTTGCTCGATCTGCTCGCCCAAGTAACGGCAGACTACTTGACGATGCAGATCGACGCGGGCCTACATGCGGTGCAACTTTTCGAATCCGGGGCCGACTTATTCAGCCCAGAGGAATATGAACAGTTCGCCCACCCCTATCAGGCCACAGTGCTGCAAGCGATTCAAGGGCCCGCTCCGACGATCCTGTTTGCGAAGGAACAACTCGATTTGGACCTCATGGTGCAAACTGGCGCAAACGTGCTGAGTGTCGGGCGATGTGTCAATTTTGCAGAAGCCCACAGACAATACAGCCCGCGCGTTGCGATTCAAGGCAACGTCGATAATCGCGTGTTGCGGGATGGATCGCCTGACGAGATCGATGATGCAGTCAAACGATGTCTATCGGCAGGCCGGCGCACCGGACACATTCTCAATCTCAACCACGGCGTGCTGAAGGACACGCCGATTGACAACGTCCGCCGATTCATCGACACCGCTCGGTCGTTCACATACGAACCACACGACGAGGTCCGCCACTGATGGCGACAAACCCGACCTATCACGATGTCGTTGTGATCGGGGCTGGAATCAGCGGACTCACCGCTGCTTGGCAACTACACAAGCGCGGCGTCGATGTTTGCTTGATTGAGGCATCCAATGAAGTCGGCGGCGTGATGCGCACTGAGCTGCACGATGGTTTCTTGCTGGAGAAGGGACCATTCAACGTCATCATGCGCGAGCCGGCCTTCCAATACCTGCTTGAAGAACTTCGCGATGAACTGATCGTTGTCGAAGCAGACCGCAATGCTGCACGCGCTCGATTTGTGCTGCATGATGATCGTCTTCGGAAGGTGCCTTCTAATCCGATCGCATTCGCCAGTACAGGGTTGCTTACGCTGGGTGGTAAAGCTCGACTCGTCCGCGGCCTCCTTTATAGCCGCACGTCTACTGATCGTGATGAATCGATCGACGAAGCTGCGTCCCGACGATTCGGTCCGCAGATCGCCCGACGTCTCGTCAGCGCGCTGTGCGTTGGAATCTTCGCCGGGGAGAGTCGTGATATCAGTCTCGGCGCTTGTTTCCCGCGTGTTGCTGAAATCGACAAGGAGACGCGCAGCCTACTAGGCTTTGCACTCGCAAAACGATTCCGTCGTAAACGAAAAGGCCGTTCACTTCGGCGCTGGCGAGGACTGGTAAGCTTTCGCCAAGGCCTGGGTCAACTACCCAAGACCCTTGCGCATCAGCTTGGTGAACGCGTACTCTTGAACTGTCGAGCCGATTCAATACACGCGATTGACCAGCAGTATGTGATTCGATGTACAAGCGGAAGCGAGACGAAAGCAGCCTGCCGCGCGTCGCACATCATTCTTGGCGTCCCTAAAGGTATCACCGCTGCGCTGCTCGATCACATCGCGCCGAGAATCACGGAGGATATCAACGCGATTCCCACCGCCAGCCTGGTTGTACTGAATCTCGGATTTGATCGGGCCCACGTCGGCCATCCACTTCAAGGCTACGGGTTCCTTGTCCCAACATCATCGTCGTCGTTTCCACTGCTCGGCGTACTTTGGGCCGACAGCGTATTCCCCCACCACGCGCCATCGAATCGCCGACTGCTGCGCGTCTTCATGGGTGGTTCACGACGACCGGATATGTTGAATAGGAGTGATACCGAACTGGTCGAGATCGCTGTAGACGCTCTACGAAACCACCTGCACTTGACCGGCAACCCGACGTTGATTGATGTGTGTCGATGGCCCGATGCGATTCCCCAATACGGTCCCGGTCACGTACAGCGGGTTACTCAGATCCATCGAGAACTTGAACGTCACCCGGGTATGCACCTCGCTGGCAACTATCTTGATGGGATTTCCATCAACGATTGCATTGGGAATGCTTCGCGTATTGCCCAGGAAGTGACCCAACAGGTTCGTCAGATGAAGAATCCGCATCGGATTGAGCTAAAGACTACAACTGCCGAACAACCGACTGCGGTATAAGAAGACGCCGCTGAAGGAGAATAGATGATGTTTGAAACTACCACGCTCACGATACGACCAACACGAAGGCCCCGGCGGCTGCGCACCAGCGAGACGATTCGCAATCTTGTTCGCGAAACGACGCTCACGCCGCAAAAGCTCGTATTGCCGCTGTTCATCATCGAGGGGCAACGACAAAGAGAGCCGATCGACGCCATGCCGGGTTGCGCTCGCCTGTCTATCGATTTAGCAGTTGATGAATGTAAGCGAGCAGTTGATTTGGGTGTGCACGCCTTTGCGCTCTTTGGCGTGATCGACGCGTCGCTGAAGACACCGGAAGCGGAGGAGGCGCTCAATCCCGAGAACCTGTTATGTCGGGCCACGCACGCAATCAAAGACACGATCCACGAATCCTGCGTGATTACCGACGTTGCGCTCGATCCGTATTCCAGCCTCGGGCACGATGGTCTGATCGACGAGCACGGCAATGTGCTGAACGATGAGACCGTAGATATTCTAGCGCAGATGGCTGTGATTCAAGCCGATGCAGGCGCCGACATCGTTGCTCCATCGGACATGATGGACGGTCGGGTTGGCGCGATCCGCGCAGCCCTCGACGAAGCGAATCATACGCACACCTTGATCCTCAGCTATACCGCAAAGTACGCATCCGCGTTCTATGGCCCGTTCCGTGAAGCACTCGATTCAGCACCGGTGGATGCGCCCAACGTACCCAAGGACAAGCGCACGTACCAAATGGATCCGGCCAACGCGCGCGAGGCCGTGATCGAAGCGCAGCTCGATGTCGATGAAGGGGCGGACATGCTCATGGTGAAACCGGCGCTGCCGTACCTTGATGTGATTGCTCGGCTGCGCGCGACGACGAATCTGCCGATCGCAGCGTATCACGTCAGTGGAGAATACGCGATGGTCAAAGCTGCGGCACAAAACGGCTGGCTTGATGAGCGCGCGTGCATGATGGAGATGCTCACGTCAATCGCGCGAGCCGGCGCCGACTTCATCCTTACCTATGCGGCAATGGACTACGCGCGATGGTGGCGCGAGACATTCACCTGAGCGGCGATTACTTCAGCAAGCGAATCGAAGTTGGGCTGCGGGGATTCAACCCAAGGTTGTACGCCTATTTTACGAAGTGCTGTCGTTGTTGACGGACCAATGCTCGCATAGAGAAGTTCCACCACCCCAACCGCGCGAACCGCTGATGTGCTGGTGACCGTGACGATGTCAACTTCATCGACGACAGACTTTCGGTATTCACGTGCATTCGTTTCATAGAGCACAGGACTCACCAGTTCAATCCCTGTTGGATCGTTCGGCGGAGTTGTTTGAGACGATCGTGGATAGCAGATTGTTTTGTCCTGCGCCACATTCAACAATTCGTCGAACAGACTCTTTGCGGTGTTCTCCTTGCTCATGAGCACGACACGAAAGCCACGAGCCTCGGCGGCACGACGCGACGCTTCACTCACCACGGCCACCTGCGGCACTTGCGCAACGTCGCCGGCAACAGATTCGACCGCGAACACACTCGTCAGCACAAGCCAATCGTCCGAGTCGAGTCGCGAGATCTCCTCACGTGCATCAATGAGTGCTCGCCGCAGCAGTACCGGTTCGAGCACGACTTGCAGCCCGGCCGCTCTCAACGCGGTGCTGAGCGGACCATCCGGGGGTTCGTCACGTGTGACCCAGACCTTCATGTCGCAATATGAAGTTGTTGTTTGAGGCGGTCGCCGAGCAGCGCGCCTATTTCTGATGGATCTGATCCCATTTCGATTCCCTCCGCAAAGTCGCGCCCATCGTCGGAGAACAGCTGGGCATGCAATTGTATTTCTTGGAAGGTAATCGTGGCAAGCGCGGCCACCGGTGTTCGGCATCCCGCCTCCACCGCAGCGAGGAATGAAGACTCAGCATCGACTCCGCGGCGTGACGGCTTGTGATTGAGAATCGCACAGATTCTGGTTGCTTCGGTGTCAAGCCGTGTCTGGATCGCCAACGCACCTTGGCGCGGCGCGGGAACGAATCGATCGACAGCAAGATCAATCAGGTGCGGTCCACTTAGGCCTAACCGTTGGAGTCCGGAAGCGGCAAGAATCACGCCGTCCAACTCGCCGGATTCCACCTTCCCCACCCGCGTCGGCACATTGCCTCTGATCGGAACTGTATCGATGTTCACAAATCGCTGGAACTGCGCGCGTCGTCTCGGACTGCTCGTGCCGATACGAAAACCCCCCGGAAGTTGATTAATATCTACCAGTCGCTGTGTGACGAGGACATCGTGCACTACGGCTCGCGATGGTACGGCGGCGATCTCCAACCCATCGGGCCCGATCGACGGCAGGTCCTTATAGCTATGAACTGCAACGTCAATGCGCGATTCAAGTAATGCTTGCTCGATCGCCCCAACGAAGCCACCGACAGGCCAATTCGACGAATCGAACGATTGATCGGTCGCAACGTCCCCGTGCGTCTTGATGATCACTTCTTCAAACTCGATTTCAGGACGCGCCCTGCGCAGCTCGCCGATCACCCACCGCGATTGCCACAGCGCTAAGGCGCTGCCTCGAGTTCCAACGCGAAGTGAAGTCATTCTTGAATGCTGCGAAAGCTCTCAGCTGCGGCGCCGAGGATTTGATCGACGCACTGATCATCGTGAGCCGAGGATATGAAGATCGCCTCGTATCCAGATGGCGGAAGCCAAACGTTGCGATCCAACATGGCGTGGAAGAATTTCCCGAATCGTTCATGGTCGCAAGCCTGAGCGTCGGTGTAGTTGCGGACCGGTGCATCGGCAAATGCGAATCCCAACATCCCGCCGCGCGCTGCCGACTGTACGCTGAGGCCCGCACTCTCGGCCGCCGCAACCAACCCCAACGAAAGCTGCGTCGCCCTTTCGTGCAAAGATTCATAGAACCCTGGCTGCTTGCAGATCTCTAATGTCGCGATCCCACTGGCCATACCCAGCGGATTACCGCTCAGCGTGCCCGCTTGATACATCGGCCCAAGTGGACTGACCTGCTCCATGAGTTCACGCCGCGCTGCGTAGGCAGCGACCGGCATCCCGCCGCCGATGACCTTGCCGAAACACGTCACATCAGGTCGTGTATCGATCACGTTCTGGCACCCGCCCCAGGCAACGCGGAAGCCCGTCATCACCTCATCGAATACGAGCAAGCTGCCGTGTTGATCACACTGCTGACGCAACCCTTCCAGGAACCCGGCATCCGGTTCGATATACCCCATATTGCCAGCAATCGGTTCAACCAAGACACCTGCGATATCGCTCCCATGCTCGGCGAAGATTCGCGCGATCGCAGATGAATCATTGAACGGCGCGAGCAACGTCAACGATGCGATTTCGCGGGGAACGCCGGCTGAGTCCGGCACCCCCAATGTCGATGCACCCGAACCCGAGGCCACGAGCAGTCCATCGCTATGGCCGTGATAGCAGCCGAGGAACTTGATGACCTTGGAGCGACCCGTCGCCGCCCGAATCAATCGAACGCCGCTCATTACCGCCTCGGTCCCGCTATTGACAAAGCGGATCAGGTCGGCGGAATTGATGGCCCCAAGGATGATTTCGGCCAGCTGGGTCTCCAACGGGCAACACGCTCCGAAACTCAGTCCGTTTGCAGCGGCCTCTTGCACCGCTTCGACGACCGCGGGATTCGCATGGCCGACGATGGCCGGTCCCCAACTTCCAACGAGATCGACGTATCGATTCCCGTCGATATCAAAAACATACGGCCCCTTAGCCCGCTCAAGAAACACGGGCTGGCCACCGACACCCCGAAAAGCACGGACCGGGCTGTTCACGCCACCGACCAGAACTCGCTGGGCACGCTCAAACGCCTCGGCCGACCTGCTTCGATTGACTTCAAGCTGCTGCATGGAGCCGCGATCATAGCCAATCAGGCCCCGGTCCTGCGAAAAGTCACCCAATCCTCAGAAATTCTGACCTCTAGGTCCACAACTGCCCGCCGGAGGCTATACTCGCCGCTCAGTAAATGCTATTGAGACTCAATCGCAATAATGAGGAATATCTGATGATTAGCGTTTTCTGCCTCTGCGAGCCTCACCTGCCCAGCACCCGATCTGACAGAACCGGACGACAATATGTGCCAAACGCCGCAACGGGAGCCCTTTTCCTTGCGGCGACCATGCTCATTACGACCGCCGCCGATCCCACCGCCTTGGCTGGCGCGCGACCGTTCACGTTCGTCTATGAAGCGACCACTATGCCTGCCGGTCAGGTGGAATACGAACAGTGGATCACTTGGAAGACCCACAAGGACGCCGATCCCGATTTCGATCGGATCGACTTCCGTCACGAGATCGAGTTCGGCGTGACTGACCGGTTCCAGGTTGCTCTGTACCTCTCCGACTGGCGTTACCAAGATGGCGACAGCGTTGAAGACGGGGCTCAGTGGCACGATGCAGCCGTCGAAGTCATTTACAACCTGACCGATCCCGTCACTGAGGCAATTGGCTTTGCGTTGTACGGCGAACTCAAGCTCGGTGATGAACTGGTGGAACTCGAAGGCAAACTTATCGTACAGAAAAACATAGGCAAGTGGGTGCTCGCCTGGAACGGAACGATCGAAGCTGAATGGGAGGGCCCGGATCTCGCTGAAGATAAGGGCAAGTTCGAACAGACCTTCGGCGGCAGTTATCAACTCTCGCCGAAGCTGCTCACAGGGTTCGAGCTTCTCCATGAGGTCGAGTACGACGATTGGTCGGATTGGGGCGATCATGCACTCTATCTTGGCCCCAACCTTTCTTACCGCACCGGCCAATGGTGGACGACGATCACGCCGCTTCTTCAAGTCACGGATGTTGATTCCGAGCCGGACTTCCAGCTTCGGCTCATCTTCGGGTTCGATTTCTAATGCAAGGAGGCAAGAGATAATGCCCCATCACCTGCTTCGGCTCACAGTTCGGCAGCGAATCGCCGCGATAGCGATCGTAATGTCGCTCCTCGTCGTCGGCTGCGCCACGATTGAGGATCTTGCCCCGCCGGTCGATGCGACGCTGATCGAACTAGCCGGTGCGCACCAGATTGACATTGATCGACTTTCGCGGGGACGCGAGCTTTACATCACTGCCTGTGCTCAGTGCCACCGCCCGGAGCCGGTCGTTCGATATGCTCAGGATCAGTGGCGTGGAATACTTCGGCGCATGTCTATGTACGCCCGCCTTGCCCCCGATGATGCCGAGGCACTGCGGGCGTACGTTGTCACGACGCTTGATGCCTCCAAGTCGCACCGTTCGGCCGCGCCATGATCGTCGGCCCTGCCCGAAGCGTTCCCTGGAGCAATCCCAGGCAGGGCTGAGTAGAGTCCTTGCTGCGGCTGCCGCACTGTAAAACCAGTGGATAGAACGGCTTAGGCCGATCGAAGCGGGCTTGATCAGGTACGCCCCCTCATCGCCGGCAGGATTTTCCAGAATCGGTCCTTGACATATTTATGCGTGATGCCGTATAAATATGCTATGCTGGCTCGGACCCGTCGACATCAACATATCCTCGATCTCATCGCCGAATACGATATCCCTAATCAGCAGCAGCTCCAGGAGTTGCTGGCGGGTCAGGGGATCGAGGTAACCCAAGCAACGCTTTCCCGCGATTTGCACACCCTCGCCGTCGTGAAAGGCCCCAATGGCTATGCCCTTCCATCTCCAACAACAAGTGCCCCCCCCGATGAGGACGGCCTGTGGCAAACCGTGCGGCGTGAGTTGCTCGAGGCCGTGGCCGGCGGCGCAACCGTCGTTCTCAGGACCAGGCCGGGGCACGCCAACGCCCTGGCTGTGGAACTTGACCGGGCTCGTCCAGCTGATGTGCTTGGCACGATTGCCGGAGACGACACGATTTTCGTCGCCGCAAAGTCTCAACGACATGCCAGGACACTGGTTGGCCGGTTCAGGACGCACGCCGACCTTCGTTAAGCCGGGTTGATCAGACCTCTACTATTGGAATCAAACGCGACATGATTCGAGCCATCGTTATTGGCGCTGGCGGATACAGCGGTGCGGAGCTTACCGGGCTGTTGCTCGATCATCCGAGCACGGAATTGCTCGGCTTGTTCGGATCGAATCAGCGCGGTGATAATTCGGAGGCGTCGCGCTTCGATCGGCTTTTTCCACGATGGCGAGAATGCACCGAACTCAGGGTGCGCGCGATGGATCTGAAGGAGATCACTCAACTCGGTCCCGACGTTGTGTTTCTAGCTACGCCGCATGACGTCAGTCATCACCTTGCACCAGCCCTGCTCGACGAGGGAATGTGCGTCCTTGATCTGTCGGGCGCATTCCGACTTGCCGATCCGAACCTTTACCCCAAACTCTATGGGTTCCAACACAAATACCCATCGTTACTAGAAAAAGCGGTATATGGGCTGCCCGAGCTGAACCGTGATCAGCTACTCGACGCCCAGCTCATCGCGCTGCCCGGCTGCTACCCAACTTCGATCATCCTGGGGTTGGCGCCGCTCATTTCAGCCGGTGCAATCGACGCCGACGCCGACGTGATCGCAGACTCTGTCAGCGGCGTCAGCGGCGCAGGTAAGGCTCCGTCAGCGCGATCACACTTTTGTGAGGTCAGCCTTGAGCCGTATGGTGTGTTCACCCATCGGCATGGGCCGGAAATCAATCAGCACTGCGGAGCGCCCATCATCTTCACACCCCATCTAGGCGCATTCGACCGCGGCATCCTTTCAACCATGCATATGCGGCTCGCTCAGGATTGGACCGAGGAACGTGTGCGATCGCTCCTTGATGAGACGTACGACCACGAGCCGTTCGTTCGCATTCTGGACGTCGACACCTGGCCGACTATTTCAGCCGTTCGTTGCACGAATTACTGCGACATTGCGTTGAAGGTTGACGACTCCAAGGCGCATCTAATCGTCGTAAGTGCGCTGGACAATCTGATGAAAGGCGCCGCTGGGCAGGCGGTGCAATGTATGAATGTACGGTTCGGCCTTCCCGAGACTGTAGGACTTGGACAAGACTCGCCATGCCTGGTTCAGTGAAGATAGACGCCGAGACATCGAAGCATGGACCGCTGGTCATTAAGCTCGGCGGCGCTGCTGTTGATTCATCAATCAAGCTGAACGATCTGTACGCTGCGATCGTGCAGCTGCATCGAACACTCTCCAAAGGCGTCGTTGTTGTGCATGGCGGTGGCGCGGCTGTCGATCAGCATCTCGATCGCCTTGGATTGATTTCCGATCGGCACGATGGCATTCGAATCACGCCCGCCGATCACATCGATGAGATCGTGGGTGTGCTGGCTGGTCGCGTGAACAAAGGACTCGTGGCGCGCCTTCAACAGCATGGCGCTGAAGCAGTCGGACTGTGTCTTGGAGACGGGCATATTGCCCAAATCAGCAAAGTGACCGACCTCCCGATCGATCCGGGGCGCGTCGGCGAGGTCACCGGCGGTAATGCGCGCTTGATCACCCTACTGCTCAGCGAAGGTTTTCTTCCGGTCCTCGCTTCGATCGGATTCGATCATGAAGGACAGTCACTGAATGTCAATGCCGATACCGCCGCGGCGGGCATCACTCGTTTGCTAAGCGCTTCCGGCCTGCTCTTCCTTACCGACACGCCCGGCGTGCTTGATCGACACGGCACGCCGATTGCAACGCTGGGCCCAAGTGAGATCGAGATCGCAATCCAATCCGGCGAGATTCAAGGCGGCATGATCGCCAAGGTCCGCAGCGCAGCGCTCGCATCGACTGCCGCCTCAATTCCTATCACAATTGCGTCGTGGAATGATCCTGATGCGCTGAGCAGGATGACCAAAGATGCTGCGATCGGCACGCGCGTTTTGCCCACCGATCAAGATGAAATGCCAGCAGTGCCGGAATCCAATGAAATCCCAAACACTACTGCCGTCCCCAACGCCTAAGTAAGGTGAGTTTGACATGACACCGACTGCCCCAACGATTGCACCGCCACAGGACGATCTCCTGTCGCTCTCTCAATTCAGTAGCGACGCCATAGCAAACATCCTTCACACCGCCTCCGAGTTGAAGCACGATTACGGACCCTTTCGAACTGCGCTGTGCGACCAGACGATGGTGATGCTATTCGAGAAACCGTCGCTCCGTACGCGAATGAGCTTTGAAGTTGGCTTCACGAAACTCGGCGGCAAGGCGATCTACCTGGATCATCAAGACAATCGGCTGGGCGAACGCGAGTCGATCGGGGATTATGCGCGAAACCTCGAACGCTGGGTAGATGTGATCGTTGCAAGAACGTTCGAACATGACACGCTTGTTCAGCTTGCTGAGGCGGCGTCGATTCCGGTGATCAACGCGCTGAGCGATCTGTATCATCCGTGTCAGGCGATGGCGGACGCAATGACGCTCAAAGAAAACTTCCCAGACATTGCCAGCGTGAAGTTGGCGTATTTTGGTGATGGCAACAACGTCTGCCACTCACTGATGCTAATCGCAGCGAAGCTCGGCTTCGATATCACGGTCATTTCGCCGCAGCAGTACGCACCTAAGGGCGAGATCACTGCGCTAGCTAAGGAAATCGCCACCGAAACCGGTTGCGCAATTGAGTTGACCACTGACCCATCGGCAGTTACCGGCCACCATGCGATTTATACCGACACGTGGGTGTCGATGGGCGATGAGTCCGCAGCCGATGAGCGTCACGCGAAGCTCGCCGAGTATCAAGTAACCGAGGCGGTGATGGCCCAAGCCGACCCCGGCGCGATCTTCATGCACTGTTTGCCGGCCCATCGCGGCCAGGAGGTCGTCTCGGAAGTTATTGATTCACCCCAGTCCGTGGTGTTTGATCAAGCCGAAAACAGAATGCACGCCCAAAACGCGATCCTGTTGCATATTCTGACCGCACAATCCATGACCAACTGATCATCACACTGCGCAACGCAGACCATCGCCTGATAAGAAATGAGCCATGCCATGTCAAAGAAAGTCGTACTCGCCTATTCGGGCGGACTGGATACGTCGGTCATCATTCCCTGGTTGATCGAGAACCATAGCTGCGAGGTGATTGCCGTCGTCGGCGATGTGGGGCAGGACAAACAAGAACTCGTCGGCATCGAAGACAAAGCGAGCCGATCCGGCGCTAGTGCGTGTTATGTCGTAGATCTGAAGCACACGTTTGTGGAGGATTACGTTTTCCCGACGCTGATCACCGGGGCAGTCTACGAAGGGCGATACTTGCTGGGAACATCGATCGCTCGACCGCTCTTGGCAAAGGCCCAGGTCGAGATTGCCCAAAAGACCGGCGCGACGACACTCGCCCACGGTTGTACAGGCAAGGGGAACGATCAGGTGCGCTTCGAGAGCGCCTTCGCCGCATTGGCTCCTGAGATGGAAGTGATCGCACCCTGGCGAGAATGGGATATGCGATCTCGTGAAGATCTCATCGCCTATCTCAAAGAACGCGATATCCCCTGCGCCACGAACGCTGAGAAAATCTACAGCCGGGATGCGAACCTGTGGCACATTTCACATGAAGGCGGCGCACTTGAGGATCCCTGGAACCCGCCGCCCCAAGACATGTGGACGATGACCACTTCGCCTCAGCAGGCGCCCGATACGCCGGAGGAAGTACATCTAGGCTTTGAACATGGCCGCCCGCGTACTCTTAACGGGCAAACGCTGCCGGCAGAACAGTTGGTCGCCCAACTGAATAAGATCGCCGGCCGAAATGGTGTTGGGCGCATCGATATCGTAGAAAACAGACTCGTAGGGATGAAGTCGCGCGGCTGTTACGAAACCCCGGCCGGTACGGTGATCCTAGAAGCGCTGCAAAGTCTTGAGGAACTCGTACTCGATCGGGAAACACGGCGGTACCGCCAGCAGCTCGGCCTCAAGTTCGCAGATTTGGTTTACGACGGTCGTTGGTTCACACCATTGCGAGAGGCATTGTCAGCAGGTGCCGAGCAAATTGCCGAGAAACTCACGGGCGAGGTCAAGGTTCAACTGTATAAGGCTTGCGCGACGACGATCTGTCGGCGGTCGCCCCATAGCCTCTACTCCGAGGACTTTGCGACCTTCGGAGATGACGAAGTGTACGACCAGTCACACGCTGAGGGATTCATTCGTTTGTTCTCGCTTCCCAGTCGAATCGCCAAGCTCAAGCATGAGGTAGTCTGCTGATGGCATTGTGGGGCGGACGATTTGAGAAGGACAGCGATCCGCTGTTTACTAAGTTCAACGATTCGCTGCCGTACGATTGGCGTTTGGTGCAGGAGGATATTGAAGGCTCGATCGCGTGGGCGCATGCGCTGCAACAAGCTGGCGTACTCAGCGAAGACGAACAACAACAGATCGAATCGGCGTTGACTGAGCTCGCAAGAATCGCTGCTGACGATCCGGAGTCGGTGGCAAACGCCGGCGTAGAGGACGTCCATACCTGGGTGGAATCGCATTTGATCGATCGCCTCGGCGACGTTGGCAAAAAGCTGCACACCGGCCGCTCTCGTAACGATCAAGTCGCAACCGATCTGCGCCTGTGGACACGCAAACAGTTATCTGAACGGCAGCGTGAACTTCACGATCTTCAAGAGGCGCTGCTTCGACTTGCAGCGCGTTATGAACAAGCAGTCCTGCCTGGCTATACCCATCTTCAACACGCCCAACCGATCTTGTTCGCCCATTGGTGTTTAGCGTATTTCCAAATGCTCCAGCGTGATCGAGATCGCTTCGCCGACGCCAATTGCCGTGCGGGAAGCTGCCCGCTCGGTTGCGGCGCACTGGCCGGCACCGCCTATCCGATCGATCGGGAAGCGCTGGCGCACGCGCTGCAATTTGATTGCCCTGCTGCCAACAGCCTCGATGCGGTGTCGGACCGCGATTTCGTGGTCGAGACGCTTGCCGCGTCGGCGCTGTGCGGCATTCATCTGAGTCGACTCGCTGAAGACCTGATCATCTATGCGGGGGCTGAGGCGGGATTCGTGCAACTTGATGATTCGACGACGACCGGCTCGTCCATGATGCCCCAGAAGAAAAACCCGGACGCGCTGGAACTTATTCGCGGCAAATCGGGGCGTCTGCTCGGGTCGCTCGTCTCGCTGTGTGTAACGCTCAAGGGTCTTCCGCTGGCCTACAACAAGGACTTGCAAGAGGACAAGGAGCCGTTGTTCGACGCGATGGACACGTTGTCGATGTGCCTGAAAGTTGTCGCATTGGTGCTCGACAAACTCCAAGTCAACGAGACAGTCGCCAAAGAGGCCGCGGCA
>CBDUST010000065.1:0-16868 GCA_965369945.1 uncultured bacterium | reverse complement strand
ATTGAAGTGATCGAGATCGGTTGTGACGTTCAGCGCCAGGCCGTGCATCGACACCCAGCGTGAGATACGCACCCCCATGGCACATATCTTTCGAGGACTGTCACCCACCCACACGCCGGTTGCACATTCGTCGCGGCATCCATTGATCCCAAACTCTGCCAGCGTGTCGATGACGATTTGCTCCAGGAAGCGCATATATCCGTGGATTCGCAACCGGATCGTGTTGAGGTCGAGTATTGGATACACGACCAACTGCCCCGGGCCGTGATAGGTGATATCGCCGCCACGGTCGGTCTGGGTCAGTTGGACGCCTGCCGCGGCCAACTGCTCATCGGTGGCCAAAAGATGGTCGCGAGCAGTCTTTCGCCTTGAGATCGTGATGACGGGCGGATCGTGTTCCACGAGGACCAAATATCCCAACGACTCGTCCCGGCGACGAGCGTCGATCACTTCCTGCTGGAACCCCTTTTGGAGGTCGAATGCCTGGGCATACGCCATCCGCCCCAGATCGCGGACGGTCAGGTCGATTCCATCAACATTTTGGGTTTCAATCGAGGGCATGGACCTTCATCATCACGTTGAATAGTCTGTGTGCGAAGACGTGCAGCCAGTGTTGGCTGGCAACACCTTTGCACATTGAGGATCATAGCGCCGATGCCCAACGTCCATCCCACCGCGATTCTCCAGGGGAACGTCGATCTAGCGGACGACGCTGAGATTGGCCCGTATTGCGTGCTGACCGGCCCGATCACCGTGGGCCCCGGGACGCGACTGCTCGGCAATGTGTATCTCCAAGGGCCGATGACGCTTGGGGCGAACAACCTGCTCTATCCATTCACATGCCTGGGCTTTGCGCCTCAGCACGCCCAGTTTGATCCTCGAACGTCGGGGAAGGGCCTGATGATTGGTGACGACAATACATTTCGAGAACACGTGACAATTCATCGTGCGTTCACCGAGGCTGGACCGACGCGCATCGGCGACCGCAACGTGTTCATGGCCACAAGTCACGTCGGCCACGATTGCCAAGTCGGCAATGACTGTACCTTCGCCAACTGCGTGTCGTTGGCCGGTCACGTAACAGTAGAAGACAAGGTCATTGTGGGCGGCGGCACAGTGGTGCACCAATTCTGCCGGATCGGCATGGGCGCGATGCTCTCCGGTGGTATGGGGCTGAAGGCCGACTTACCACCGTACTTCATGCTCACTGGGACCAACATTTGCGGTGCTGTGAATATGATCGGCCTTCGTCGAGATGGAATGCCTAAGGATGAGATTGAGGACGTGCGTTGGGCGTATAAGACGATGTACCGGCAGATGAGGACTCCAAAGCACGCACTGATCGAACTGAAGACGCGTTCGAACCGCCCAATCATCGCTGACTACATCACATTCATCGAATCGTCGGAGCGTGGCTACTGCCCGGGCCACGGCAAAGCGGCGATGGGAACTGCCTAACCCGGTCAGCCAAGCGACTGCATGACTCGTACAAGATCGCTAAGTCAGGAGACACGGATGTCAATGTCATTGAGCATTCTGGGCAGCGGATCGGGCGGGAACTGCACCTTGGTTGTGCTCCACGGAGAGCCCGAGCCGAGGTTGATCCTCATCGACGCCGGCTTCTCTCCGCGAGAGACAGCCAAACGACTGGCACCATTCGGGTTAGGGCTTGAAGACGTCAGCGATATCCTCCTCACCCACGCCGACTCCGATCACTTCCATCGCGGATGGGCGGATGCCAAGCGGTGCGGGAACTTCACCTGGAGAATCGACCGACGGCACCTGGGCAGAGCTTGTGCAGCGGGACTGTCGACGCGAACTATCGAGCCGTTCAGCGAGCAACTTCGGCTGGGTGATCACACCCGCATTGAGGTGTCGCCGCTGCCACACGACGACTTGGCCACCGCAGGATTCCTCATCTGCCACGGCGGCATTCGCCTGGGTTTTGCCACCGATCTGGGGCGGGTCCCCCCACCATTGATCGAAGCATTTACCGACCTCGATGCGCTGGCGATTGAATCAAACTACGACCGGGCGATGCAGCAAGCGAGCAATCGCCCAGCCTTCCTGAAACGGCGCATCATGGGTGGTTTGGGTCATCTATCCAATGGGCAAGCGTTGGAAGCGGTCTTGGCCATGACTGGACGTGGATCGCTGCAACAGCTCGTCCTGCTACATCTATCGCGTCAATGCAATGATCCACAGCTCGTGAAGCGACTCTACGCCACTGAAGCGCCGCACCTGCTGGGTTGCCTGACGATCTCCAATCAGTTTGCCCCTACACCAATGCTGCATGTCACTGGCATAGAAGGTCCACTCGATCAATCCGACCGAGTCGGCCGACAACTGAATTTCCTTGAGACGCCCTCGTAGTCGCAGCGCTGAAGCTGTCGGCGGTGCGCCGGCGAGATCTGAGAATCGACCATTGCGGCGGACGAAGCATGGGCCTACCCTTGGCCCTGGGATGAGTGAGCAAATCCCCCATGAATGCGGCCTGGCTTTGGTGCGGCTGCGCCAAGGGCTGTCACATTATTGCCAGCGGTACTCAGACCCGGCATGGGGTTTGCGCAAGCTGTACTTGATGATGGAGAAGCAGCACAACCGTGGCCAAGACGGCGCGGGTGTGGCGACGGTCAAGTTCGATATGCCCGCTGGTGTGGACTTTGTAAAACGCATCAGGTCCGACAAACATAACGCCCTTGAGCGCGTCTTCGACACCGTGATGGCCGACGTCAATCGGCTCAGCACTAAGCGACTTCAGTCGCTCAGCGAACAGGACCTCAAGCGACGCTGCACGTTCTTGGGCGAAGCCACCATCGGGCATTTGCGCTACGGCACCCACTCGGGCCACTCCGTCTCCAATTGCCATCCGTTCATCCGGCGAAACAACACCGCCAGTCGTAACCTCGCCATCGCCGGCAACTTCAACATGACTAACTCAACCGAGTTGTTCGATCAACTTGTGGAGTGGGGATTGAACCCGGTTGGCGATTCTGATACGCAAGTGATTTTGGAGCGGTTGGGATATTGCCTAGACCGCGAGCATGAACACCTCCGCGCAGCGATGGGGCCGGATTCGCTGCACCGCTTAGAAGGTCGCGCCCTGGCGCAGGAGGTCTCCAACCAAATCGATCTTGTGCGGATGCTGGCCAAGGCGTCGGAAAATTGGGACGGTGGATACATGTTCGTCGGCCTGGTCGGCAACGGCGACGCGTTCGCCTGCCGCGATCCAGCCGGGATTCGCCCCGGGTTCTTCTACCTGGATGAGGAAGTGATCGCAGTGGCCTCTGAACGAGCGGCGCTGGCCAACGTCTTCGACGTGGAACCTGACCAGATCGAGCCGATCGGACCCGGCCACATCCTTGTGATCAAGCGCGACGGGCGCGTCGAACACAAGGCCTTTACCGCCGCGCTTGCTCTACGGCAGTGTTCGTTTGAGCGTATCTACTTCAGCCGAGGCAACGATCCGGATATTTACCAAGAGCGCAAGGCGTTGGGCCGGAATCTTGCATTGCGAGTGCTTCATGCACTGGATGGGGATCTCGAGCATGCCGTTTTCAGCTATATACCGAACACCGCTGACGCCGCCTATCGGGGGTTAGTCGAAGAAGTCGACCGTCAAACGCGCCGTCAAAGTATCGATGAGTTGTGGTCTCGCATTGAGGCAGGCAACGCCAGCCGTAGCGATGTAGAGCGCCTCTGTAACGGTCGACCTCGGACGGAGCGCGTCGCGCACAAGGATCAGCGACTCCGAACCTTTATCACGCACGACGCGGCTCGACGTGATCTGGTTTCGCACATCTACGACATTACGCGCGGCGTCGTGCAGTCCGACGACACGCTGGTCGTCGTTGACGACTCCATCGTTCGAGGAACCACGCTCCGCGAATCCATCATCACCATGCTGAGCCGTCTTGAACCACGACGGATCCTCATCGTGAGTTCCGCTCCGCCGATCATGTATCCGGACTGCTATGGGATCGACATGAGTCAGCTCGGCCGGTTTATCGCGTTCAAAGCGGCGATTGCCTTGCTGGCCGAACATGGACAAGAGCGTCTGCTCGACGAAGTGCAGGATCGCTGCGAATCCCAGGCCGATCTTGCGCCTCAGAAGATGGTCAATCATGTCGCGGCGATCTATGACGGCTTCACGCTTCAACAGTTATCTGCGAAGATCGCACAGCTGGTTCGCCCGCCATCTTTGCGCTGGAGCGGGGATGTGCAAGTGATCTACCAGACCGTTCAAGGGCTGCGATCAGCGATTCCCGGCCATCGCGGCGATTGGTACTTCACCGGGGACTATCCAACGCCGGGCGGATATAAGGTTCTAAATACGTCGTTCCTGAATTGGCGGGCTGCCTGCGACGCCAGGGCCTACTAATTGGTTCACCGCTTTCGGGCAAACCCAACCAGGCGTTGCGAGTCACCCTCAACTTCACTGTTGGACGGTCCGATTATCCTTGCAGGCGACGGCCACCGGGGTACGTCGGCCGGGCAACAGCAGATCGGGCGCGGGGAGCCGATTTCGACGGCCTCGCTGCTCGATTGCACTAAGAGGATTTTGCGGGCGTTGTTCTCATGGCACGACTCCTCAGGTCGATCCTTCGCAAAGTTCGTCGTCGGCCATCGGCCTCAACGGTAAATGTCGGCCAACTGCGATCAACTCAGCACGAGCGAGAACTTGCGCGCAAGATTGCTGAGGGGATTGACCGAGCAATCGATGCGGGGATGTGGGCGCACGCCCAACGGCTCGCCGACGCCGCGGGGAGGTTAGCGCCACAATGCGCTCGGCTGTCCGAGCAGTTGGCCCGATTGCGGCTGGTCGAGCATGACGCCGAGACCGCCTTACGGATTATTGAGAGCTGCCGAACGATGCCGTCTTCGCTACGGCTCCTTCGTGCGGTATGTCTTTGGTTGACCGGAGAGCGGATTGAAACGCATCTTGACCTGCATCGATGGTCGGCAAAGGCTTCCGCTCCGCTGGACGCTCGTCTGCTGTTGGCGTTGATCGAATGGCGCTTGGGCGACACCGACCGATCGATACAGACCCTTCACCAGAATCTGCGACATCTGGAAGATCCGCGCACGATCGAGGCGCTGCTCCTGATTCATCTACTGAGCGATCGACGCGATCGGGCCGAGGAATGCGCGCAACGACTCCGGCGGGTTAGTCACATGGGCGCGGTGGCTCCAGAGGCTGATCCGCTGCTTCGGTCCCTGGGAATGCCCGGCGTGACCGAAGAAGCTGAGCCGACTGACGAGCAGGTCGCCAACTTGGCCATGGAATTGATCTGCTTTGAACCAGCCATCGACGTGCTGGTGGCGGCACAACAAAGCCAGCTTCACTTGCCCACTGTTTCGCTTCTGGCTCGGGCCATCGAGCGGGCACTGCCTGATCTGGGCGATGCGGCAGCGGGAATGCACGCACTGGCCAGATTGTCACTCTTGCAAGATAAGCGATCCGAGGCGAAGGGCTGGGCTGAGCGCGGCTTGACTGAGAACCCGATGTCCGCGCCGCTGGCGATCATGGTTGGCGAACTGTCGCAGGCCGATTCGCAGGAGCCGACGGAGCTGCTTCGCGACGGCGTGGGTGACCTGTTCAGCGACCACTCAGGATTCGCGCCTCAGGAGAAGGCCGCATGAATCGCAGACGATGTGTGAATCAGGATCGCACGGTCGTCGAGCGGCACGCCGCTGCGCGTCTTCTGCGCAAAGCGCGACAGGCCGACCCGCGCGACGCCGCCGAGATGGTGGACTGGGCCTTTTCCCAATTGCCCGACAGTCTCCCTGCTCGACGATTGCGAATTCAACAACTTGTGGATCAGGGTGATCTGGAATCGGCGTCGGTGCTGGTGGCGCAGGGCTTACTACAGCGTCCGACGGATGCGTCTCTTACACTCTGGCGGGCGCGAATCCTCTATCGACAGGATGCCTTCGAGCAATGCGCGCGGGAGTTGCGGCTGGTGCTGGCTCGTCGTCCACATCATTTTGTCACGCTTCGATTGAGCGGTCTAACCGCCCTGAAACTCAATGCTCCTCTGCGCGCCGCTTCCTTTCTCGTTCGAGCCGAGGCGCGGCGTCCCGGTGATGTCCGGACGCGGGAGGCGCTGGTAGAGGCTTGGATCGACGCGGGTCGGTTTGACGAAGCCCGCCGCGTCTTGTCTCGCATAGACTGCCCACCCGCACAGTTGTCGGCGAAATATTTGCGGGCCCAAGGCCGGCTGTTGGAAGCCGCCGAGGCGCTCGATACGGCGCTTGCTCGATATCAAGGTGACGAACATGAGTCGATCCTCTGCGATCTGATCGATGTCCTTGAGGAGAGCGGGAATATGGCTCGATTGCGCCGCACCCTCGAAGGCATCGACGTTGGCCAACCGACGGCACTGGCGCGAGCCGGCCTGGCGTGGTTGTGGTTAGGCGAGTTCCGCACCGCGGCCGTCTGCACCGCGAAATTGACTCGGGTACCGGGAGCCTGCTGCACAGGCTTGGTGGTGCTGTTGGTCGCCGCGGCGATGCTGGAACGACCAATGCTTGTGGAGCGGGTGCTAGGCCGCCTTCGTCGTGGCGACGATCCGATTGACCCGAATGTGGTCGCCGATTCATGGTGCCGCGGACTGATGGGAAGGCTGCTGCAGTCACAGTGCAATCCACGGCAAGCTGGTGCGGATCCCCATGCAGGACAGCTTGGCCGCCTCCTTCGCCTGGCCGAGCGAAATTTCCAGCAGCAGTTGGCCTCGGACGAAGGGCTCTCAATCGCCGATCGGCGTGAGCTGAAGCACCACCAGGACGTATGCCGGGAGGGGTTGCAGCTCACCCTCGAGACGACCGCCGCACATGTGCCGGCAGTGCAAACCCGCAACTCCCGACAAGCCGCCGCTGTGGCCGCCTGAGCAGGACTCCACCGGGCTCTGATCCCCAAACACACCCCCGCGGGTAAGGTCCTTCGCAGAGGCGGCTTGACCTGAGCCGTTCTTGGTGATTTGATACGCGGCTCTACGGGGCTCCGGCCCAGGCTTTTTCCGCTTCTACCCTAGTGCCTATTGAAGGAACCAAGCGTCTATGGCTCGGTATCTCGGACCAAAGGTCAAGCTTTCGCGTCGCGTCGGTGTACCCATCTCCGACACGCCCAAGCATACAGCCAAGCGGCAGTTGACCGCTCCCGGCGTCCACGGCTATCGCGGCAAGCGGCTGCGGGACTACGGCATCCGTCTCAACGAGAAACAAAAGCTCCGTTACCACTACAACGTTCTGGAAAGACAGTTCCGTCGCTATGTCCAGACGGCTACCCGCCGCAAGGGAAATACCGGCGAAGTACTGCTACAAGCGTTGGAGCGCCGGCTGGACAACGTCGTACGCCGAGCCGGACTGACCCGAACCATCTGGGCCGCACGGCAAATGGTGTCGCACGGTCACGTGCTGGTCAACGGACACAGGACTGATCGCCCCAGTTTCAGTGTGAAACCCGGCGACGTCATTGCGCTGCGCGATCGCATCCACAGCCTTGCGCGTGACAACATGGAGTCGATGGCTGGTCACATCGTCCCCGGCTGGATGGAAGTCAACCCAGCCGAGTTGTCGATGAGAATCCAGGCTATGCCAACACCGGATGAGATTCCCTTCGACGTCAACACCAAGTTGATCGTCGAGTTTTATCGCTAGGCGAGGAACGCGGGCATCGCGGAATCAATGCATTCGGTCACGACCGCGTTCCAATACCCTGATGCCATAATGCCTTGATGCCTTGATGCCTTGATGCCTTCCAACACCCATGCTCAGGTTCCTCCGCAAATACAACAAGTACATTCTCGCGGTCTTCGGAACGATCCTGCTTATTACGTTCCTGGCTGGGTCTGCGGTCACCAGCCTGTTGTCCAGAGTGGGACAGTCAAGTTCAGACTGGGCGACGCTAGGCCCAGACGGCGATGAAGAACTCACCGTTACTGATCTGGATAACGCGCGGCGCGAACTGCGATTGCTAAGAGCTCTCGGTCAGGCTGTCCCGCTGTTCGATGACCTTGACAGCCCCGAGCATTGGTTCCTTTTGGTTCGCGAGGCAGAATCCGCGGGTCTAGTGGGCGGAGTGGCCGCCTCCCAACTGGCCCAATCCCCTGAGGCGCTCGGGCAGCTCGTTCAGGTCACCGGCGAGAATCCGAGATACATTCTTCAGACATTGGCCAAACTTACCGGGGTCGGCGGTTTGATTCAACTCTACGTGGGCGGCAGCCCGTATTCCCAGTCACTTCCGACCGGTCGGTATTCCGATCTCCGGTTCAAGCATATTGCGCAGGAACGGTTCCATCAGGTCGGCGCACAGTTCGTTGTGATCGAGGCATCACCGCCCGATGAACCGGCGACGTACACCGAGGCACAGCTTCAGGAGCAGATGGACAAGTATGCCGAGGACTTCCGCGGCGCCGGCGAGAAGGGTTTTGGCTATCGACTTCCCGACCGCGCCAAACTCGAATGGCTGGTGGTATCAACTGACAGCGTTCGAGCGGTCGTGGCCGACAGCGAGGAGCTGAATCCGGTGGCCCTGCGCAAGCACTGGCGAAGGAATGCAGATCGACTTGGCCAACCTCAACTGGACGCCGACGTGCCGGACGCCGTGCGCGACGATCTAATGGAGACGCTTATCGAGCAAAAGCTCGGTGAAATCTCACGATCCGGCTACAGCCTCCTGCGACGTGAGCGGCGCGCGCTTGGGCAAACCGGAGGGTCGGCTCCGTTGCCCGAGGATTGGGAGGGCTTGAGCTTCACACAGCTTGCCCAGAGCCTGCAGGAGACCTACGGCGTGTCGCTTCCTGTGTATCACGCAGCCGGAGGGCAGTGGCTCCGGGAGAAGGACCTAGCCGACCTTGAAGGCATCGGACTTGCAACGACGACGAAGTTCGGCCAGTTGCCAACCAGCCTCACGACGTTGGTGATGGCGGCGAAGGAGTTCGGCGGCGACGACACGATACCGGTGCAGCGGGGCTTGGCAGGCCCGCCGCTGGAAGACGCTGACGGCAGCATTTACTTCTTCCGCATCACCGATACCGACCCCTCTCGGACACCACGATCCATCGACGAAGTCCGCGATGCTGTGGTGGCCGACCTCGGCCGGCTGGACGCCTATCAAGACCTCGGTGAATCAGCAGCGGTAATTGAGAGCCATGCGAGGGAGCAGGGACTGCTCAGCATCGCCATGGCTTACGACACGGTCGTGGAGCCAACTCGTTCGTTAAGTCGAGC
This sequence comes from uncultured bacterium, assembly GCA_965369945.1. Classification (GTDB taxonomy): domain Bacteria; phylum Planctomycetota; class Phycisphaerae; order Phycisphaerales; family SM1A02; genus JADFNO01. The sequence goes on along the minus strand of CBDUST010000065.1, from coordinate 7,637 downwards.
CGGTTCCGCGAATCTGCCAAAGATCGGCGTGCAGGAGCAGACGGTTCAGTCCATCGTCGATCGGGCTCGCAGTTTGCCGGCGAATAGTTCGATCGACGAGCTATCCGAGGAGCATCGCACCTTCGTCTTACCTGTCGACGACCGCTTGGCGCTCCTGGTGGTGCGACTCACAAGTCAACGCCCGTTGACGGAGACGTCCTACACCCAGCAGGCCCGAACTGGCCTACTTCAACTCACGATCACGTTTCCCGAGATACAAGAGCGTCAAGCCGAGGCCGTTGAGGCGTTCAGCTTCGACGCGCTCGCTGATCGGCACAACTTCAGCCTCAGCGTGAGTACCGCGACCAACCAGCCTGACGAAGACCAGACGGATGAGCCCAGCTCGTAGACGCACTTGGCGCAGTGAGCGAGGGGAATCGGTCAGGTTGGACACGTCCCCATAATTAGAGTGCCACGCACAGCGAGTCTGCGAGTCGTGCGTGCTTCGGTACCTACCAAAAACACCGACGACTCCCTTCGGTCGCTGTCGGTGGCACCCCGGCAAGCCCGACTCGCGGCACACGGCGCCCATTCTTCGTTCACATCGCCTGAACCTGCTCTAGCTGACACTCGAACCGGGGGCCGCCGGCCTATCCGGGGTCAGGACGATTACATCTGTTTGTCCTTCGCCACCGGGCGCTTCAGCCGGGCGGTGCGAGGTCGCCGCCAAGATCATCCCTTGACTCAACTCGCCTCGGAGCTTCCTTGGTTGAAGGTTCGCCACGATCACCACCTGCTTGCCGACGAGTTGCTCGGGCTCGTACCACGCTCTAATCCCGGCACAGACCTGCCGGCCGGTCTCGGTGCCATCATCCAACTGGATTTTCAGTAGGCGATCGGCATTGGGGTGAAACTCGGCCTGCGTGATCGTCGCGACGCGCAGATCCAGCTTGGTGAAGTCATCAAAGGAGATTTCGGGCTTCCGGGCACGGGCCGCGGCAGTGGTAGGTTGGTTAGTCATCATCTCGACCTCCAGTGTTCATCCTAAGTCGGGCATGATACCCGATTTGCGCATCACGTCACGTCATCGACACGACCAGCCGGCAGGTGGAGGATTCCGGCAAGAAGTGTTCTCGGAATCCGGGCCTTTTTTGTGGCATTTTCTTGTCCCCACCTGCGTCTTGCACCTAGTGTCCATGGAGTCTTTAGGACCTACCCGTTGATTGAGGGCGTGGATTCCGGGTCAATCGCCGGGCTGATAGGGGATCGAGCGTGGGTACGCTTACCATCGTGGCTGGATACGCAGTGCCGGTAATTGCAGCTCCACCAGCTGCGATATGTCTGCGCCATTTGTTCTCGGTATTCGTTCGAGAGGGCGCTCACCTTTTCGCCGGTCTTCGTTTGCCCGGTGTCTATGCAATCTCGATCGGCTCGCGCCTCGCCAAAATCAACGTCGCCATCCTCCTCGGCACTGGGATCGTTATATTCAGTTGCCACTGCGCTGATGTGGGGCACCTGATTCTGGGCGGCGTTGCGGTGGTGGGCGTTCTCGGGGCGTTGATCGCAACCACCGGCCTTCTGCGGTGGAACCTCGGCGTGAAGGGCTGGGTTGCGTGGCGAATGGGAATGCTCTCGTTTGCCGGAGGGAATCTTCCCATCTTTCTTCTCGTCGCAGCGATTCTGGGGCTACTCTAGACAAACTCCAGTCGCTAACCTTCGTTGGTGCATCACTCGCTTGTTTGTTCGGAGCAAACGCATGCAGGAACGCAATGCTCATATTTCGGCCGCTTGTGCGGTTCTCACGGCGCTGTGCGCTTCGCTACTCTTGCCTGGATCGCAGCAACTCGTCTTGGGCGCAACCCAGTACTCACAGCCAGACTGGCGGACCGATCCCGCTTGGCACGAAGGAAAAGCCGAGTGGGCGCTCTACGATGCGCAGAGAACGATTTACGGCAATCCGCGGTACTACGAAGCAACCATCTTCACCAACAAGCAGCGGATGGATCCGGCGACAACCACCAAAGCGTCCAACTGGCGCGATGCCAATACGATCGAAGTCTTCAAACACAATGTCAGTGAGATGATCGACACTGACAATTACACGTACCGCTTCCTCACGACTTGTTTCATCGACACGAATACGCTGGAACCTTACAAGGTCGTTGCATCCTCACAGGAAGACTGCGGCAGTACGCACAAGCAGTTCGTGATCAGCGATGGGCAGGTACACGCGACGAGCAACAGCTATTTCCCCAACGAAGGGATTCAGGACACCAGCTACCGCAGGCCGGGCGAATCGCGACATTTTGCATTCCACGACACACTGACGCTGACGTTGCGCGACTATCCGTTCGATGCGGACGAGCCGCCGGTCATGAAGCTGAAGCTCATTGCCGACCAAACGGACAATCATGCGACATCGCAGCGCCCGGAGGAAGCGACAGTTCGTTTGGTTGGGCGTGAATCGATCACGGTGCCCTACGGCACGATTGATGCGCATCATCTTGTCGTCGAGCATGCTGAACAAGGCGGCGCGACGAGAAGCGACTATTGGTTCGCCGCCAATGAAGCGATGCGCCACGTTCTCGTGAAGTACCAAGGCCCATATGGCGTGAAGTACGAACTCAAACGCCTTGATTGGTGGGCGTATTGGTCCGAACCACGACCCCAGTAGCGGCTACACCCCCACCGCTTCGGCGCAACGATCACATAGCATCGCGCCGTCGGAACGTTGCTTGACGGTGCCATCGCGCTTCCAGGAGCGCTCACACCGCGGTTCGTCTTGCAGGCTGTTGACGGCAATCTCCCCTGAATCGGTGAACTTCACGCGCGACACGCCGAGCATGTCGGCAAAGTCATCCTCAAATCGTTTGAGCACGCCGTCCGGATCAGGCACAGCAATTTCGGCATCCAGCGGATTGTCAATGCCCTGCGCCTTGGCGTCCTCCAAAACCTTGAGCGCCTCGGCGCGTACCTCCATCACCCGGGGCCACGCCGAGTACGGCTCGATCGGCGTCGCGACCTCGACGAAATCAGTCAGATGAACACAGCGCTCAGCAGCGCCGTCCACATCCCTCCAAAGTGATCGATAGCACTCGTCCGCAGTGTGCGGCAACAAAGGCGCAAGCAGTCGACACAGAAGATCGGTTAAGTCCCACATGACCGTTTGCGTACGACGACGGCGGGGAGAATCTGCCTTGTCGCAATACAACCGATCCTTCACGGCTGCACAATAGAACGCGGACAGCGTGTCGTTGCAAAAATCATAGATCAGATGATGCGCCTTGCGGAAGGCGTATTCGTCGTAGGCGGCTCGTACATTCGCCTGCATCTGCGCCGCCTCAGCCAGAACGAAGGCATCAATCGATGTTGGATCCATCTTCGCTGGATCAACGCACATACCGGTGGCATCCTTCGTGGTCACAACAAAATCATTGAGATTGCTCAACAGGAAACGCAGGGTGTTGCGCACCTTCCGGTAGCTGTCGCCCGCCTGGTCGAAGAACGAGATGTCCATCTTGATGTCGTTCTCGAAAGCAGCGGAACTCACCCACCAACGACAAACATCGGCGCCATACTCCTTGAGCAGATCCTCGACGTCGATCGTGTTGCCAAGACTTTTGGACATCTTTCGGCCATCTTTGTCGACCGTGAATCCATGCGTCAGCACGGTCTTGAAAGGCGATTGACCGGTCACGCCCAGGCAAGGCAGAAGCGACGTTTGGAACCAACCTCGATGTTGGTCTGATCCCTCCAAATACAAATCGGCGGGGAACCCCAGCTCCCGCTGGCGCATCACCGCGTTCCATGAAGTGCCGGATTCAAACCACACGTCCAGGATGTCGTAGGTCTTGTGAAGGCTTGAGGCTTTAGGCTTGAGGCTTGGGCTGCGGAACCATTCCGGTGCGTCGGGATCGTTTGCCGGGTCATAGTCTCCCAAAAGTACTTCCGGTGGTTCGGTAAACCAGGCGTCGCTTCCTTTCTCAGCGACAACTCGGGCTATCGCGCGCACACTCGCTGCAGTGAGCAGCACCTCACCGTCTTCGTTTTGAAACGCAGGAATCGGCAGACCCCACGATCGTTGGCGTGAGATGCACCAATCCGGACGAGACTCGAGCATCCCTCGCATACGATTCCGTCCCCACTGGGGTATGAACCGAATCTCAGAATCCGCAGCGTGCAGCGCTGAGTCGCGCAGCGTCTTGTCAGTGCGCTTACTGGGCTGATCCACGCTGATGAACCACTGCTCGGTCGCACGAAAGATCACCGGCGTCTTCGATCGCCAATCGTGCGGATAACTGTGTGTGAATTTGTGATCGTGAAAGAGACGCCCGTTAGCGCGTAGATGTTCAATGACTTTAGGGTTGGCGTCCCAGATCGACATTCCGCGCAGCCAATCGGGAACGGTGTCGTCGTACGTCCCGTCACCGAGCACCGGGCAGTAGATCTCCAACCCCTCACGCAAGCCGGTGATGTAATCCTCCTCGCCGTGCCCGGGCGCGGTATGGACCAACCCCGTCCCATCTTCAAGCGTCACATAATCAGCTTGGACGATCGAACTCACTCGATCGCAAAACGGATGTTGATACTGCAAGCCGACGAGACTGGAGCCTCCGGTCTCGGCGAGCACTTCCACTGATTCAGAACCCCCGGCTTCCGTCACCGACTGCACAAGTTCCGAGGCGATCACCGTCAGTCTTTCGTCCACTTTGACCAGGCTATAGCGGTGCTTCTGGTTGACCGCGATCGCGAGATTGGCTGCCAGCGTCCACGGCGTCGTCGTCCAGATCATGAACGAAGGCGTCTGGTCGAGTTCTAAACCGAACACCTTGGCGACTGCATCACGATCCTGCACTTGGAAGTTGACGTAGATCGAGATGTCTTCTTTGTCGTAGTACTCCAGCTCCGCCTCGGCAAGCGCAGTCTGATTAGCGATCGACCAATGCACAGCCTTCAGCGCGCGTGTGACCAGCCCCTGCTCGACCAGATCGGCGAACGCCTCCAACACGGCTTGTTCGTAGTCGGGCGTCATCGTCAGGTAGGGATGTTCATAATCCGCCAACGTCAGCAGCCGTTGCATTTGCGCGGTTTGCAACTTGTGGAATTTGCTTGCGTATTTGGCGCATTCACGTCGGATGGCCATGCGCCGATTATCTTCGCTCAGTTCGTTGATCTTCTTGATCTTGCCCGATTCGTGCATCTGCGTCATGACCATGTGCTCGATGGGAAGTCCATGACAATCCCAGCCGGGCACGTAGGCGCAGTGTTTACCGCTCATGAGGCGTGTGCGGACGACAAAATCCTTGAGCACCTTGTTCAGAAGATGCCCGGTATGCATCAATCCGTTGGCGTAGGGCGGTCCGTCGTGGAACACAAACGGCTCAGCGTTGGCGCGCTGGGCGAGCACCGTATCGTACAGCTTCATCTTGTCCCAGCGTTTCAGCGATTGCGGCTCATTTTGAGTGAGACCAGCGCGCATGGGAAAGTCGGTCTTGGGCAGATTCAGCGTCTTCTTGTAGTTGGTCTTGGTCGTTTCAGTCATGGTGGTCAGCGTTCAAACTAGGCTACTCGGAATAGCCGAGGGTGGTAACCCTCGGACGATCCAGTGCTAATCAATCGGCTTGTTTGGGCGTTTCCCTACGACATCGGCCCCGCTAAGAGCGAGGCCGAGCAGTGAAAACGCAGTGAGTCACACCGATCGCGGCCTGCCCTCAGCGGGGCTTGGTAATCGCGATGCTGAATATGGCCGTGGTGTAAAGCATGAGCAGTAGAGGATATCCATCGGCGCGACGGGGTCAAGAGTTGAGAGGATCGATCAACGGGATCATTGTGAGTTTGCGACTCGAGTTTACTCACACCCCAGGCGAGCGTGAGGCCCAGCAGCAAGGCAACGGTCAACTTGACCCGATCGTGTTGATGAAACTGAAGCTCCGGGAGCAGGTCGCTGAGTGCGATGCACAGAAACGTCCCGGCGGAGAACGCCAGCGCTCGGCTAATCAGCAGTGATTGATCAGCGCTTTGTTCACCTAATCCGAGAAAAAACAGAACGACGCCGAGCGGGACAACCAGACCGAAGACGCCATTGACGACATGTCGCAGTCGAGTCGATCGTTGACTGACGGCCATCAGCGTTCCCAACGTCAACGAATCAAACGGCTTGTGGAGCACGATCATCAAGAACGTGCCGAACCCTGCCAATGAAGTGCCCGATTCACCGTGACGCTCAGCAACAACACTTGCGCCCAGCGCAACGCCAGCAATGAGACTGTGCAACGTCAAACCCAGTGCGGCGCCGGTCCACGTGAGTGTGTGTCCGTGCCGGTGCGACGAATGATCACCATCCTCGGCGGTGTGGTCGGTCGCATCATGATGGTGAAAGCAAAAGAAACGCTCGACGAGGAACATCGCCAGGAACCCCGCCAACATCCACAGGACGATCGCGTCGAATGCGCCGTGTGGGAGCGTTGAATCTGTCTTGGTCGCTTGAAGCCACTGGGCCCGTTGCATCCACGCGTGGGGCAACAGATGAAGTAGCGCCACGCCGAGCATTGCACCGGAAACGAAACTGATCGCCAATTCCAGTCGCTGATGGGTGAGGCGCAGCGCGAACGGAATCCACCCACCGGCCAGCGACGCCAAGACGATCAGCAAACAATAAATCAGCACAAGCAACATCTGTTGCAGCAGTGTACCGGCGGTTGGTTGTGTGTGCGTGTCTGTCGGCGCTAGTACGCTGCTCCGACGGTAACCGGCTGCAACTCGACGTCCGCTTCAGCCAGCGGCGCCTGGCGACTCAGTTCACCGTTCACACCGCCGGGTGCGATGCGCAACGCAATGGAGTCGGTAACGACGTTCAATTCCCCGCGCTTGCCCAGCGATGTTACCACCGGATCGTTGAGCGAATAGAACACCTGCTTACCGTCGCGGCGATTGGCGACCAACGCCGCTGAACGCAACAGCGCCAGATGGTGGCTCACGGTCGGCTGAGGAAGCCCGAGCTTGCGGCGCAGCGCAGTGACGTTCTGCTCGCCGTCTTGCAGCAGTCCTAGCAAACGCAATCGTGTCGGATCAGACAAGGTACGAAGAATCCGCGCAACATCTCCGACCGATTCCTGCACTGCTGACAGATGATCGAGCATGATCGAAATTCTCCTCCTCGACTGGATTCTATGAGGTCTGTGGGAAACCCACTAATCTAGCGACCCGGATCGACGATGAAAAGTACCGAGGGACTACTTTGCCCAGACCGGTTGGCCTCAGAAGCAAGAAAAGGATACGATCGCACGGTCAAATTCCACCCGACAAGCTGATTTTTGGGGCAGTAGCTCAATTGGGAGAGCGCCTCGGTCGCATCGAGGAGGTTGTGAGTTCGACTCTCATCTGCTCCACATATCGCCCACGGTAAGGCCCGTGGGCGTTTCTTTTTAGGTTTTCGTGCGGTGTTGGCGGCGGTTTTCGTACAATCCGCGGGCCGATGACCACCACCTCGGACACGTCCACCACGTCCGCCGCCAGCCAGAGCCGCGATTCGCGTCGAACGCCCGCCATGCGCCAATACGCCCGTTTCAAGCGGCAGCACCCCGACTGCGTGCTCTTCTTTCGTATGGGCGATTTCTACGAAATGTTCCATGAGGACGCGAAGCTGGTGCATCGCGTGC
>CBDUST010000064.1:0-17167 GCA_965369945.1 uncultured bacterium | reverse complement strand
CAACATCCACGTCGCCGTTGAGGTCGATGCCGTCATCGCCCGCCAGCGAGAGGTTCCCGGCGCTGGTCTTGTGCAGATCGCCGTTGGCCGTCAGCACCTCACCGGCATCTACAACTTGATTGCCCGCCCCATCGAAGGTGCCGTCGCCGTTGAGGGTGATGTTCTGGCTGGCCGTCAGATTACCTTCGACCGAGAAGTCGTCCTTGATCGTCAAGCTGCCGTCGTCAACATCCACGTCGCCGTTGAGGTCGATGCCGTCATCGCCCGCCAGCGAGAGGTTTCCCTCAGCCTTCATAGCGTCGCCATTGATTTGAAGCTCGCCCGCTCCGGCATTTACGAATTGATTCACACCGTCGCCATCGAAATCGACGTTGCCGTCGAAGAGGATTCCGTCGGTGGTCGTCACGTCCCCGGCCACTTCCGCGTTGCCGCGGACCGTCAGGCTTTCCAGCGCGTTAAGGGATCCAACATTTCCATCGAAATCGGTAGTCCCGGCATCTACGATCAAATTCTCGTCGCCATCTTCGGCGTCCACCGTGTCCTGGAACCAAACCGTCGCATTCTGGCCGGCCGTTAGGGTGATGTCATCGCCAATGATCACGGCATCTTCGTACGTCTGACCGTCAGAGGTCGTCACATCGTTGTCGAGTTGGATGCCATCGTCGCCGAACATCGTCACATTTCCGGCGTCGAGTTGGCCACTATGGCGAACCGCGAGGGAGTACAAGTCGCCGGCACCGAGGATGACTTGGCTGCCCGGCGCGTCGATCACGCCCGTCGTCTCGTTGATGACTCCAGTTCCCGATCCACTACCACCGCTGATCGTGACGCTAACGTTGGCGCCGTTGTTGAATTCCGTAAGCGTAACCGTGTCCCCAGCGAGCATAGTTACCACGCCGTTCGTAACGTGAATCGTTCCTCTATTAATGACGTGTTGGCCGATCAAGTGAACGGCTGTGGTGGCGTCGATCACCGCTCCGTTCTTGACTTCGACCGTGCCGTCGAGATTGAAGGTGAACTTGTTGTTGTTTATGAAGTCGCTATTGGTGATGTCTCCAGCGGCTGCATAGATTCCGCCAACGTTCACGACGGCGTTGTTTCCAAAAATAATCCCAGCTGGATTAGCGAAGAAGACAAACCCATTGGCCAAGAGCGTGCCGTCGATGTTGGTAATGTCATTACCGGTGATGCGCAAGAGGATTCTGGCAAGAGAGCCAGGTTGAAGGAACTGAACCGTCTCAAACGACGCGATGTCAAAGGACTGGCATTGGAGAATGCTGTTGTTGCTAGCCTGGATCAACCAGAAGTTCCCGTTCTGGTTAATCACGATGTCGCCGTGCTGTACGTGGCACAGATGAGGCCCTTGTGCCAAAGATGGCGCGGTGAGTCCCAGCGCGAGTACAACCGCAACCACAGCCATCGAAAACATGGGCTTTGTCGACTTCACATTCGCTACGTTCATAGCTACTCCTCAACTGTGGCCGCAAGGCGTGTCACCCCGCAGCTACCCTTGCGGTCACTCTCTAGTACACGATCGTGGCCGCGAAATGGATCTCGCTTGAACCTGATTCCACTTGGCCGGGCACGTCCTCCAGTGCAAACCCCCAGTCCACGCGGAGACTCAGGTTCGAGCGATATTGTAACTCAATACCAAATCCAGTGCCCATCAAAGTTTGACTTTTCTCAAATGAAAACGCTTCGGAACTGATGGTACGTCCGATATCAAAGAAACCGCGCAGGATGAGATCCCAGTCGGCAGGCCCGTAGGCATGTTGAGGTCGCCATCGGAATGGTCTCCCGAGGAACTCGGACGGGTTGGGCTCAAAGCCGAAGGCGTGCGAGACGTGGAATCGGTATTCGAAGGAACCAATCAGCACGGTATCACCGACCACCACTGACTCCGGATACCCGCGAACGGAGTACAGGCCGCCAGCAACCTGCTCCTCTTGTGGGATCAGACGGTTGTCGAATGCATACTGGCCGCGAAACCGCAAGGCGACCTCGTGTGCGAGCGAAGGCGGTTGAGGCGAGTCAGCCCCGGAACCACTGAATAGCGGCTCGAGATAAAACGATTGCGCAGCATCCCAACGCAATACCGTCCAATCGTCGTCAGGGAAGAGACGTCCGAGCCGGTTCATCTGACGCCGGTCAACGTCGGTGACACTCGCGACATTCCACTCGACCGTAGCCGAGACATCTGTTCGTGATTCCTCCGTGTACCGTTGGAGCCGAAGGCCGGCATACGGAAGAAAGAAATCCTCTTCACCGCGAATGCCCACGATTTGGTTGTCGACCTCGATGTTCTCGTAGCGAGCTCCGCCGACGAGGTCCAGGAAGAGTTGCCGGTCCTGGTAGAAGTTCCAGGCCATCTCGGCGCCGACCTGCCACGAGTCACCAGTGAATCGCTCATCGGCGAAGCCGACTTCGGACGCAGTGAACTGGCTCCACAACCCATAGGCTCGCCATCGCCAGTACTCCGAATCAAGCACCTTAGCGTCATACGAGGTGCTGACCGCATGCGACTCTTGGAAACCTGCGGTGATATACTCGAGATTAAACAGGTCGTCGTTCCCCGTAAGTTGGTTGTGAAAGAGTCCAAAGCGATACCGCCATGGATCGGTTTGTTCGGTTCCCGTGTTGGAGATCTGCGAGTAGAAGAGGATTTCCTTGTTCTCGCTGACGAGATAGTCGAGCGAAATACCGTACGTCTCTGTCGCAGGAGCCAACGAAGCGTCGACGCGGCGACCAGGGTGCCGCGATAGGCGGAAAAGGAAGTCGTCGAGTTGATCCTTCTTGAGAATGTCACGTCGCGGCTCGTCGCCTTCTTCGTGCGCCTGGAATGGCGAGGACGCCCGGATGAACGCGTGCCGGATGTTGTCCTCTCGATCTTCCAGCGGAATCCGATCGCCGGCGGCGAGCGTGCGAATCTGCGTGACAAGACCGGTGATGATGAGCAGATCAAGCTCGGTGCGCCCATCTTCCCGGAGGTCAAGTCCCCTGTTGATGTCCAGTTGACCTTCTGCGGGCACAACCTGAACAGCCATGAACTCGCGATCGGTCAAATACTTCAACATTCCTTCCAGGACCAATTGGATGGCACCAGCTGTGAATGTCTGCGCCCGGTCGCCGCTCATATCCGCCGGTCGAAACGTCGTCGGCTCAATGTCGGGACGCCACGCGACGTATCCCGCGTCGGTCTGCGTCAAGCTTGCCTCGGCGGATGCCAGCATTTCATCCAGAGGCAGTAAGTCCGGGTGATCTCCAGCGGAATGAGACAGATCGAACCGGCTTATCTGGAATGATGGACCTTCGTAGGAGATCAAGAGTCGCAGCTTGGTCCGCTCGCGACGTCGCAGATCCTGTCCCGTCGAAGGATCGATGTCGCTGGGACTCGGAGCCACCAGCACGTTCAGCGATCTCGGTCGCTCTGTGAACCAGTCAGCGATTGCTTGGCGGATCACATCGATCGCGCTCGCATAGAGCTTGATCGGACCCGATGCCGTGAGTTGCTGTATTGTCAATTGCTCCGATGGTGATCCGGGACGGGGCGCGACATAGCCGTCCACGGTCGGACTCAACTCGATCTCCAAAGCGGGGAGCGCATTGCCCACTTCTGAGATCGCCGGCAGAAACGTAAGCCCACGAACATACTGAGCCTCGAACGTGGCGACAACATAGCTCGGACCATCTGCCGCAAGCGGTTGCACAACACTCTCGGCCATGTCGTGATTCTGCGAGAACGCGCTGGCCAAGCCGAACCAGCACATCGGAACTGGGCTCCACAAGAGAAGGACTACTAGGATTCTCGCTACTTGCCTAAGTGGCTGGGTCACGCTTGTCTCCTGTTTGGGTCTTCGGCGAATCCGGGGGAAGGTCACCTGAATGTCGCGCCGCTGGTCGATCGGTGCTGATGCGGTGGTCAAGCACACTCTGTCGACCGCGGAATCCTTCCTCGGGACGTAGGCGAACATGTCCGGCTCCTCTTCTTTGATACGGGGCCGACCGCGAGGTGCCGGCTCCAGCGGCGAGAGGCAAACATTCGTCGGCCGGGCGATTCAGCACGACCTCGTGGTTATCTGGAGGTTCCGCCCGCACAATCGCCATCCTCAAAGACTCCCGTCGCCCACAGCAATCATCCTACCTTGTCCCGGAACGCTGCGTCAAGCTGGGGATGATGGAACCGATGGTAGCGAACTGGCCCACTTTGCTCCTTGAAGCCAGGCGCGATGGCCACAAGTCCCCTTATCCGAGGTTCGACGAGCCCGGTTTGTGGATTGTCTCGAGAGACGCCTCGTCAACAAGCTGACGTGTCCGTTCGGCGAACTCCTCTTCGACCGAGTAGGGGACTTCAGTGGTGAGAGGAAGTTCCGCGGGTGTCGCGCGGAGACAGACAAAGTGACTCGCCGTCACCGGTCCCAAGAGGAGATCGACCCAGTCTGCGTCGATCGGGCAAATGACCCACATTGGCACTCCATCGGCCATCATTTGGCGGAGGAACGTGGCCCAGCCGACGAACGCCCCCGGCGCTGAATTGCCGCATCGCGGAACGCGCATCGCACTGGAAGGGAGCGTGGCATCCCGTGATCGCCATGTCGTTTTGCGATCATTCCCCCCCTGTTGCCGGCAGCAGTCCGGCAAATCCCGATCGATGTGATACAGCAATCGGATCAATCCCGTTTGGTCAGCACCCATCTCGGCGCACCGACCGAGGGTCGCCAGTGACGACATTCCAGATGGACGATCGTCCGATCCGATCAGGCTCGTCATCTCGCTTCGCATCTCCGCCGAATGGCGCGAGAGAATTGCGCCCACCTCATCCCCTGTTTCCGCAGACCTGCACTGATCCTCCAACTGCTCCAATCGCTTAAAGACCAGCGGAACAGCTTTCAAGAGAGAGACATGTGGCGCTTCAAGACAGACCACCATCGGATAGCGCGATCGCCCCTTCCCATCCACCGAGGACCAGATCCGACCGAACACCCAGCTTCCTTGATCATACCAACCGAAGATGTGGTGAAAGTCCGGCAGCGTGCGCTCGGGGTCAAGTTCATCCCATGTACCGGAATCGATGTTCCCACCGATGCCTTCAACGTACAGCGCCTGCTTTGCCTGGGTGAGGCGCTCGGTTTCCAGTCCTAGATCGGGGATATGATCATCCCAAGCCGGATGCTTGCCGAACGCGCCGAGGTGCAGTTGGGGCACGGCGTCGGGTTGGCGCCCTGTCAACTTGCGGATCATCTTCTCAAATAGCGGTATGGCAGTACTCCTTCGGCTCACGGCCGAGGTCAGCGCGCATTCTCCGCGGGAACGGGTATTTCATTGGGCCAGTCTTGGAGCGGTGGAGGATCTACGTCTTTGAATTGAACTGACAGCCAAACCGAATATTGCTGGTTGGGACCTTTCCGTTTTACCTTCAACTCGGCCCGCCAGATCGCCTCGTTATTCGTAGATTCAAGCTTGCCGTTCAAGGCATGTAGAAGGTGGAGAATGGCCCACGGACCTTTAAAGCTGAGTTCCCGCTCGATCCCATCGCTGTCAACCATCACCACGTCTGGATCAGGCTGCGCGTCCACGTCCTTGTAGAAACGAAGATAGAGATTCTCGGAATCGGGGTACTGCACTTGGCGCAGGCTCTTGTCACCGTTGGCACTGCCTGCGATGTTCATTCGACCTGACCGACCCGCCCTCCGATCAGTGACGCAATCCATGTATTGCCATATGTCACTGGCTCTACCCTTGCCAGGGCTCACAAATATCTCTGCTTCATATGTCTTGTCCTTGCCGGGCAGCGCCGCAAGCAGGTTGTACCATTTCTCGAATCTCTTTCTGTCCTTGCCCACCAGCGGTGAGCTAAGATTCTTGAGCGCTAGCGATATCCTGGCGGCGAGCGATCCCGGCGATGAATCAGAACTCGTCGGAGCGTCGCTGGGCGACGCCTCCGCAAGTATGTCCCCGACCAGCTGTTGTGCCCGAATCACATCGTCGTGGGGAAGTTGCCTGGCTCCGTCGCCCGCGATCGGGAACCGCCGAAGCTCTAACAGCTCGACTAAGACCTTCCTCGTTCCTTCCCGCACGGCCTCTACAAGCAACTCAAGCGCATCGATACTGAACTGCAGCCAGAAGCGGTGGACAAACTGCACTGCATTCGTGCCTTGTGGCCTGTGCGAAAGCGAGTAGTCACCGACGAATCGTTGAGTTTCCAGTGTGGGCAAAACACTTTTTCTGGCGCGCGATGGGTCGCTCTTCAGCGCCTGCCAATTGCTCAGGATCTTCGTGTATTTGTCACGACGGTCGTTAGCTTTAGTGCCCGCATCTTGGATCTGCTCTATCACTTCCGCAATACTCTTGGGGAATGTCGGCTGCACTCGGACCGTTCTCATAGTTGCCTCAAACTCGGTCAGTCTCTTCGTGATCTCAGTGCCAAGGTCGATCAGCCGCTGCGTAATCTCCACCTCGTCATAGATCTGGAGATCAGCCACGAGATCAGCCCACCTTCTGCTCTTCAGTGTCAGCAGGTCGCGGAAAATCCCTTCCGACCAGTACTCGTAATAGTCCTCGGCGTACGTCTTGAGGGCATCACTCTCGAAGTCTGAATCGGCCTGCGACATCGCGGCCCAGTCCGCGAACAACGCCATTGCGAGCGGTGGGTAGTATCTCCTGTCAAGCTTCAGAGCGGTCAGCGGGACCGCCGGTAGCTCATACTTCGCTAGTTGATCCTCCGCACCATCTTCGTTGCCGGCGAGATTCTTGATCTTGCTCGCGAGCTCGATCCCAGATCGAATCTCGCCAATCACGTCGTCCTGGAAATCTCCGACAACAATGCCGTACAGATGCTGCCTCGTCGTAGCGTCTGCGACCGCGTTGCATAGGCCCGTCGCGTCTCCGAACAACTTCTTGAGTTCTGGGTCAGCAGAATCTCCCGGCATCTGACTTGTAAACTCGCCGATTTTCCGGGTCGCCTTCTCGATCGCATCCTTGACGTTCTCGAATCTGTCCGCCGTGTCGCCGAAGGTCACCGACTCATTCTGCTGGTTCCCGAACAGGACATGCACCGTCTCGTACATGGCGAATCGGAGTTGATAAAGCCGCTTGTACTCGCCCTCTCTCCACGTTGGGTCGCGAATCGGGCCAAGGTACAACTCGTCCGCGTGCTTCACCTTGTGATCGCCGGATCGCAACGGGGTATCCCTGCCGATCTTGAACTCCTGCCAGAATCTCACGAGGTCGCCGGCGATCCCCTCTCTGTCCGTTGCATCGTCATCAATGTTGGCGTCGTTCTGCCCCGTCGCGGCTGCAAGCAGCATATCGAACGTTCGCTTGGCGTCCCCAAGGAGTGCCCGCTCAGCGTCCCGCAGCGCCTGCTCAAGCGTGATTACATTCTGCTCAGTTGCATCAGCGCCGGCGTTAAACTCGCACGCCACAATCGCATGGTCCAGATCTACCTTCAAGTCTATCAGAGACTTGCGCTGTCTCCCGGCGGTTGTAGATGAAAGCGCGGCATACCTGTCATTCCATTGTTTCTTCGCAACATCGGTGCCCTTCGTCGGCACAAGACGAAGCAGGTGTTTCTCCGCACCTTCGAAAGCCTCCACGGCGCCCAGGAGTTGATGATACTTCCCGAGCCGACCTACTGCCCCCGTCTGCTGTTGCTCCCAGTAATCCTTCAGCTCCGCGATCGCGGTGTTGATCGCCGATGTGTGGCCGGCGCGCAGGGGATGGTCGCGCGGCAACGCATCCTGATCGTCCTCCGATCCCCCGTACAGGCGATCAAGCATTGCTTGCAGCTTTGGCGCGTCGTTTGAAGCATCGGTGATCTCGCCCATCAGGAATTGGAACTGGTCAGCGACGAAGCGCTTGCTGATCGTGCCTTGCTCCTGGATTTCAATGAGGTGCGCCAGCGCGTTTGTCTCGTCGTCCGACCAATTGTCGATCTTGGCGAACTTATTTTGAGAATGCACTAGAAGTGGACGAACGATGGCCTCCTCAAGCAGATGTTGGAAGGCATCTTGCCGTTGGTCGAAACCGATTTCCCCCTGAATCAATGCCACCGGCCGGAATGTCCACGGTGTGTAGATCTCCTCCCGCTGGCGCTCATCCGCCAAGTCGAGAATAGTCAAAAGATTCGATCGGTCCTCACGATCCCAATCGTCGTCCGAGACGCCCTCAGGCGGCTTTTTCCAGTAGTCCGCGTTTCTTGCGATGTTCAAGCGGCCAATGTAGAAAAAGCCATCCTCGCCAGCAGTCACGATCGGAAGGTTCTTTCCACCCTCAAAAGTCCAAGCTGCGTTTTCCCAGAACGTGACGTGATCACGGATGGACGAGCGGTAACTAACGCCATACAAAATGGTCAGGCAGGCGATGATTATGGCGGCGGCGAAGCCGCTCCCCAGCAAGGCGATCCTGCGTCGGCGTTGCACCCTGCGGATATTGGTATGCCCCGTTACCAATCCCCATTCCTTGAATATCTTCTCTTGGAACACATCTCGGAGGAAGTACGCCTTGTCCTCCGTCCAGGCAGCCTCCTGAAGAGATTCGATAGGAACATTCAGCGCGTCCGCCAACTCCAGATCGAGGGCCTGGCCGTGCTGCATCGACGACGTGAAGTAGATGCCGCGCAGGAACAACGGCTTGGAGGACCATATGCCGGTGGTAAAGATCAACTCGAGATAGCGTTGAAGTCGCGAGGCGACTCGTTGAACCGCTTCCGGAAAGGCATAGAGCTCATCGATTTGATCGGTCCGCCTCGCCGACTGGTCTTCGGTGTTCACCGGATCCTGGAGCAACGCGAGTCTCTTTCGGTCCAGGCGTTCTGTTATCTGATCGACGGAGTTCTTGATGGAAGAGGGATCAAAGGGATCATCCAGGTCCATCGGGTTGGACCAGCCAAGCATCTGAGCCTGCGCCTGGGGGTCACGAAACTCGCTGAAGAACTGACGGAATCCGGTGAGCTTGTCAGCCTTGGTGACCAGAACATAGACGGGAAACCTTACGCCCAGCATTCGCTGAAGCTGGTCCATCTCACGGGCGATCTTTCCGGCCTTTTGCTCGATCTCGGTCGCGTCGTCCTGGATCAGGCTGTCGATCGGAATGGCTAACAAAAGCCCATTGATCGGGCAGTGTTTTCGATGCTTCTGCAACAACCCAAGGAACTCATGCCATTCCTTGGTGTCAACGCTCTCCACGTCACCAAACACCATCCGCCCGGCTGTGTCGAGGATGACACCGTGGTCCGTGAACCACCAGTCCATGTTGATGGTGCCGCCCGTACCTTGCAATTCATCCTGCAGGCCCGGCGGAAACTTGATGCCGCAATGGCGGATTGCCTCCGTCTTGCCGGATCCGGATTCCCCAATGAAGACGTACCAAGGAACAGTGTAAAGATCTTTGCCGCGGTCGCGGAACTTCACGATCCCGTCTTCGAACCTCTTGCGCATGCTGTCCAGATGAGCTCGATCAGCAACGTCGCTGACGCCTTGGGGAACGGCGCTGCTGCTGGCCTTGATCTCGCTCTCGAAGGGCTTGGCCTTGCGCTTCTTGAGGTGTTTGCGAAGCGCCCGGTAGGCCAGGAGCATCACCACCACGACGCAGATTCCGATGGCAACGATCCCCAACAGCTGCCAGTTGAACCCCTTCGAGCCACGCATGGACCTAACGATGAAAGCAACCAGCATGATCGGACCTAACGTCATCGCCATGAGCGCTATTTGCACCGGCCGCGGGAGATCGACGAATTGTGAAATCAGCCTTCTCACTGGTCGGATTCCTCAGAGTTCACCGGCGACTGAACGTTCTTGAGCTGGTCGAGGGCCGTCTGAAGATCGTTTGTAGCCTCACCATACAAGTGGAAGTTGACGGCAAGAACAATGAGCACGAGCCCCGCCAGCGCGATGGCAATCCCCACCAGCTTGGCGCCGGGAGGTTCGGTCAGAACCCTTTTGTCCGTATGCTCGTACGCCTGCGGGCATATCTTGGCCGCTTCGTCCGGATCCATCTCGCGTCTCAATCGACTCGCAGCCTCGCTCATCTTGCGTCTGAGATGGGTGTGCTGGCCCGCGTACCACCCCGTGAACCCGAGGCCCAGACAGGTGTAGAGCACGCCCAGACGCTCTGTCGCCGTTTGGCTCTTGTCGACCAGTGTTTCCTCCAAGAAATCGAAGAACTTTTCGTCGCCGGCCCGTTCGTGGCGGTCGTAGGCGAGTCGATTCTCGTGCCACTCCGCCGCGAAGGGGAGTTGGCTCTCGGCAATCATCGAATCAACGAAGAAAATCAGAGCCACTTCGATCCGCTCGAACTGTTCTGAGAGACCGGGCGTGGAAAGGGCCGCGCTGCGCATGTCGGCGAAGATCGCCTCGATCTCACCACGCGCTTGCCGGTGATCGCTCGTGGCACCCTTGCGAGCCGAGCGGTTCAACCGACACACATGAAGGAAGAGGGGTTCACAAAGATCACGAAGTGTCATTAGCCCGCTCCCCCCTGTTCAACGGTCATGTAGAGCGTAAGTTTCTCCTCGGCCACTTCCGAGTTGGGCCACTGGGCCGTGATCGCACGGTCGTGCTGGACTCGCTCCCAAGTTCGAGGGCTATCGTCGCGGGCCAGGCGAAAATAGCTGAGTCCGACTTCGGCGGGAAGCTGGAGCGGTGGATGACGCTCCTCGATGAGCGCGACTCCGTGGATTGCCCGGCCCGTCATCGATTCGGGCATGAGCTTGAATTTGTCGGCATCCTGGACCAACACGGCCAACCCGCCCGGATCTTGCTTTGAGCGGATGCCGAGGTAATAGGCGTTGGGACGCGTAACCTGTTCATCGGTCAGCCGGGCGATGAAAACGCTAGCCTCTCGCACGAAATCAACCTTCAAGATCGAGGGCGCCTCAACAGGAGCGAGTTCTCGTCGAATACGCTGGGCAAGATCGGCAAAGATGTTCGACGGCTCGTCGTGATCATAGCTCGGAACGTCAAGCATCTCCGGTCGCGGTTGTAAAGCTGACAACTCACCCAAGAGGCCTCTCCATTCCAGGCAAAGCTGGAAAGGTGTCGTCGCGTCCGATTCCACGAGATGACTCAACCGGGCGCCGAATCGACTGAGCGTCTGCAGGCGGAGCAGCTGACCGAATTGCGCGCCGCGCATCGTCTCCATGTTGAACCCGGATTGAATCATTCTGTCGACGGCGACTCTCCGGCTAGCGTCAACGGCGTTAGCGATGTCTCGCGCCATCTTGGTCAACACGCTGCTCCCATGAATCACGAAACATGGAGGAATGAAGTCGGGGTCAATGAGCGGAAGACCGACTTGCTCTCCAGTCCCGTGAAGCACCCGCAGGAGTGGCAGGACTTCCAGATCAGTCTGGTCGTCGTCGTTCAGCAGGAGCCGGACGTTGATGTGCCTGATTCGGATCGGCTGTGGGTTCTCGCCGGTGTTCTCATCGGCGGCCTCGCATTCGGAGATGCGATAGATGCGCTTTGCGCGCGAGTCCGCACCACCATTGCTCTCGATCGCATTCGCCCTCTGTGCGTACCAATACGGCACGCCGAGGGACACGCTAAGCGGCCCATCGCCTGCTTCGAAGGCCTTGGAAATGTCGAACGGAGGTGGCCCGGCATTACCCGGGACATCGACGACCACTCCGCTCGGCATTATCGCGCGCAATCGATCAAATCGCACCAGCATATTCCGAAGCTCGTCGTGCGAGATCTGCGCCTCTATGACACCGTAGGGGTAGGCCCGAAGGAGTCGGCGCTCCTGCACGACCCTGCTGATGGTCTGCTGCTGCAGAAGCTGCAAGTGGTGCGGCTGCAAAAACAGCCCTTCTTCCCAATGGATGTCGCCAAGAATTACCATTACTTCGTTCGTCCTAGGTCACCGGCCGGTTTCGCTCCAAGAGTTCAATCGCTGTTGCCGCTACGGCCTGAAGAATCTCCCGCTCGATGGAATCCGGATCGAGCGCTCCGCTGGCGAGTTCTTCAAACTTGCGCCAGCGCTTGGATTCCTTGCTCCCGGCGAGGAATCCACCTCCCTCGACTTCAACAAGGCGCGAGACGGCCTCGACAGAGAATGTATCACAATGCGTACGCGCGAACGTACCGGCACCACCGCGAATGCCGCCGATCAACGCAGCTACCACTTGGCCAAGACGATCGAGATCCCGTGAAACCATGGTGGGATCGACATCCTGGGCGCCAACCACAAATCGCCTCAGCCGGTGTTCAAACTCACCGCCGCCGCCTCTGATTTTCGACCGATGATCAATCTCGCGCCACGTCGACCAGACGACCTTGTTCATGCCCTTGACGCACTTGGCGAGCACGCTGAGCAGTTCCAACGCTCTCGAGACATCAATCTCGTTTTGGTCATCAAGCTGGAACTCCTTGTGGGCCGCCTTCGTGACTGCCACCTGCCACCCAGGATCCGGGCGGTTGTACGCCAAGCCAGCGGCAGCCAGGCGGTCGCGGATCACTTGTCGAACCTCCTCGCTCAAGGGCGCCGCGATATCCGAGAGGCGGGAAACGAGGAAGCTCCAGTCGTTCAGATCCTTCTCGTCCGCGGCCGAACGCCCTGCTCCCTGCTCTGACGGCCGCGTCACATCGACCTGCGTGTCCCATGCGGGGAAGCGTCGTCGCAACTGCTCAAGGTATTCCTCACGTTGCCCCGGCGGAACCGAGCCGAGCTGCCGCTTGACTTCTTCGGCCAGGTACGACTCGCGTACCTCCTCAGCCTCTTCGGACAGGTCAAGTTGGATCAACCGCAACCGATTTGCCGCCGCATCGATCTCTCGCATTGATCCACGTTCGGTGTTCGCCATTCTGATTCCCCTCACAGCTCAAAACCGTCAGACACTGGATTATACGAGATTCACTACCGGGCGAATAGCTGCTTCCAGCCGGACCAGCCTCCACAACTCTGCTTCGGGTTATGACGATCGTGCCGGATACGCCACCTGCAACAGCCGTAGCGGCTACATCCAGGCTTCAGAGTACCGCATGGCCTGCCGATCCTCAGTAGCCGTCGGTCGTATTGGCTGCAGGATCCGGTATCTGGAGGAACTCCGATGTTTGAGCCTCGCTTACGAAGTCGTCTGACTGTAGTACTGGTCGGTCTCGCCCTTGGAGGCTGCGCCTACCAACGAGCCGAACCCATCGCCACCGGCCCGTGGGCGGAAATCACGGCTGAGACGGCGGCAACGACGGTCGTCTCGCCTCCCCGCGCCGCGTATCTAGGAGCTGGCGACGAGTTTGGGCAGGTGCTCTACCGGCAATACCTCGCCAGCCTCAAGGACGCTGATCAGGTTGTTATCGAGGCCTCAGCATCCGGACAGCCCTCCAGCGAATAGCAAGCCCAACCTTCAACCATGTCAGGAGCCGCCGGAGCTGCCTCCGAGCGGATCGGTCGTTTCCGCGCTGTAGAATACGAATGGTGGGGTCGGATCCATCAACTTTGCAAGCCGAGTATCCCAACTCTGTTTGAGCGGCTCGGCCGTAAACGCGAGCCGGAAACCGACGTCGGGATACCTATAATCCAAATGCTTAATCAGCTGCGCTTCCATCACCGGAACATATGCTGAATCGGAGAGTGCCGAGCCTCCGATGACCTGCACGGAGAGGTCGTCTTTATCGGCGCGAAGTGAGTCATAAATGTCCTTGGCAGAAGAAGCCCCTCCTTCAGATAGGATCGACCTGTTGTTTCGCCTCACGAATTCTGCCACGTTTCCGATGATGTTTCGGAACCGAGAACCGACTTGAGAGGTCGGTCGGAACCACAGTGATTGGTCATCCCAATCCACTTCCTGGCCTTCCTCTGCAGTGGGCGGGGAGCCAAACCCCTTCGGCAAAACCAGGCTGTTGCGTCGCGTGCCCCGCTCCATCGGCTCCCTCAGGCCAGCAAGGTAGTCCCACTGCCGCTTCCATGTCTCGTCCCGGAGATTCGGGAGTTCTTCATCAAGCGCGGATCCAACGGCATTGTTCCAATCGTTGCTGTCCGGCGGTGATCCGCCAAAGATGCTCGCGACGGGCGATGCCGCCTGACTCCACTCCTCGATCGTGGGGAGACGGCAGCCGATGAGTCGAGCCACGTAGATTGCCGCCGCGGGTGTTATTTGTTGGATCGGATGACCATTGACCAGCCTATCCACGTCCACGCTGCCTTCGTAGTAGTCGCCTTCGACGTTCTGCATCCACTGTCCCGTGAAAACGATGCCAGTCGGCGAGTCCTCATCGTTCCAATTCCACGCCACCGGACTACTGGTTGGGTTACCGCCCGGGAGCGCCTCTGCTAGGTCTTCCCAGATTAGACTTCCAAAAGGCATGCCATTCATCAGAGCGTAGTCCGCACGACGGGTGACGAGGTCCCAGAACAGCCCGACAGAAACTTCATCGATCGAAAGGTACGTGACTGGACCGTCATCGCTCAACTGGACTTGTCTGAATGTGAGCCGGTGCTTCTGAACGCCGCCTTGACGCTCCCAGGTGTAGGAGAGGATCCCGTTCTCCGGAACGCTCTGCTGCTTATCGTAATCCCAGCGAACGTAGGTGCCTTTGAAACCGGGCACCCCTCCGCCCCCTCCCGACAAATATGTGAAAACGGGACCAATCTCGCTCGGCAGGATCGGAGGCTCCTCGTCGCTAAGCAACTCCTTGAATCCATCGAGGACACGATCGACAGCGTGGGGCAGAGTCTGCCGCTCCCACCTGTCGATGAAACCCCGAATTGAGGCTTTTTGCTGCGGTTCGTCATTGTCGTTGCCAACGGTATCGCCCCGGAGCTCTTGGAGATTGATGTTGAATTTGAGCCGTGAATCGAGCAGCTTGTCGGCGATGTGAAAGATGCCGCGCTGGGCCAAAAGCGGAGGATAGTCGTCGCGCTCGGTCAACCCTTGCTCGCGCGCAAGCCAGCGGTTGGCGGCCACCTCCGCGATAACTTCTTGCCGAACCGTTGATTGGAGACCGCCGATCACCTGGTTGACGACCTCAAGCAGCTCGATCTCTGCCTCAAGCGTCTCCGGCTCATGTTCCGCGAGTTCGCATTGCTTTCGCCAGACAGCGACCGTGAACGCCGGATCGGTCTCGCCTCTATCCAGCACGATGCCGATCTCCGCTTGAAGTTCATCATCGGACTGTATGTTCTCAACGCGCTTGACCCGATCAACTCGATCACGGACCTTCTTCACGATTCCCTTCATGTCGGCGTCTAGATAATCGGAGTCTGACCAATTCAAATACAGTTCTTGAACCTTGGAACCCATCTCCGCGTCGTCCCATCCGAACGCATCATCAAGCTGATCAGCGATGCGAACGTAGCCGTTCAACAAGTCCTTTCGCTTGGCCAGCCATTTGTTGAAGTCCTCTTTCTCCCATAAGTCCAGTGTCGTGCCGATTGACTCCCAATCACCAGCACCACGGTCGGGTTCGGAGATACGCTCGGCAATCTCTCTGAGAAGCTTCTTTCTCCCCTTGTGTATAACCGATCTGATTTTTGCTCGCTCGACCTTGAACCGTTCCGGAATCCAGCGAAGATTGTCTGGCTCTTCACGTTTCTCGATTTGCGCCAGAGCGCCTCTGTGTGCCTCGAAACCTACAATTGCAACGCCGACGTCTCTAGCCAACTGCGTATACTCCGCAGTGCCCAGCACAACCGACGCCTGATCCGCTTTGAATCCCGCAAGCTCGGTCACCCAACGCTTGCTCAGAAGCTCCCGAAGAGTAGTGACCCCCGTGGGATTTCGAAGGCGGCTGTCCAAGTCGTTGATCTTGTCCTCCACACTTACCAACCGAGTCCCGATCTCGTTCTCAAGGTTCACGAAATCGGTTACCCATGTGCTGAGCCCGGTTAGGCATTCCTCCAACTGCGTCGACGAGTACAGCGCTGAACGAAGATCTTCCCTCAGCTTGCCCACTTGCTCCACTGCCTCCTTGATGTGGTCGCTATCGGCAATCCCGCCAATCTTGCGTTCCAAAGAGCTCAGCTTGCCGGGCTGGTCGGGCCCGATGCCAAGCTTCGCAAGCGCCGTATGAAGACGCTCCATATTGTCGAACAACTGCTCAAGATTCGCATCATCGACCAGCTCCGGCCGAATGACGGACCGCTCGTTGTCCTGGCCGAGTTCACTGGCAACAGCCTTGAATGCCTCCTGCAAGTCCTTGAGCTTAGTATCAATATGTTTAAAGTGGCCGCTTGCGGCAAAGCCGGCGGCCGTGTCTCGGGCGGCTTCGAACTCGTCCCAGTCGGTGTCCACGAGCAACTCCGGGAAACTTGCATCCCTTAGAAGCTCGTCCAACGTGCCCGCGGCTTGTTCCAATCCCAGCTCTCTGTACTCATCAGTTCGCTGGGCCAGCGTTTCCGGCTTCCAGTCCACCAAGGCTTTTCTAATCTCCTCAACTGCGCGCCAAGCATCGCGCACCTTCTCCTCTCCGCCTTCCATCTTCCTTAATATATTCGCCATGGGCTGTTCAGAGTCTCCTTCCTCTACCTGTCCGCAGAAATCCAAAAAGCCGCGGCGGCCTATAGGCTGGTCTTTAAGCGCGATGCGAAGCTCCTCGACGGGCACCCAAGGACGGCTGATCTCTTGGCGCAATGTGTCGAAGTCGGAGACGGCCGTGCTGTCGGAGCCCGGTGCGGTCTCATCGGTGTTGACATCCTCGTCGCGAAGGTCAAACAGCGTTCTCACCTTTTCCAACCACCCCGCTTCTTCACAGAATCTGACCAGCACTACATCGAGTGACTCCGGGGGGTCATCGGGCCCGGGTCCCGGACCTGGCTTGGCTATCAGCCACACCGCGACACCCACGAGCAGAGCGGCGGCGAGGCCGGCGACCCAGCGCGATGCCTGAGCGGTGGCGCGCGGACGAAGACGCTCCAGACATTCAACGATATCCTCGGGCGAAAGCGGCTCACCCGAATCAGGCGGCGCAAGCAGTGCGTTGCACAGATCACACCATTTCCCACCATGCCGGCCAATCGCCAGCCACGTCGTGTCAGACTCAATCGGCCACGCGGCCGGACCCGGGTACCGCTTGTGGGTGACGAGTCCAAATAGGAGTTCGCCGAGGGCGTTCCGATCGAAGGCTGCGTCACGGTCGTGATCGATCCGTGAGGTGGGAAGCGGGTCGGATAAGACCGCCCGGGCTGAACCGCCGCGGCGGCCCATCTTGATGAGCACATTGGTTGGCTTGAGGTT
>CBDUST010000063.1:0-17170 GCA_965369945.1 uncultured bacterium | reverse complement strand
CAAGTACGTTGAGTTCGATGAGCTGCATCTATATATAAGGAGGCGTCCAGGTGCCTACGGTGTCTAGGGCACCCACGGCAACGTCCTGTAAGGGGCATTATGTGGCGGCGGAAGTCGGCGAACGGTGCGAGCAGTTCGGCGGACTATTAGGCTACTACCGCTGAAAGGCTGGTTGATGTGTTCGGCTGAGTTTTGGACCCATACGGCCGCCGATTGCCGCCTTGAGGGCAGCATGTTCAGCTACGGCCTAACCGGCAAAGGCAGTACACTATTCATCGTCATGACCGCTAGCGAGACTTCACCGAGCATATACACGACTGGCGAATACGCGCGCGAGAATCCTACATTCCACGTCGAAGATTCAGCGTGGAAGGCCGATCACATTTTGCGCATGATCCGTAAGCACAGTCTCCAGCCACGAACGATCTGCGAAGTCGGATGCGGTGCGGGAGAGGTTCTCAGGCAATTACAAGAAGCACTTCCCGGTGATGTGCAGTTTGATGGGTACGACATCTCACCGCAAGCGACTGCGTTGAGCCAAGAGCGGGCAAACGAACGGCTGCGGTTTCAGTGCGCAAATCTGCCGACAGGCACGGTCCGAGCATTTGATCTTCTCTTGTGCATCGATGTATTCGAGCACGTGCCTGACTACATCGGGTTTCTCGAGGCGCTTCGAGGAAAAGCCGATCGAACGATCTTTCACATTCCGCTTGATCTTTCCGTTCAGTCGGTTCTTCGCGGCTCACCGATCATGAGCACGCGCAAGCAGTTCGGCCACTTGCATTACTTCACGAAGGACACCGCGCTAGCGACCTTAGCCGATTGCGGGTACGACATCATCGATTCATTCTTTACGGCAGTGGGAGCTGAACGTGGTCGAGGGTTAAGGTCTCTGATCGCCAAATGGCCGCGAAGGATTCTCGCTGCGCTCAATCAGAATCTCGCAGCTCGCCTGCTCGGCGGGCATTCGTTGCTCGTACTAGCCCAATAGCCTGTAAGCGCTATACGCCTTGACGATCGTTGCAGTTGGATCCGGCACGCGCGATATGGCGTTGCGCGTCGCCGCGCAATAGAGGGCAACATCTATCTGATCGCTTCACGACGCAAGCGTTCTAAAGTGTATCGCGCGTCTTTCCGATAATAGCTTCGTCCGTGAATGTCAGGTGCGGCCCTGCAAGCACCCCATCTTCGTATCTTCCCTGGTCCGAAGGGATCATCATGACCACCGGCAAACCTTTCGATAGGTCGTATTTCGAAAGAGGCGGGCGGCACAGCCTGGAGCACCGCATCAGCGACTTTGGACCGAGATTGATGCGACTAGATCTGTCGGCGTACACAGCCATCGACATCGGTTGCGCCGAAGGCGACATTACCGAATGGCTGGCGAGGCGTTTTGAGTCGGTTGATGCGATCGAGTATATGGACGAGTGCTTTGGCAGGGCGCGCGCGATTTGGAAACGATCCCCAGGTGACTGTCCGGCAAGCTGACATTTCGTCCTCGCCGTTGACTACGGACTTTGACTTCGTGTTCTTCTTGGGTGTTCTACACTTCTTCACGTCTGAAGATGCCCGCGCACGGACATTGCGACATTGTCTGGAGCACGCGCGATACGGATGCTTCGTCCGGACCGCAATTCACGAGTTCCGCGTTCGCGATCAACGGAACATCGCACGCCTGAACCACTTCGTATCAATGCGAGCCTTGGAGAGTGCGGCCGGTACTGAGTTCGACCTTCAGATCATTGACAACGGCTTCCTCGGGGACGGCGACCATGCGCTCGGCGATCTGATTGTTTACCGCAGGCGTTGCCCTAACAACCCGCTCCCACCGCTGTGCGAATTCTTGGCAGAGATCCCGCAACGAAACACGCTTGCCGGGAGCACTGGATAGGCATGTTCGTGAACCGATGGCGTATGGTTTCAGGAGTCAGCTGTCGGCCGACTCGTGGCGTGTCACTAAACTGAAGTCGCGGCGAGCGGGTCGGTTGACCGCTTCAGGACAACCAACTGATGGCGAAGTGCGAGGTTCTCGGCGGCGAGACCGGCGCGCGATCGGAAGAAAAGCCCAACAAGGCTTTCAAGCAGCTTGATCATCCGTACAGACCAGGAGGAATTCTCGCCCCGACGACCAACCGCAAGTCTTTGTACAACCAGCAGTACGGAGTTTCCGCCAGGGACGGCGGGTGCGCTGCGGAAATATCACAAGCTTTTTGTTACCATTTCGTAAAACGCGGAACGTCAAACTCGCTGAATATCGGTTCGTTCGAAACACACATATTCTCTAAACGCGACTCGGGGCCCAGAACGACGCGATCGCCACCAACGAGGACTGAAGACAATCGCAGACGACGCAAGTTGATCGACATGATCGTTTACGAGAACCCGGACCGTCAGTTCAGCTCAACCGGCTACGACGCAACCTACGCGGCGGATCCCCGGCACTTCACGCACCGCTCGACGTTCGAGGCGTTGGACACGCTGTTTACCGAGCATCTCCGAATCGATCGCCCACTGTGGTGCTTGGACCTGGGCTGCGGCCAAGGCCAGGTGGCGGCGAAGGTGCACGACATCATCGGCGAGCGCGCGCTGAACATGCTCCAGGACTCACGGATCTACGGTTTGGACCTCAGCCCCGTCGCCATCCGCCAATGCGATGAGTCATATCCTGATCTGCTGTGGATCAACGACACGCTACAGGATTTCCTCAAGCGCGAGGAGACGAAGCGCGACCTGTTCGGCCGCTTCGACCTGGTCATCAACAAAGGCGGGTTGACGTTCGTTTCGTCCGAAGATGAATACGACGAATTGCTTGAGGGGATTCATTCACTTCTTCGAGAGGAGGGACTGTATCTTTACATACAGAACAAGAAGTTTTACGAGCATTGGGCTAATCGAACCTGCAAGCGATGGGCCCGTGATGTTTTCGATATCGCGGGCGGTCAGTTCGGCACACCGTCCGTCATCGACAACAAAGGGTATTTCATCGACATCTATACCAAACGACCTGATTCGATCGGCAACGACTATCAGCCGACGGCGGACGAGCCCTTGACCATCGAACTCTTCTTGAACTCCGGCAAAACCGAGACGTGGTTCGTCGGGGGCGACGAGACGATCTCACTTGCAGTCAGAAGACTCACCGAGCCGTCACCGCAGACGCCCTCGGCGACGTTCAAGACCCCTCCGAAGATGACGCGAGAGGATCAGGTGCGGCACCGGGAACTCGTGGC
The DNA here is from genome assembly GCA_965369945.1 of uncultured bacterium. Taxonomy (GTDB): domain Bacteria; phylum Planctomycetota; class Phycisphaerae; order Phycisphaerales; family SM1A02; genus JADFNO01. The sequence continues at coordinate 13,940 of CBDUST010000063.1, read as the reverse complement.
GCAGACGGCCGAGGCCGCAGCCACGGGCGGACCGACGATTGTCGTTCCTATCCACGAAATCTGGCAGCCAAACGGCGGAAAGGCCCCCCTCATACCCAGTCTTCATAGCGCGCTGTCGAAGCACGGATTGTCCCCGTTACACTACCCGCTGAAGTGCGTGAGCACACGTCAGTATTGCGAGGCGGTGAATCATTGGATCGCCGTCAACCCCGATGCGATTCTCCTGGGCCTGGGGCTCGAGGATTACCGGCGCGACCCAGAGTCCGATCGGCCGTGGCTGGACCTGGATGAGTTCACCCGGCGCGTTGACTGGCTCGTATGGAAGCTTCAACGTGAAACCAAGGCGGCCATCATCTGGGTGTGGCTGTCGCTCCAGGCCGACCTGATCGTCTCCAAGGGCGCCCGAATCTATCGCGCCTCCGACGCCAAGATCTACCAATCGCGAGCGGAGACGATTCTAAAATCGGCGGGCGTAAGACCCATGGAAATCCGTCTTGTGGAATCGAGATCGCCATGGAGACGAAACCGGCGCGTCGAGGACCGGCTGACGAAGCTCATCAGTGGTGCGCTTCAGCCGGTGGAGGCCGCACGATGAGATACTTTGCGGCAGAGTCCGCGACGATCCGGATGAAGGACGGATCGACCCGCCATCTTGAGGGCGAAGCTGCGCACGCACTCTATTTGCATCGCAATGCTCATGGGCTGGGTTACAAGCGACTTCACCTGCTCGGCGGGCGAAACGAGTTTGAACGATCTCGTCAACAACAAATTGTCGATCGACTCGCTGAGGCTGAACGCCCGGGGCGAAAGCGCGTGCTTCTGATCGGGGATTCGATTCGGATGCGGATTCGCGATTCGACCGGCTACGGGCTGCACGCCTATGACCGCCTGATCGATCATTTCAATCTCACCCACATTCCACACAACACGGGAGGCACAATCGCCGTTCTGAATCATCTAGAGGACTGGCTCATGAGTCGGCCGGACGTCGTCCATGTCAACGCCGGGCTCCACGATCTGGCGACCGCTGCCCCCGGAGCGCCGCCTTACCCATGGAACAAACCACCCGAGCAGTATGCCGATAGTCTTCGGCGGATCATTGCGATCATCCGGGACGCCGGGGTTGAAGAAATCGTGTGGGCGCTGAACACGCCGGTCCACGATCAATGGCACACGACCAGTCGGCAGCTGCTCCGCCTCAACAAAGACGTCACCGTGTATAACCAGGTCGCCACCGAGGTCATGGCCGAGCTCGATATTCCGATCAACGACCTTTTCCAGCCGATTCTCGAGGCCGGCCTGGAGACGTGTCTCATGCGAGATGGGGTGCATCTGACACATGCTGGCAGCGCACTGCTGGGTAGAATTGTCGCGGACCGGATTCTGAAGATGTGCTAGTTGGCGCAGCCGCAGCGAAGAACACGCACAACCATGTACACGTACAACCCCGTCCCGTTCCAAAACTCAGCCCAACGCTCAAGCCGCATGAGTGCCTGGCTAAGTCGTGGAACAACACGGTTCCGATCCCGTCGCAGGCCCCCAAGAGAGTCCGAGAAGGGGCATTATGTGGCGGGAATATTACAAGCAGCGCAAGCGGATCGGCGGCATGCTGACTTCCTCCTGCCGGAGAGCTACATGAACGTTCGGCCGAATAAAGAAACAGCACGGGGTTCCAGAACACGGATCAGCCACGGTCGCGCGACGTGAACGACTCGGCGGAATCCTCAGCCATTACGACCGAGAAGCGGCATGAACCCTCGATCGAGTTCTGGAACAGGACGGGATGCGCTGATCGAGCGACTTGTGCTCGCCCTGCTGGACGCGCTGGGCGGCAGCCTCGTCGCGGTCGGCCTGGCGGCTCTGGTCTTGATCAACGGGCCTCTAAGGCGTCGACAGCGCTGGGCGGGTGTCACGGTGCTGATGATGGTCGGACTCGCCGAGGGCGCCAATGCATGGGGCATGTGGACCGTGGCCGCACCGTGGTGGGCGCCACTTACGTTCATCGGTCTGATGGCCGTGGGCATTGCGTTGGTCGATTGAACGAGTGATCAGGTTGGCTTTCGCACTGTCAAGATAAGGATCGAGAGCCCTGAAGACCTTCAACGCCTCATATGCAATGGTCACGACGCTGACGGTCCGGCACGCCCCGTAGAATCCAAATACTCATCGGCAGCGCCCCTCGCGACTTCGTATCTGCCGCCAAAGCTTGGTCCGGTGGCCTGCGTCCGGTAAGGGGCATTATGTGGCGGGAATTGTGCGGGTGGCGCGAGCGGATGGGCGGACTGGTGAACTACTTCCACTGAACGGCACTTGATGTGCCTGGCTGAGATCTGGACCCATACGGCATGAACGCTCGATCAAGTTCTAAACCAGGACGACGTCCGACAAGGGGCAATACGCAAACCTCGGATTCACATATCGGATTGTGCCAGTACGGTGTCAATCCCATGGCAGTTTCGACCTTCCGTAGCCCACCCAGTCCTGGATCAACCTCCCATAAGCGCTCCGGGTGGCGTTGGGTTGAAGATTGGAACCCTTCGGGATTCCTGTTTCAGGCTTAGGCCGATCAACGAACTCAAGCGTTTCTTTCTCTGTCGAGTCGTGCCTTCGCTCGGCGCTGTCGTGCCTTCGCTTGGCGCTGTCGTGCCGAGCTTGGCGAATACTGACGGCATACGTGTTGATACCAATGCTGGTCTCTCAGAGCCGGGTTATAGTCCATGTTGATGTTATAGCCCCACAACTGCGGGTGGATGAGTGCAAAATAGCGCTTGCCGGGTTGCATGGAGTTCACGAACCGTTCAACGAGGTCAAGGTCTGTAAGACGTTCGGCGTCAGTCACGCGCCGCAGCCCACCGTCGCTCCAACGGCCGTGAAACCGTACGCTGTAGCGGTTGTAGATCCAGCGTACGCGACGTTGGTATTCCGGGGGTAGTGGTACATCGTAGTTATGATAGAGTCTACCGTTTATCTCGTGCCCCCGGCCACCGTGCGGGCAGAAAAACTCGATGCGGTAGGATCGACTGAGTTCCTCGACGTCGCGACGGAATTGCTCGACGGCGCTGTCCATATCCGATTTCGATAACACTAGAGCGTTTTGGTGATAACCAATGACGAAACCGTTGCGCTCGGCCTGTTGAAAGAACGGGTGATCGACATCGTACCAGCTCGGGTCGGCCAGCAGATCGTCGATCGGCTCGTTGAATATGAAGATATTGGAACGAATGCCATATGTTGCTTCCAGTGCTACGATCCGCCTTGTGAACGAGGGAACGAGATCCACATCGTGTTGTATCAAGAGATATATGCGTTCCGGATCGCGAATGTGACGATGCCAATTCTCAAACTCGCGTCGGTAGCAGGACTGGAAATCCCAATCGTCGCTGTGCGCGAACAAGTCGCGGTACGTGATGATCTGCACTCTTCGCGCTAGAAGCGTTTCGAGGAAGGCTGTGTACCAAGCCAGAGGAAACACAGCCTCATATTCGGATGACGGGTCGAATGGCGGATCGATGATCTGCCTAAGTGATTGTGAATCGAAGGATATCGGGGACATAGTCATCTATCCATACACGTAGAAGTAGCACCGTCCAGGTCTTTCCGCGCGTTCGCACGTGTTTCGTCCCCAACGATCAGGCACCCGCCGTGGCATCCGAGGGAACCTCGTAGCCCAATTCGGTGAGTAGCGGCCCGGCGATAGATTGGAACGTTCTGATCTCGTCTCTCGTGAGTTCTTGCCTCCACCTTCCCACACTGGACGTGGAGATTGGCTTGCTGATCTGTTTGGCGGACAGGTGGCCCATCGGGTGTCGAAAGATTGTCAACTCCTTATTATAGAACGACAGCATGCCCTGATCCCACGGCAGCTCGAGAAACTCCATCATCGCTCGAAGCTCCGCCTCGGGATGGGCAGTGAGTCGCTCGTAGCTGACTACACGAGCTCGGATGTGCCGCTCAGAAGTGAAGCGCACAAACTCCTCAGCCGAGACGCACCAGCTTCTTGCGACGTCATCGACTGTTTGCTTGAAGTCACCGACATTCTTTCGCGAGGCAGCCACATCGCGGCCGTCACGAAGCATGTATAGGAAATACGAATTCGGGTATAGGGAAGCAAGCTCCCAATATCCCGACGCGATCTTGGTTCCCCAATGTATCTTCCCTTCGCGCCTCATCTTTTCCTGGGCGATGCGCTCGATGAACAGCATCCGGCCGCGCAAGGTTGCGAGATCCTTCCCCCGAGCGGTATGTTGTTCAAGCAAGCGTAGGAGCGTACCAGGGTCGACGCCGCTACGGTTCGCACGTGCCACAAACGTACGGGTCGTAGGGTCTTCGATCAAACTGTACAATTTCGTCGGGGAGGTGGACGCGCGCTCTAGCGCAAGGCCAAGTTGCTCAGCAAGCCCGGGTGCCCGCTTTAGGTGTTCTCCCGATGGTGTAAGGAGATGCTGATAGAGCTCGTAGGACATAGCTACCTGTGGATGAGCGTCCAGAATCGTCGCCATCAACGTACCGCCCGAACGGCTAATCCCACGAACGAATATCTGTTTCATTCTCAGATGACTCGGTGTACCTGTCGTACGAGTGCTACCTTTGCCCACGCCGTGTGAGAGATCATCGGCGGTAGTATACCGTCTGATGGAAGACAGGTAGCGAGGGGACGAAAGACGGCATTCTGAAATTCGTTCGAGCGGTGAATCTGACTCGTCGCATTGCGCATTGACAATGGCCGGATAGCGCCGAGATCTCGGCAGCAATAACCGAATCATTACCATACGGTCCGAAGCGCGCAATCGTTCGCGAGTCCTTGCGCCGGCGGAGCTGGTTTATTGTGCGCCTCCCGACCTCTGGTTGGCGAAGTACGCCCGCAAGTAGCATCCGCGTCGAGCCGACCAGTGGTTGACCAGAGACCTTCGATCGGGCAGAATGCATTCAAGGAATACGCAATGCAGAGGCGCAATGAATCTATCGACGATCGGCCAGTCGACGACGAGAGGCCACGCGTTACGATCGGAATGCCCGTGCGCAACGAGGCCCGCTTCCTTCACCGGGCGATAGAGTCGATCGTTGCTCAATCGTGTTCGGATTTTGAGGTCATCATATCCGACAATGCGTCAGAGGATGAGACTGCCTCGATCGCCCAAGCCTACGCGAGACGAGATAATCGGATCCGGTACGTACGACAGCCAAAGAATGTCGGCGCCATCGAGAATTTCAACATCGTAATGCGCGCTGCCAAGGGCGAGTTCTTCCTGATCGTGGCTGGACATGACATCCTGTCGATAGACTATCTAGCCGTGTTAGTCAGAGGAATCGAGGAAGATGACAGAGCCGTGCTCACGTTCGGAGAGGTGGTTTGGATCGACAAGGAGGGTACAGAGATTCCGCGCCCAAAGAAGCTATTCATAGATATGTCCGGGATAACCGATCCTGTGACCCGCTTCAATCTGGTGATGTGGGGCGATCCGAACATGATCTACGGACTTATTCGCCTTGACGCCCTACGGAAAACCAATCTCGTTCCGAGGACGTTAGTGCCAGGAGTGCTGCTGCTTGGCGAGCTCGCGATCCTCGGTGGATTTGTATATGTGGAGGATGCATGCTGGTATCGGCGAATGAATCGAGATCCTGAGACGAGAGAAGCTCGAATCCGCCGGTACTGCGACACGTTCTTTGCCAGACCGCGGAGGCGGATCCTTCCCTATTGGAGAATCCCTTTTCTGTACCTGTACTCTACGCTGACCATACCCCTGAAGGGTCCCAGGCGACTCCGGACTCGGCTGCTCCTTGCGGTGTCCGCATTCTCATCGATTCCTCGCTATTGGTATCTCATGGCTGAGGATCTGGCTCGCCTGATCCACAGGCCGGGAAAGAGGAGCGTGACCGGGAGGTGACCGTTGACCCTATCGACGGTGCGTAACAGCGACGGGATACGATGCTCGGGACCATGGTGACAGCGAAGATTGCAAACCGTCCGCTGGCAAGCGCGAGTGATCGTGGGAGCGGACAGACGCAGCGCATGGCGAGAGCGGAGCCTTCGGGGCTTCGCCTTCCGCGGTTCGTAAGTGGATCGACGAGCCTCGCTCTCGTCCACGGTTCTCTACGGCTCTCTTTCGAATCCAGGGGCTGGGGATAGGGGCCATATAGTCGGCGTCGATGATGACGAACAGCCGCGAGTCGGATCGGTTGGGCGACTTGACGTACAGCATGCCGAGACTAATCTATCGATTACAATGCCCCGTGTTGAGATGTTGAAAGCAGGTTCAGAGGTCGAAATGGGGACCGTGTGCCACGCCGAAACTAGGCCGCACAAGGTAATCGTCTTGGCTGGGGGGTTTGGTACTCGGCTCGCGGAACATACTGACGAGATGCCCAAGCCGATGGTCGAGATAGGGGGCCGACCGATTCTTTGGCACATCCTCAAGATCTACAGTTACTACGGGTTCAACGATTTTTTGATTGCATGCGGGCACAAAGGATGGCTCGTCAAACGGTACTTCCTGGAGTACCGCGAGAGAATGTGTGACTTGAGAATCGACTATGTCCAGGATCGAATCGAGCGGCTCCATCAGACCGTCGAACCATGGCGGATAGCGCTGATCGATGCCGGTGACGGAACGATGACGGGCGGGCGGGTCAAACGGTTGAAGTCATACCTTGATGACGGAACCTTCCTTCTGACATACGGTGATGGCCTTGGCGACATCGACATCCCGCGCTTGCTTGCCTTTCACCAGAGCCATGGTCGACTGGCAACGTTTACGGTGGTCCGCCGACCATCGCAGTTTGGGTGCCCCATACTGGAGGGAGATCGCGTCGTCTCGTTCGTAGAAAAACCCAACGAACCGGACGGATGGATCAACGGAGGATTCCTTGTGCTCGAACCTGGCGTTGTCGACTACATCGATAGCGACAGCACATCGCTCGAGTTTGATACGCTTCCGCGGCTCGCTGAGAATAACGAGTTGATGGCCTACCGACACGAAGGATTCTGGCACGCGATGGATACGCTGCGCGATGTGCGCCGACTGAATAAAATGTGGGCAAGTGATCAGGCACGATGGAAGTTATGGGATCGTTGAAGCCTTGGCCAAGGGATGATGCGAACGTTCTCGTTACCGGTGCAACTGGATTACTCGGCTCGCGATTGGTCCATGCGCTTCTTGAGCGTAATGCCAGCGTAACCTGTCTGATCCGTAACCACGATCCGGCCTCAGCGCTGTCGTGCTCGGGTGACATTGAGCATGTTTCCGTTGTAAGTGGACGGCTGGAGCGCTTTGAAGAGGTCAAAGCGGCTATCGTCGAGCGCGAGATCGACACAATTTTCCACCTGGGAGCCCAAGCGATCGTCGAGGTTGCGCAGCGGGATCCACTCGGCACGTTCGAATCCAACATTCGAGGAACATATCACGTTCTTGAGGTTTGCCGGCTGCATTCGGATCAGGTGCGCCGCATCGTGATTGCATCCAGCGACAAGGCGTATGGCGAGTGCGGCGACCTACCGTATACGGAAGAGACACCGCTGGCGGCGAAGAACCCATATGACGTCTCCAAGAGCTGCGCTGACCTCATTGCTCAGACGTACGCTTGTACGTTCAACTTACCGATCGCGATCGCCCGCTGTGGGAATCTTTTTGGTCCGGGTGACCTGAATTGGAATAGACTAGTTCCCGGAACAGCCCGGTCATTGCTGCATGGCGAGCGTCCAGTGATTCGGTCTGACGGCACGCTGGTGCGCGATTATCTTTTTGTCGATGACGCGGTGCTCGGGTTCCTGTCGCTAGCTCAATGGATTGACGACCGTGATGGGAGCGGCACCTGCTTAAGCACGGGGCACTGCGCCTTCAACTTCGGTACAGGTCAGCCAATTGACGCCCTTAGCATGACGAGAAAGATCCAGGTCGCCGTTGGTCGGGAGGATCTGGAGCCGGTCATCCTGAATCAAGCCTACGGGGAAATCATGACACAGTATCTTGACGCAAGCCGTGCCCGGCGCGAGCTCAACTGGGTTCCTCGTCACGATCTTGACGTAGCGCTCGTCAAGACCATCGGATGGTATCGGAAGCACTTGTGCCAGCCTCCCGTCTTGATCGATCCCGAGATCGAGGTTCCCGTTAGGTCGCCGGCGATTTCGTCATGAGTTGCCGAGTGTGCGGTGGCACCTCGTTCGGCGAGGTCATCGATCTCGGACTGATGCCCCTAGCGAATCATCTACTGACAGATCCGGACGAGGTCACTCAGCGCTGGCCGCTGAAGGTCGTCTTTTGCCGCGAGTGCTCGCTAGGGCAGCTCACTGAGGCGCCAGACCCAGCTGAGATCTTCGACGAGTACTGCTATTTTTCGAGCCAGTCGCGGACGATGCTGGCACACGCGGGTCTGCTTGTATCGCAACACGTCAGGCCCGGGCAGCGAGTCGTCGAAATCGCGTCCAACGATGGCTATCTGCTCCGACAGGCGCAGGCGCGCGGGGCGACGATTCTTGGCGTGGACCCTGCCCGGAACATCGCCGAATATGCCTGCTCTCACGACGTGCCTACTCGATGCGCCTATTTTGATCGGGAGGAGGCCGCCGCGATCGTTGATGCGTTCGGGCAGGCAGATGTCGTGTTCGCAAATAATGTTCTCGCCCATGTGCCGGATCCACACGAGATTATCGGTGGACTCAAACTCCTGCTAGCTGACGACGGAATCGCCCACATCGAGGTGCCCTACATCGTAAGCCTGGTCGAGCAGTGTGCATTTGATACAATCTACCACGAACACCAGTGTTACTTCTCGATGTCCGCTTTGAGGTCGCTACTGGATGAGCACGGTCTGCGGATTACTGAGGTCAAGGTTATCGAGATCCACGGAGGATCGCTGCACCTCGCCGTGGCCCACACGGGGGCTCAGAGCGCGGCTGACCAACTGTGTGAGCAAGAGCGGAACCGCGGGCTATTTGGTGACTCGTACTACGCCGAATTCGCAACTCGCGTGGAGCGCCTTGGTAAGACATTGATCGAAACGATAAACGAATTCGATACAGTCGCCGCATACGGAGCGGCCGCAAAGGGAGTAATGCTCCTAAACCGGTTCGGCCTAGGTACGTGCCTCATTCCCTGGGTCGCTGATATCAGCCCCCACAAACAGGGGCAGTTCATTCCGGGGACTCATCAACCGATTGTCGATCCCGCCCTCCTTGTTGATGAGCAGCCGGGGGGCTGCCTTCTGTTGCCCTGGAATCTCTCGTCAGAGATCAGGCAGCAGAACTGTGAGTATGTGAGCCGCGGCGGAAAGTTCATCGTGCCAATTCCGACGGTCGCGGTGCTTTGAGATTGAGACGACCTACTTGATCCTTTGAGATGTACAACGATGATTTTCACAGAAACCTCTCTCCGCGGCGCCTTCGTCATAGACATCGAAGGCGAACAAGACGATCGTGGCTGGTTCGGCAGAACGTTTTGCCAGGAAGAGTTTAAGCGCCACAGGTTGAATCCAGATGTGGCCCAGTGCAACCTTTCACGGAATTGGCGACGCGGAACTTTGCGCGGCATGCATTATCAAGCGCCGCCACACCAAGAAGCAAAGCTCGTGCGATGCACGCGCGGCGCTCTATATGACGTGATCATCGATCTTAGGTCGGAGTCACAGACTTTTTGTCACTGGCACGCCGTGGAGCTAACGGCAGACAATCATCGGATGGTTTATGTACCGGAGGGTCTTGCCCATGGGTTCCTGTCGCTCAACGATAACACGGAAGTGTTTTACCAGATGACGCGGGCGTACGCGCGTCAAAACGCCCGTGGTGTGCGGTGGGACGATCCGGCATTCGGCATATCGTGGCCGTACAAACCTGAGATAATCAGCGAGGCTGATCGCTCTTATCCAGACTTTCGCACGTCTGAACTTCAAGACAAGATTAGATCCTGAATTGCGTTCTTAGGGGTGGAGATCTGATGGAACAGATTCCGGTTTTCAAGCCGTTGTTGGGGCAAGAAGAGCTGTCGGCAGCCACAGATGCGCTGAAGACCGGCTGGCTTGGCATGGGTAGTTATGTCGGTGAGTTCGAGAGGGCGCTGCAACAGCTTATCCAAACGAGAGAACGCCGGGTTGTCGCTCTAAGCACGGGACATGCTGCCCTTCACTTGGGCCTTCTGCTCGCAGGAGTCGGGCCTGGTGACGAGGTGCTCACCCCGTCGTTCAACAACGTTGCGGATCTTCAGGCCATTCTGGCGACAGGCGCGGAGCCGGTCTTGTGCGACGTCGATGACGACTCGCTCTGTATTGATGTGTCAAAGGCAGAACCGCTAATCTCGCAAAGAACAAGAGCACTCATCGTAACCGACTACGCATGTCGGCTTTGTGAGCACGAACAGGTGGCGGACCTGGCAGAACGGACCGGAATGCGCATAATTCACGACGCGGCGCACTCTCTTGGGTCCAAGTACAAGGGCGCGATGGTCGGCAGTTTTTCAGATGTCTGTATGTTCAGTTTCGATCCCGTCAAGACCATAACGTGTATCGACGGCGGAGCGTTGGTTGTTTCCACAGCGGATGAAGAGCAGGCGCTGCACGAAATGCGCCTCATAGGTATGTGCCAGCCGGCCGAAGTGATGTACGAGAACAAACGAGCCTGGACCTATGACGTCAAGCGGATCGGGTTTCGGTATCACATGCCGAATCTTCATGCTGCGATCGGGCTCACGCAACTTGCCAAGATCGAAGCCATCGCTGAGACCCGCCGACGTGTCTGTCGCTATTACAATGAGAACCTTGGCTCAATCCCGGGCGTCCGAGTGCCAAATACCAATTTCGACAGTGTGGTACCCTTCCTCTATTATGTGCGAGTTCCGGAAGCTCGCCGCGAGTCACTTCGCTCTCACCTAGGGCAGTACGGAATCGATACTGGCATTCATTGGAAGCCGGGACACTGGTTCACGCGCTTCAAAGGTTGCCGCTGTGGTGACCTCTCTGTGACAGAGACAGTTGGTAGAGAGATCCTCACTCTCCCGCTCCACTCGGATATGGATGACCAACATGTTACGCGGGTGATCGAATCGTTCAGGACATTCTTCCATGCCGAAGCAGTTTAACGTCGATAAGCGATCCGAGATGCTGGCGTTCTGGTCGGCACGTGCAAGGCAATATGGGGCCGATCCCAGGGCGAATACGCCTGACGTTTATCTTCGAGAGATAGAGATCGACCATATTGAAGCGTGCATCAAAGCCCAACACCCAAGCTGTGTGCTCGATTTTGGATGCGCCAACGGTTTTACGACGTTACGGCTTGCTGCAGCAAACTCAGAGATTAGTTTTACAGGGGTCGATCTCAACAGCGACATGATCGAGATCGCCCAGGCGACAGCAGACCGTGAAGAGCTGCCCAATGTGAAGTTCAAGCGGGTTGACATCATCCAAGACTCGATCACGGAACAGTACGACCTAATTTATGCCGTTCGTGTCTTCCAGAATCTCGAGACGCCTGATATGCAGAAGCGAGCTGCAGACAATCTTATAGAGTTGCTAAAGCCCAGTGGCTTGTTTCTTTATATCGAATCGTACGCCGAGCGCTATCAACACCTTAACAACGATCGTAAGGTGCTTGGTCTGGCGCCTCTCCCTATTCACGAACACCTGACCCTACTCGAGCGCGGATTTGATAAACATGTCGCCGATAGATTGCTACTGCTCAAACGACAATCTATCGCCTCATCGTATTATCTCATAACGCGTCTCGCATACTCATATATGGCAAAAGTGCAACGGGAGCCTATCGATTACGACCATCCGCTTCATCAGGTTGCCGCTCGGGTACCCCAGATCGGAGACTATGGCCCGTTGATCGCTTGCCTATACCGCAATGAGGAAGAGACCGAACCTTTGCGATGATTTCGATTGAAGATGACAAAGTGACCGTCTCCAAGGCTGGCAAAGTTGTGGCTGTACATGACGTCGGCAGTCCGGAGGCGTTCGCGATTCTCAGCGAGCTGTGGCTGCGCTCCGGGTGGGACACGAAGTACGTATACAGCTTCACATGGCTGGGCCGCCCGATCATACAGCTTCCGGAGGACATAGTTCGTCTACAGGAAGTCATCTACGGAGTCAAGCCGCAAGTTATCGTTGAGACGGGAGTTGCCCACGGAGGGTCAGCCGTGTTCTGTGCGAGCCTCTGTAAACTGCTTGGCAGAGGCCGAGTAGTTGGCATCGATATCGAGATCCGTCCGCACAATCGAGCGGCGATCGAGGCCCACGAAGTCTTTGAGTTCATCACGCTGATTGAAGGAAACTCGATCGATCCGCAGGTGGTGGCGACCGTGCGCCGACTTGTGCTACCTGGCGAGACCGTGATGGTCCTATTGGATTCTTGTCATACCAAGGCACACGTGCTGAGCGAGTTGGAAGCCTATGCACCTCTCGTGACGCCTGGATCATATATTGTGGCCATGGATGGAATCATGGAGCAACTCGCCGGAGCACCGCGAACCGAGCCGGATTGGACGTGGAATAATCCCAAGCAGGCCGCACTAGAGTTTGTGCGGACAAGATCTGAGTTCGTCATCGAAGAACCATCGTTTTTGTTCAACGAAGGGACGACCTCACAGCGGGTCACATACTGGCCGTCGGGTTTTATCAAGCGCATCCAGTGAGTCCCGCAACGCGGTGTGTCGGAACTCTTTCGAGCATCCTTTGCGGATGTCGTGCTGTTCCAATTGTCAGCCGAACGCTAAGTCGAGGGTTGATCAGAAGATATGCACGTCGAAACGCACTTTCTTTCAGAGCACCGAGACGGATTCTGGAACGGGTAAACTGGAGGCCATGCTGACAATGCCAATGAGAATGCTGCTCCTTGCCATCGCCGGGTGGCTCAACCAAGACCAGCGGGAGAAGATCGAGTTCTTACAGGAGCAAATCCGTGTCTTTCAGGAGTTGCACGGGGGGAAGCGGCTCCGTCTCAATAACGATCAGCGTCGACGGTTGGCAACCAAAGGGAAACGGCTTGGCAGGCGGGTATTGCGGGAGTTGGTGACGATCGTCACACCGGACACGATACTGCGATGGCACCGCGAGTTGATCGCCAGGAAGTACGATGGCAGCGACAAACGACGACCGGGCCGACCGCGAACCACCAAAGAGATCTGTGCGATAGTCGTCAGAATGGCTACTGACAACGAGAGCTGGGGCTACACACGCATCGTCGGCGAGCTCTCAAAGCTGAATTGCAGTATCTCGCGTTCAAGTGTCCGGCGGATCCTGATGGATCATGGGATCGAGCCGGCTCCGGAGCGGTTGAAGCACATGCCCTGGTCGAAGTTCCTCAAGGCCCATTGGGACGGCCTGGCCGCTGCCGATTTCTTCACGATCGAGGTGTGGACGAAGGTCGGTCTGATTCGCTACATGGTGTTGTTTGTGATCGATCTGCCGACGCGGCGCGTGGGGATTGCCGGGGTCAGTCCAGTGGTCAACGGCATGTGGATGGAACAGATCGCGCGGAACCTGATGGACGAGATGACGGGGATGCTTCGAGGGAAGACGCATCTGATCCACGACCGTGACCCGCTGTTCACGAAGGTCTTTCGAGAGATCCTGAGGAGTGGAGGAGTGGAGTCAGTGCGTCTGCCGCCCAAGAGCCCGAACCTGAACGCTTATGCAGAGCGGTTCGTGCTTTCGATCAAGTCGGAATGTCTTGATCGGATGATTCTGGTTGGTGAGAGGCATCTACGCCGCGCAGTCGACGAGTACATGGAGCACTATCACCTTGAGCGAACGCATCAAGGCTTGGGCAATCAACTGATTGATGGGGTTCCAGAATGCTCAACCGGGCGCGTCATGCGCCTCCCACGCTTAGGTGGGCTGCTCAATTCTTACTACCGTGAGGCGGCATAATGCGTCGGCTGAATAATGGAACACGACGGGCTGCGATACATGGACGACTGGTGCTGCAAGCTCGCGGTCGTCCAACCAATACG
>CBDUST010000062.1:0-17862 GCA_965369945.1 uncultured bacterium | reverse complement strand
GACATGGTTTTCGCCGCAAGGTCAAGGATGCAGATGTTCCCATCTCGTGGAAAACCGAATTGCTCGGATTCGTGATCAGCCTTCCGCTGATCCTTATATGGATCATCTTCTTGTACTTGATAGCGCTCGCAATCCCGTTGAACGGTGCGCGTTTCCCGCTGATCGTCGCCGGTACATGGGTCATCCTCACAGCACTGCGATGGCGGTTTGCTCGCGGGGCAACCTTCGCGGCTCTCAGGGAGATGGGCTATGACGTTTGCCTCAGTTGCGGTTATTGGCTTCGTGGTCTCGGCGATGAAGTGAAGCGCTGTCCCGAATGCGGCTGGCGACGGGAAGAGTCTTCATCCTGATTGCGTCAAGTACATACGTCCGCAGATAATCGCGAACTACAGATAAACACAGGTAGGCACAGATACTCGCGCGGCATCGTCACCTCAGCGACGAGGTTCTAATCAGAATCCGAGCTGTGATCGCCCAGGTACTTCTCAAACCACTCCAGATTGTGGTGCATTGCTTGGAGCGCTAGCTTCGGTTCACGAATCCCGTGCGGTTGACGGGGGTAGACGATCATCTTCGTCTGGACGTCCTGCCGCTTCAGCGCGTTGTATAGCTCATAGCCTTGTGAGATAGGCACGCGCGCGTCTTTCTCACCGTGCTGAATGAGCGTTGGAGTGGTGACGCCTTTGACGTTGAACATTGCTGAGTGTTTGACGTAGGTATCGAGATCGTCCCACGATTCGCCATGGAAGTAGTCAGGAATGAAACTTGGAATGTCAGCCGTGCCATTGAATGACATCAAGTTCGTTACGCCAGCGCCGACGGACGCGACCTTGAAACGGTCGGTTTGTGTGATGACCCATGAGGTCATGTACCCGCCGTAGCTCCAACCCATGATTCCCATACGATCAGAGTCTGCGACACCCATGTCGATGACATAATCGACGCCGGTCATGATGTCTTGGTAATCACCGACGCCCCAATCGTTGTAGTTGGCGAAGCGGAAGTCTTTACCGTATCCGCTGGATCCGCGCGGATTGCAACGCAGCACTGCATAGCCGCGCGATGCAAAGCTAGCGATCGGATACGCGCCACGGTTGGCGATGAAGCGTTGTTGGAACACACCCGTCGGACCGCCGTGGACGATGACGAGTAGTGGCACGCGCTCGCCGGACTCGTAATCGGTTGGATAGGTGAGCAGGCCTTCGATCTCAAGCCCGTCGCTGGACTTCCAGGTGATCGTTTCAGTTCGCCCCAGCGGAAGATCGGGAAGGTCCTGCACATCGCTGACTTGCACGGGAGAGAAATCGTTGATGGTGCTGACGAAGGCTTCAGCTGCGCGATCCGGCGCTTCGGACGTGAAGCCAAGGTGTGCGCCACTGCGATCCAATGTAATGCCCATGATGAAACGGTCGCCTGTGTTGATCGTTTTCGTTTCGAGACCACTCGTTGGCAGGGCATAGATTCGGTTGTGCGTGCGATCGGATTCCACAGCGAACACCGTATCGCCAGCGGCGTTCCAGCCGAGGACTTGTGGCTGCTCATCAAACGTCATGGCAAGCGGCTTAGGCTCGCCACCTTCGCGTGCAATCACATGGATACGCCCGGTAAACGCCCACGTCGGTGGATCGTCGCTCATTGAATAGGCGATCCACTGACCGTCCGGCGAAAACATCGGACTCGTTTCCGCAGCGCCCGTCGAGACAAGCGATCGCACAGATGCTGAACTCACTTCGACAATCGAGATATCAGCTTTGGGCCAGTCATCAATCTTCGGCGTAGGCGTGTGTGTAAAGACGATCGCGGTTGAATCAGGAGCGAAGTTGAAACTATCGCCGAAGAATCCGCCGGTCACATTAAAGTTGCCTTCGGTGAGCAATCGCGTGGGGCGCTCGCCTTCTTCGTTCGGCTCAACGGGCATGATGTGCAGCCGCGCCATTTTCAAGTCTTCATCCACTGTGCGAGCGTCGCGTTTTTCCTTCTTTTCCTTTTCCTCATCTTCACTGGGCGGATCGGTCATGACGAACGCAATGTGCGTCCCGTCCGGTGACCATTGGAAGCCGCTGATCCCGCCTTTGACGTCGGTGAGTTGCTCAGCTTCTCCACCGCGAACATTGATGCGGAAGATGTTGGATTTCTCTGCACCGCGCGATGATGTGAACGCGATCCAGTTTCCATCAGGCGACCACCGCCCGCCGGAGCACGATTTGTCGCCGCGCGTCAGTTGATAGGTGTTTGTGCCATCAGCGTCAACAACATGAATGTGCGCGACCCATTCGCTGGTCTCCTCTTCCATGCTCGGGATGCTGACTTGGAACAGCACACGATTACCATCCGGCGAAACGCGAACATTACTAATCCGCTTGACCTTCAACGCTAACTCAGGCGTCCATCCCGTGCCCTCGTCCTGCCAAGCCATAACAGACTGACTTAGCGACACCACTACAGCAAAACTCAAGTACATGCCAAAGCGAGCTAATCGACGCATTTCTTTTTCCTCACTACCGGGGAATGTTCATTCTCATTCGTACAGGACAGCACACTTCTCTTTGCGGGCTTCGGTTCCGTCGTGAACGGAGAACGAACCGCCGCCTCGCATTGTGGCGCTGCCATAGGCGCCATCTTTGCGAAGGGCGAAGTGACTTGATCGCTGAGCTTCGGCGCCCTGATTGCTCAACTGGCGACCGTTCACCCATCCGGATTCCTGAATCGCTTCAATTAACACTCCCGCGCTCCACAGCTGTGACGCTGCCATCCTTGAGTTGAAACACCCAAAGTACGCCGCTGAATCCGCCCTCGAAGACATACACGATCCGATCTTCGTGGCGTTCAGATGGCCTTCCGACCAAGAAGACAACGTCCTCGACAGAGGCTCCAACAGGATTCCACTCCTCCAAGAGGTTCTCCATCTGGCGCACATACTCGGGGTACGCAGATTCAGTGTTACCGGTCTGAATCAGATCCGCATAGTTCGCGCGAAGCTGGACGATTTCTGGAGATGGCGTGCTGGTCGCGGATCGGCGCCCATCGTGCTTGACGTGCGTGGCGCAGCCACCCAGCCAAGACATTATGGTCAGAGCCGCAAACAACCAGAGAGTGTATCGTGCGCTGAGCATTGGCTGATCTTCTCATTCGTACAGGGCAGCACACTTCTCTTTGCGGGCTTCGGTTCCGTCGTGAACGGAGAACGAAGCGCTGCCTCGCATTGTGGCGCTGCCATAGGCGCCATCTTTGCGAAGGGCGTAGAGCGTTGCGCCGAAGTTCGGCTGCCCCTTGGAGTTCAGCAGATCGTGGCGCTTGGTGTGGTCTGCAATCCACTTCAGCACCTTCAGGCACGCTTCGGTGGGATCGTCGCCGTTGGCCATGTGTTGCACGATCTGGAACGAACCGCAAGATTGGATCAGCGATTCGCCGCGACCTGTAGCGCCGGCTGAGCCGACTTCATTTTGCGCGAACATTCCGGCGCCAATGATCGGCGAATCACCCACGCGCCCCGGGATTTTGTAACTCAATCCGCTGGTTGTAGTGCAAGCGCCGATGTCGCCGTTGGCGTCGAGGGCTGAGCAGTGAATCGTGCCGTAGTGGTAGGGGATGCCGAGTTCTTCGGCCATCGCTTGTCGTGGATCTTTCTCGATGTGTTGATCTCGATCCAGCCAATCGTCGTTGGGGTTGAGGTTCTCTTTCCATTTCAGCCAAGCGGCGCGGGCCCGATCGGTGAGCAGGTCCTCCGATTTGAAACCGTGTGCGAGCGCAAATTGCGTTGCGCCCTCGCCCACGAGCAAAACATGATCGGTGCGGCGCAACACTTTCAGCGCGACTTGTGCCGGGTTCTTGATGTTCTCGATAGCAGCGACGGCGCCGGCTTTGTGCATTGGTCCATCCATCGCGCATGAATCCAGTTGCACGACGCCGTTTTCGTTTGGCAAGCCGCCGAAGCCAACCGACATATCGTTAGGATCGCTTTCAACGATCGCCACGCCATGTACGACTGCCTCGACCGGCGCCGAACCGCTTCGCATCATCTCGACGGCTTTGGTTACAGCCCGCATGCCGTTGCCGGAGCTGATCGCTATTGGTCCGCCCTTACCCTGCTGTGGTTTGACGGCTGATGCAGCGGATGCGAGTGTTGGAAGCAACCCGGCGGAGACCGCCGACGCGGTGAGGAATGTTCTTCTGTCGATGGTATTCATGGCCGTTAGCGTACACGCCCCCGGCCGCGCCGTGTCATCTTGATGTGTTGAATGGGCGAAAGACGCCTCTCAGGCCGAGCGAGGTCCGCTTCGCCAGCGTCGCCGAAGCCAATAAATGGCGATCGCACCGCCGGGGATGAGAATCAAGGCCTCGCCGGCCGACTCGACCAACGCCAACTGCGCCCACGGTCCGGATTCATTGACTACCGCTTCGATGGTTGCGCCATCCATCCCCGCCGTAGCCAACCGCGCCGCCAGGGCCGTCACGGCAGCTTCGGCAAACCCCACACGACCGAGCGGAATCAGCCGAGCGGTGAATGCGACTAACGCCAATACGACAAGGTGATGCGTCGGTATTTGCAGGTCGAGTATCGTTGCCGCAGCCCACATGCGCCCAAGGAACGCGCTCAAATCAAGGATGCGAAGCACCGTCGCGCCCCACAGCACCCGATGGCTTCGCAGAATTCGATCGACACCCTGTCCGTACTTTGCAAGGAGGCGGTGGGAGATGATCACACGTGTCACCACGCCGCCGCTGATGACGATGCCCGTCACGATCATCATCCAAACCCAGTCGATGATCGGTCTGATTATCGTGGCCGCCAAACACGCTGCGATGACCATCGCCATGATATAGAAAATCGACCCGAACCACGCTGCAATCTGCAACGGATGCACGCGATCCACCCGCATGTGATACGCCACGCGCGTAATCGCGCCGGCACGGATCGGCGCGTAATTCAAGAGATTGCATGCGAGGTTCAGTCGCTGCAAATCCCAAAACGGAACACGAGCGAGCGGCTGCGCCGTAAGCCAAAACGTCGAACCATTGATAAACAGGCTGATGCAGGTGCAACCCAGCAGCACAGCGATCAAGCCAACGTTCGCGTCGCGCAGTTTCGACCAATCACCCCCGCCGATCGCGAGCTTGATGCACCAAATGAGCAGCGCCGCACCGGCAACAAATCCGAGAAGCTGAATGATAAGCCGACGGGTCGACAGCAGAGGCGCAGTATTGGTCGAGTTCTCAGTCACGTGGGGATTCAGATCCGTCCGGTCCGCCGTTCGGCACCGTCTTTGAGCGGAATCGCTCTCGTACGATCACTCGAAACGCTTGCAGCGCGTCCCTCCACCCGATCTTTTTCCCCGCCGCGATCGACCGAGGGTCATAACTGATGGGAACGTTGCTGACCGTTACGCCAAGTCGAGATAGGCCAGCCATCATTTGCGGCTCGATACCGAAGCGAGGTTCAGTCAGCGACGGACGAAGCCGACGCAGCACGCCGGTAGAGAAAACTTTGTAACAACATTCCATGTCGCGGACCCGATAGCCGGTCATCAGGTTGCTGCATGCGGTCAGGAGCCCGTTGCCCCAACGGGGAATCCGTCGCCGCAAGCCGCGCATTGGACGATGAGCCCCCCAGCGCGTGCCGACCACAGCCTGCGCCTCGCCTCGAATGATCGGCTCCATGAGCTTGTCGTAATCTGCCGGATCGTACTCGAGGTCCGCATCCTGAATGATCACAAGATCGTCATCCGGTGGGTGAGTGTCGAGCACGGCGTCAAAGCCCGTCGCCAGCGCCGCCCCCTTGCCGCGATTCACATCATGTCGGTGCAGCGCAACATCGCAGCCTTCCACCTCAAGCTGACGAACCAGCGAATCAACTACGGTGTGGCTTGACTCGGCGGAATGGTCATCAACGATCACGATTCCCTTTCGCCAACCTTCCGCGAGGCGCGCATCAATGACTCGTCGAACGCACCGTTCAACGGTGTCCGGTTCATTGTAAAACGGAATGACCACGTGCAAGGTAGGCACCGGGTCGAGGGATCATACCTCAAAGCGTGAGGCCTCGGTTCGGAGACCGTTACTTGCTCACTGCATGGATTTGGGATCGCCTAGGTCGTCAGGGAATCTTGGTCACCGCCTGCGATGGAGTCCCGCATCGACGTGTCCGCAACGACGTTCTTCATGCGGTAGTAGTCCATGATGCCCATATGGCCATCCCGAAAGGCTTGGGCCATGGCCTTGGGGACCTCCGCTTCGGCCAGGATGACCAGCGCGCGGTTCTTCTGCGCTTCGGCCGTGTACTCCGCCTCCTGGGCAACAGCCATGGCGCGGCGTTTCTCAGCCTCGGCTTGGAATCGCTTCTTGTCAGCTTCTGCCTGATCGGCTTGGAGTTGAGCACCGATATTGGAGCCCACGTCCACGTCGGCGATGTCGATGGAAAGGATCTCATAGGCGGTGCCGGAATCGAGCCCCTTTTCGAGCACTGCTTTGGAGATGGCATCGGGGTTCTCCAGCACTGCCTTGTGCGATGCTGCCGAGCCGATCGCCGAAACGATTCCTTCGCCGACGCGCGCGACGACCGTCTCTTCGGTCGCCCCGCCGACGAGTCGTGCAATGTTCGTTCGCACCGTGACCCGCGCCTTGGCCTTGAGTTGAATCCCGTCTTTGGCCACCGCGTCAATCGTCGCCTTACCCGCTCCGGAATGTGGAACATCAATCACTTTCGGGTCAACGGAGGTCTTTACGGCTCCGAGGATGTCGCGCCCCGCTAAGTCGATCGCCGTGGCCCCTTCCCACGGAAGGTCGATCTTGGCTCGGTCGGCGGCGATCATCGCGCGAACCACGTTCGTCACCCGTCCCCCGGCAAGGAAGTGCGACTCCAGATAGTCCGAGGGCAGATCGATCCCCGCCTTCTTGGCGCTGATGCGGTTGTACACGATCTCACGCGCATTGACTTTGCGGAACTTCATCATGATCAGATCGATCAACCGCACCGGCGCGCCGGAGACCAAGGCCTGAACCCACAGTCCGACGAATTGGAAGACGAAGAATAGGAAGAACAGGACGATGATGCCCCCGAGGATTCCGACTCCCCAGAGCACCGCGTTTTGAGCCAGGATGTATGAGATTGGAGCGTTCATGACTTTTTTCTTTCAGCAAAGCTTGAGGGCAAGTATCTATCCAACAGAACCCCAAGCGATTCTAGCTTAGCAGATTGACAAGGCGCCGAACATCGGCACAGGCTCCCAGCTACCGGGCTCAAATCGGCCGAACCTTGATCTGATTGTCGTAGACGTCCGTGACGATGACCGGCGTATTGCCTTCAATCACACCTGATTCAGCCATGGCGTCGATGCGTTGACCATTTATCTTGACGAAACCGATCGGCCGAAGCGCCGAGACGGTGACGCCTTCAGCGCCGATCAAGTCCTCCAATCGCTTGAGCCGTTGCATTCTGGCCTTCTCCGATTCAACGTAGGCCTCCTCGGCAGGTGCAGTCAACATCTCGTTTCCTCCCAGCACCATTCGCTTGGAAAGCGGCGAATGAAGCCAGACCTTGAAGACGAAAACCAGCAGAATCGGCGTACCCACGGTATACACCGCCAGCGCTGTTACGCCGATCATTGTATCGTGCATGAAGAATGCCACGATCGATCCGATTGCGGCTGTCCCACAGAGTAGCGCGAGCAAGCCGCCGCTTGGCACAAGGAACTCGATGAAGAACAACACCAAGGCCACAGCGGTCAGCGCGATTCCCCACCACAAGTATGGGCCTTCGTTCGTCCCTTGCGCCGCCTGTGCCACCAACAAGCTCATGCCTGGGTTTCCTCAACTTCAATAACGAACCGATCCACCGACACGACGCGCACAGGCGTTCCACGTTCGATATACGTGCTCACGGACTTCACGTCCACCGGTCGTCCCTCGAAGCTGGCGCGTCCGGCCGGCCTCAAGTCGGTCGCCGCTACGCCCACGTCGCCCGGCTCCAGTGCGCGGCGACCATGACCCATCGCCTCCAAAAGCCCGAGCCCCGCCCCTTGGGCTGAGTCTCTGGCGCCCAGTTCAGTCTTGAGAACCAACTTCCCTAGCACGGGGATCGATTCCAACTGTCTGGCCACCAGCCACACCACGATGCCCGCGGTAAACAGCGACGTCAGTGTTGCGGCTAATCCAACCACCAGCTCCGACTGGCCGGTCGGCGAGCTCAGATCGCCCGTAACGAACGTTCCGACCAGGCCCACCAGCAGACAGACCGCGCCCAAAATCCCCGCCACCCCAAAGCCCGGGATTACGAACAGCTCCGCCGCCACGAGCAGCAATCCCAGCATGATGAGGATGATCTCCCACCATTGCGCCATCCCCGCCAGGTACGGCGCTCCGATCACGACCAGCAGCGAAACCACCGCCGTCGCTCCAAAAACGCCAAGGCCCGGCGCACCCAATTCAAACAGAAAACAGATCACAAAGATGACGATCAACACGCCGCGCACGATCGGGTTCGTCAGGAACCGCACCAGCGACTCCGACCACGAGCGATCGTAACGCAGCAGCGTCTGCGCCCCGAAGTACGCCTTGAGTTGCTCGTCGTTGGCGATGACCGTGGTCGCCAATCCGTAAGAGATCGCCTCGGCCGGCTTCACCACCAGGAGCCGGTCGCTGGAGGCCACCTGTTTTAGGAGACTCCAGTTGCCGCGATCCGCTTCCGTTAGTACTGGTCGCGACGTTGGTCGATCCTGCTCGAACTCAATCTGGCGGCTCAATGCCTCCGGATCGACCGGCATAGTGTCTACAGGCGAGAAGTGTTCAAACCATGGCGCAACTTGGGGGACAGTGAGGTCGCCCGGCTGCGGCGATGGGGGTGCGACCGGTGTGATTTGATCCGGCGGATCCTCGCCGAATACCAAGCGGTATTCTTCACGGTCGACGAAGATATGCGCTCCCGTCTGTTGGTTCTCGATGAACCATAACTCGACGCCCACACTGACAAACGCTTGGACCAGTTTCTCGTCGTAGTGGTTTCGCCTCGCCGAGTCGATCACCTCAGCAAGAATCGGCGCCTCCTGTTTGGCCCGCTCGGCCTGGGGTAGCGGCCCCAATATACTGACCGGGGCACTGTCGCCGAACGCTGCATCGGGGACAACTACAATTTCGCGGCACGCCAGCGCGATGATCGTTCCCGCCGAGTATGCCTTCGGATTGATCCACGCCACGGTGTTGGTGGGCGCCTCGGTTCGAATCAGATGCAGGATGTCGAGCGTGGCGAGAACCGCGCCGCCGGGCGTATCAATCTCCAGCACGATCGCTTCGGCGCCGTGACGCTCGGCCAAGCGGACACGACGCTCCAAGGACCGCAGCGTCACTTGGTTGATCTCATCTCGTATCGACAGCACCGCGACTATGTTGGCCTGTCGGTAGGCGGGCGTAGCGGTTGGCGAAGCCGTCGCATCGACGCCAGGCCCCTCCTGGTCGCCAACGACGAGTCCCGGCAACGGCGCCAATAACGCCGCCAACGCCAGCGCTTTCGTGAGCCGGCTTGGGCGACCGCTGTCTCGGATCGTTAGGCCTTGCATCGGACTATAAGTATAGATTTCCAAGACGGGCCGCGGCGGCGAGCGGCGGATTAAAGGAATCCCGGTAAACCCTCGAGCATTTCAAGGGTGCCGGAGGGGTGCCTCATAGATTCACACGTCGTCCATGCGGCCCTGACACATGCTCGGCTCGAACGAAATATGGCACCCGCACAGTGCGTTGGACGGGTTTGCCATGGATTTTCCCACGGGCCCAAAAAAAGAGAAATGGCCGATCCTCGTCAGGATCGGCCATGGTTTTAGCGGTCTGTTGATCGCTCGTCTGCGGCTGCTGCGAAGACGAACAGATCGTTCCGGAGGAGGTCAATCCCACTGGAGGTCGTCTTGGCTGATGGGTGTGTCCTCGCTTTCGCTGATCTCCGTGTAAATCACGAGCCAGATGTCGAAGCCGCCGTCGTTACCAACCCCGCCGCCACCGTCGCCGGTTTGGTCCTTGAAGATGTTATCAGCGATGACCTCGCCGTTGATCGAATAGTTTAGATTCTCCGGGAAGAACGTATCCAACCGTTCGGTGTGGTTGTCGTTGAAGGCAGCGTTGCCGACCCATTCCTTACTACCACCGTGGAATTCGAGCGTGACCGAAGCGTAGTAGATGTCCGGTTCAAGCGAGCCGTCTTCCACGCCTCGGGTCCCGATCATCGCGTAACGGGAATCCATCGAGTCCTTCCAGTGCCGCTTCTTGCGCTCACCGGCGATCGGCATATGGGCATAGGACGTGTTGCTCAGGCCCGTGGGGTCGATGAGGGTTGCGTCGAAGGTTGGATCCCAGTAGCAGTCCTCTGGTCCTACGTCAGAATCCGTGCAGAGGATATTTGCGCCCAGCGGGTCGTAGTACGTGAACTTATAGTCATCCTTGGAGATCACTCTGCCGCTCGGCTCGGTCGGGGAGAAGACCATCTGTGGCGTGAAATAATGCCGCATGATGCAGACCGAATACAGATACGGCGTGATGTTCATCGTCAAGTCTTCCGGGCCACGGCCGGGGACGTGCTGACCCAGGGTCGGATCCTCCAGCCGGTCAATCAGCCCCGGCGTTGGTAGCTCGCCGTCAAGTTCGCGCGAGAAAACGAGCCACGATTGATGGATCGACTTGATCTGCGCCTGGTCCTTGGTGAGTTGAGCTTGCGCTCTGGCTTTGGCGAGTGCCGGCAGAAGCAGGCCGATCAGCAATGCGATGATCGCCATGACCACGAGCAGTTCGACAAGGGTGAAGCCGCGTTTGCCTTTCAATTTCATAGTGTTGTACTCCGTTATCAGTTGCCTGGTTGTCGTTCGGATCGATTCGATCGGTGAGTGTTGTACTCGAGGAAAAACCGGACCCGCCACTGTCGCAGCGGATCCAGGGGCGCTGATTCAGACTCAGTCAAGAAGTTGGTCGTAACGATTCGCGCACCACCATCCGTTCGTAGCATCTACCGAGGAGCAGATCACGAGGAAGGCATCAGCAGATCGCTGCAATGTCTTTGGGTCGTCGTCCACTTCCGGGTGGTCGTTGAACTCGCAGTCGAAGATGTTGTCCTTGACGTCATGGTCGGATTCGGACGACTCGTAGGCCGTGAGCTGTGGATAGAACGTTAGGAGTGTCTCCGTGTGGTTGTCCATGAAGCAGATGTTCCCGACCCATTGCCTCTTGGTGCCATGCAACAGGAGCGTTAACGACTTCTCGTACATCTCTCCGGTCATGTCGCCGCCCCGGCGGTTATCGATCAATGACGCTGTTCCTCGCGTGCCGATGGCAGGGTCTTCAGCCGCCTGGCTGTCCTTCCACTTGCGGATCTTGCGCTCGCCCACGAGCGCCATGTGGGCGTACGAGCAGTTCGCTTGGCCGCTCTGCCCCCCCGGGTCAAAGTTAATGTTCATCTTGAAGTTCGTGTCCCAGTAGACGTCCTGCGCGGGGTTGTAGGCCTCGAAGTTGAAGTCTTTATCCTCTACCACGACGTCCGCTTCCTCGGTCGGGCCGATGAGGATGTTCGTGTTGAAGTAGTCCTGGGAGATCATCGTCGAGTACAGATTCGCCGAATAGTTCTGCCTGTAGTCCTCTGGTCCCACATCGGGAATCTGTATCGTACCTACGCCATCACCGTTGAGATCCGCCAAATCACGGTTGATAATTCCGGGGATCGGCAACCGGCTCTTGTGTTCCTGCGCGAAGATCAGGAACGACTTGTGAATCTGATTGATCTGCGCACTGTCGCGCATGGTCTTCGCGTTCCGCTGCGCCTTGGCTAGCGCCGGTAGCAGCAGTCCGATGAGCAGCGCGATGATCGCCACGACCACCAACAGCTCGATGAGGGTGAATGCTCGTTTTCGTTTCATGGTTTTAGGTCTCCGATAAAGGGGTATAAATGAGAGCAAAACAACGAACGGAAAGAAAACTGTGCCGAAACGCCACGCGACGTTACCCGCACAGGCTCAGCAGCCTACGAGTCGACTCGGCTTTCCGGCCTCGTTGCCGGCCTTGCATTGCCGAATCTCGCCCTTGGCGAATCTGGGACTACTTCATCCCAACTCGTGTGGGCGAAACCAATCTAACTCGGCTTCCTGCCGCACCACCGCTGTCTTACAACAACTTTGCTTCCGACCAGCGGCTTCTTCAAAGCGTCTTGATTGTCGACCTTGGCGGCGGGAATGATTTGCCGGAGGATCCGGCGGATGAGGGCATGTATCTTTGCAGTATTATGTTGCCGCTACTGGTCCGGCGGCCGAAACCGCCATCTACTAAGGTAATCCGTTTCTCTCTCACGTCAAGTTCCAAGATTCTCGGAAGGTAAAAAAATTTCACAGGGGTCCAAAACCCCGATTCTGGGCTTGGAGGACCAGTATGACTACCCCCAAAGAACGACTCAGCGACCTGGGTTTGACCCTCCCAGAGGCTCCCAAGCCCGTTGCCGCCTACGTTCCCACCGTCAGAACCGGGAATCTGCTCTATATCAGTGGCCAAATCCCCTTTCGTGACGGTCAACTGCTCGCCACCGGCCCCGTCCCCTCTGCCGTCTCCGTAGAAAGGGCCCAGGATGCCGCCCGGCAATGTGTCCTGAACGCCCTAGCGGTGCTCAATGACGCTGTTGGGGGTGAACTGGATCGGGTCCGGCGAATCGTTCGGCTGGGAGTGTTCGTGGCCTCCGACGCGGGTTTCACCGATCAAGCCAAGGTCGCCAACGGGGCCAGCGAACTGCTGCAGGACATCTTCGGCGACCTGGGCCGACATGCCCGCGCTGCGGTCGGTTCAGTTGCATTGCCTCTCGGCGCGACGGTCGAGGTCGAGATGATCGTGGAGGTGGGATGAAGAAGGGATGAGGCATCAAGGAGGCGAAGAGGCTTGAGGGCGCGGCCACATTTGTGCGCGCTGGCGTCTGGGGAATTGCAAAACCACAAAGAACTGAATCGTTGATTAGCGCATGCTATCGAGGTTTGGCGCGTGCAAAATCGGTTTTCGGCAATCGTGGCGCGCGCTGAAGTTGCCGCGCTCGCGCTAACGGTCGTTAACCGAGCGTAACTTTGCACGTTTGAGGCGTAACTTTGCTTACCCGAGCGAGTTTGAGGCTTAACTTTGCTTAATTCGGCACTTGTAAATCGCGAGCGGCGTCTTTAGCGCGCGCCAGGATCGCCGTTTTTGAAGAAAGAGATTTACCGCCGAGTCGCAGAGATCGCAGAGGGGATTGCAACACGGAGGGCCACGGAGGACCACGGAGCGGAGTGGGCATGGAAGGGCGAAGAGTTGGAGCAGAGATCGAGGTCACGGAGAGCTGATCGCCGATCGCTGATGACTAACGACCAATAACCAATGACCAACGACTAACGACTAACGACTAACGACCAATGCCTCATGCCTTCCTCTACGGCTTCTCCGGCAGATCGAATCGCACCACCACCGACGAGGGCATCACCGGATACTCCACTCGACACCGGTACACGTCAAACTTCTCGCCGTCCCATCCCAGCCGATCAAACGCGTACTCAAGCATCTGGACATATCGCGGTACGTCCGGCGTATGAACCACGAGCGGTCCCTTGCCCAAGTGGCTCACCGATGCATGCATGGCCAGCAAATCACAGTCTCGACCTTCAGGATGTGGGTCCACGCCGCGATGATCGCCATAGATCAATACCTCCGGTATTGACGAGCCATACATTCCTTCGCGCACCAATACATCATGAATCAGCACCTTGCACGGTGTGTGAACAAGTGCATGGCTGAGACTATGCTTGTTCCGCTCGTCCCGATAGTAGCCAAATACACCGCGCCATACATCGCCGATCATGCACGTTGTTGCGGATTGGTTGCCAACGCTGTCACCCTCAAGCTCAGTATTGACGTAGCCCAGCTTCCCCGGCACTGCTCGAAACCTTGGAAGCGGCTGACTACAGAACTTCTCGAGTAGCGAAACGCCGTGAGCGACTTCGGCAGACGGATCTAATGCTTCCCTGTTGGGAGCCTCTCGATCCGTACCGTCTGCATCCGTCATTTTTGTCTGTGTGACGACCCAGGACCCCTCGCGTCGCAGTCGTCTCAGCCCAACAAATCCACGAATGCCGCCAAGGTCCTGCTGACCCGGATGGGACGGCGAAGGCTGATAAATGAAACACGCCAATCGCGCCGTTGCTTGCACCCCCCAGATGTGGCTATTGGATCGAAAGGCCGCCTTCCGATGATTCAAATCGATTTGCGCACAGTCATCTTGATCCCCAACGGCGCTGACCATCGACTCGAATGATGCGCGGTCCCCCGCATGCTCGGTGACCAAGTTCTCGAACTCGTCGAAGGCCGCAGCCGTGTGATCGATGACATGGGCAGGTACACCGCACCCGGCCGCGGCCTTGAGGAGTCGCTGCATCGACACCCGTTTGGGGACGTTGACGCCTGCTCCAGCCGTGTTTACCGCGTTGACGACCTTGAACACCTGCCATCCGAGTTTGGGGTCCACACCAAGCGCGCGATGCACGTCGGCAGCCTTGTTGATCGGTTGGGGGATCGCCTCGATCAGCTCACCGAGCGCCAATCGAAGGCGGCTCATTGCAGCCGCCGTCGCCTGCACAAATCCGCCGCTGGCGGCCGGCTTGTGACTATCTGTCACCATCGTGCTCAGCATGCTAAGCCCCCCGGAATCGACCACAAGCGCGATGATTCATTGAACATTTCTGAAATCTATCAGAAACACACTTGACGTCAAGCACCAAATCTGTCAATCTGCTCTCAATGCCTCTGGTCGAACACAAGGAATCACGAAATGAAGACGTCGTACTCGTTTCCTCCTAGCCAGCGCAGTTCATGGTGTTCTGCGCTGTTTCTACTTCTTTTGGCCGCCGTCGTGGTAACGCCCATGGCCGGCGGCATTGTCAAGGCCGTCCCCGGGGGTGATGTGACGCTCGAGGTGGTCAGCGCCTGGGGCGGGCCGGTCAATACGGTCGACATCCAGGGGAACCTCGCCTACATCGGCAGCGGCCGGCGTATGGTTATTCTGGACATCACCGACTTCAAGAACATAACCGAGGTCGGCTCGATCGATCTTCTTTCCACGGTTGAAGATCTGGCTGTGCGCGACGGCTATGCCTATGTCGGAACACATCACGAAATCTTTGGTTACGGATTCATCTCCGTAGACATATCTGATCCAGGCAATCCCACGCTTGCCTCAAACCCTGATGCGTTCGGGAATTTCCAGAGTCGGCACGTAGAACTCTACGGGAATATTGCTTGCGTGAACAACGGGAACTCCACGCGTGTTTTTGATATCACCGACCCAGAAAACGTGACTGATCTTGGAGACATTATTATCCTTCCGCATAAAGCATTTACAATCAAAGGCGATTTGTTGTATACAGCGGACAAACATCCCTCTACCGAACTTGCCATTTACCACCTTTCTAAGGACCCATTGAATCCTGAGCTGCTTGGAGAATTCGAATTGGATCCTGTTTTGATGAATTTATCAGCTATCAACGTTGCTGTTGAGGGCAATCTTGCCTGCCTTATTATCTATGATGTTAACGAACAGTTTTACTTCTTGGCTGTTGTGGATGTTTCTAACCCCATGTCTCCGGAGCTCCGGGGCACGTACACCCTTCCCATCATTGGTAACGGAGGAGGTGCCTCGAATCACCAAAACAGTCTGGCCTTTTCAAATGGCCTAGCTTACGTCGCCACCGGTCTCCCCACCGCCACCGATGGCGGTTTATTGATTTTTGATGTGGCAACTAATCCCAAAAACCCAACACTCATCAGTACATTTGACACCCATGCGTCTGTGTATGGGGTCAAGAAGAACTTGGGTACCACCGTTTATTTGCTTGATGCCGGAGAAGGGCTCATCATCCTGGATGTCTCTGACCCAGCCCGCCCTGTTCGGATCGGCAATTACCACTCGCCGGCCGAGTTGCGAAAGATGAAAAAGGTCGGCGATCTGCTCTACGTCTCAGATGCCTGGAACGGTCTTACCATTCTCGACGTTTCAGATCCTAATGCCACACCAACGGTCGTCGGCGTCTATCAGACGCCTGACAGCCATTCGAGCACAACTCTCCGAGGCAATTGGGGCATTGATGTCCGTAACGGCCTGGCCTACTTGTCAGAGGGACGCAATGGTTTTGAGGTCGTGGATGTCAGCGACCCCGAGAACCCAGTATCGGCCGGTGCATTTAAACCATGGCAGGATGGGGTCACCGCGATGACGTTGAAACTTAACCCCCTCATGGAACTACCCTTTACGGACATCGCTCACATTGTCACCAAACCCGGTGGCTTCCTGGTCAACTTTGACGTTAGTGATCCAGACAATATCCAAGAGTTGGGTTCTGTCAGTACCTCCAGCAACACCTTTGCTTATGACTTCGAAGTCACGCCCGATGGCCGGTTCGCTCATTTGGCGACGGCTATCTCCGTCCAAGCACTCAATGTTGAGGACCCCCTGGCACCGGAAGTGATCCACACGCAGTGGGGAGAAGACCCCCGCGATATCGCTTTGGACGGTGATATCCGTTACATTGCCAGCGGTAATCTCTCGGGCTGTGACGGTGTCGGATCTTTACGTATCCAGGATATTTCCGACCCAGCCAACCCCATCGACCTATCCATTGTGGATTGGTGCTACGGAGATCTCGGGATCAGGCGTGTTAGTGCGGTTGCCGTTTCCAATGACCGTGCCTATGTCGTGGCCCTCTTCTCTCCTCCGGACACGGGTGCAGCATCTACCCATGTCGTCGTCTTTGACGTTACAGATCCAAGTGCGCCTGTACTGCTAGATTGGGTGAAAGCCGGAGAATCATGGAATAGTTCACTCTTGTTTGACGACCCCTATCTTTACGTGACAACATACAAGGATCCTATCACGAGCGAAGGACTGGTCATCATCGAGGTCGTCGACGAAGCAACCACAACTATACCGGACGACTTCAATGCGTTCCGCGGATTCTTGGCTTCCGGGACGCTCGACGACGTTCTGGCCGCGGATGACGTCGATCTGTGCCACGACCTAGGCATCACAATCTTCCCATCCGAAGCTCCGATCACGTTGGACTTCGACGGAACGTTGCCAACCGATTCGCCAACTTCGCTCGACGTGACGTTCGAATCGTCGGCGAATACCCCTGGTTTGGAACTTACAATCTCGTTCTGGAACTACAACACAAATTCGTGGGATATCGTCGGTACGGCAGCGCAAGGCTTCAACGTCGATACCGTCAGGACGTTCAACGGCGTACCGGCGGATCACGTAGAGGCGGGTACGGGTGCAGTGAGAACTCGATACGAGGTTCGTCAAGCGGGAATCATATTCGCGTTCCCCTGGACGGATTGCATTGACCATGTCTTCTGGACGACAACGAACTAACAACTGCGACGAGTGCGATGCGCACTTCGACAGCGACAGCAATGTCGAAACGTCGCGATGCTGATCACTGACCGCTACCCCTTCTTGCTGCGGCGGGGTAGTCGGGGCGAACCTCCGCCGCTGCTGCGGCCGACGCTGTCTGCGCCGAAGGGATTGCTCGCAAAGGTGGAGGCCTGGTCGGGGTTTGGCGCGTTGGAATCGCCGCTCCGGTTCGCCTCAGCGCGTGCAGCCTTGGCGGCCTTGGCCTTCTTGTCTTTGCGGGCCTTGGCCTTCCTCAGTTTCTCGCGGTCGCGCTTACTCATGATGTCCTTCCGCGGTCCCGTGCTTCGGTGGTGCGTTCATTATGGCTGCCCCGCGGGCCCCAGGCGAGCGGCTTCGAGGAAGGAGCCACAGATGCACAGAGAACAGGAAGGAACCACAGATGGACGCAGATGAGCACAGATGGTTTGAAGGGGATTGAAACACGGAGG
>CBDUST010000061.1:0-18181 GCA_965369945.1 uncultured bacterium | reverse complement strand
CGCGATATGTTTCTAAAAGCGTTTACGGCTCCGAATAGGCATGGAGTTTCCAAGACCTCCTTCTTGGCCCAATGAGTACGGCTAAAGCGATCACGATCCCAAGAGAATTGGAACTAACACGAGCAAATGCTTTACGAGCAATTTCTCCGATTAGTCCCGTTGACAAAACACAAATAGAGGATGAGAGTTTTGTGTTCGGAGCGCGTCGAACGAAAGCAAGCGACGACCTTCCGTCGTATTACCTTGTCTACTTCTTGTTCGTCGACTTATTGGAGTTCCATAATCTCGGGAAGTACTTTGAGAAAGTCGCATGGTCTGTTCCAATCGAATTCAACGGCGGACTATTTTGTATCGAACATCGGAAGTTCGGTGTTGGAGTGTTTGCTCAGGATGCCACGAAAAAGGAGAAAGAAGCTCACGAGATCGTTGCTCTAATTCGTCGCGGAGTGAAGGTGGCGCAGCCATTCTTTGAATGGCTCGCGGATCGTGCCGTCCATGAATCAAAGTTGAATGTGGTGAATCGTGCCCGATCTCTCTTTGCACGTTTTGAATATTTCCTCAACGCCCACAGAGAGCTAGCCAACGAAGCCATAGAGTGTGCCGATGAGTGGGATGTTCAGATCACGAAGATTCTAGCTGGCACGCGATATGGCTATTTCATGCCTGCGACGGAGTTGGAATGTAAGGCTTGGATGGAATTAGCCGCTATCGATGCTTTCTTTAGCTGGACGGAGCACACGTTCGTTCACATAGCAATCTTGACCGGCAAGGTCACATCTGGTCTTGAAGTTGCTGAACTGGCGGACATGGAATGGCAGACGAAGTTCAAACGTGCCCTCGACGTGCAGAGTACCAAGACAAAATTATTATTCGACAAACTTATCGTGATACGCCGCCAATTGAGGAACTTCATGGCCCACGGTGCGTTCGGAAAGCAACGAGAGGCCTTCAGTTTTCATTCTGGTGCTGGCGCAGTACCAATCCTTCTTCCGCACCAACGCATGAAACACCATTTCTCGCTCGGTGGCGGGTCGGAAATGCGTGAGGTGGGTGCGCTCAACGTGATTGAAGAGTTCATTCGACACCTCTGGTCGGGAAGTCTCGAACCAGCTGAACTCTATATTCAGAAGAGCAACCTTCCATTGATCCTCACTATGGCGACGGATGGATCATACCAACGCGCGATGCCGTCCGTCCGGGACATGGAGGAGTGTATTCTGCGTCTACATTATCAATTTGATCGGGCAGCCAATATGGATTGGTGATGTCGGGTGCCACACAGCATCCCGCCCCCGGTGGGTGCTGTGTGCGGTCTGGGGATCAATGGCTTTCGGCACACATCACGCTTCTGGGGGCGCGATGATGTGTGGCACCCACCAAATCTCCCGATACGATGCGTCCATGCGTGAGTGGCCTGAGTGGTGGAACCACGAGCTTGTTCTCTCGCCGCATATGATTGAACGAATGCAGGAGCGGGAGTTCTCGGAGCTTGATCTGCGGACGATGCTCAATGATGCACGGGGATATCAGCCTTCGGTCGTATCCGGCCGCTTTCTCATCGAATCGCGTCATGCACGCCAGAGGTGGGAAATTGTTGTCGAGCCGGATGAACTTGAAAGAACTCTCATCGTGATCACGGCATACGGAGTAGAATAGTAGCGATGTCCGATCGTTATCTTGAAGTCAGCTATCGTAACGGAAAGGCCTTTGCAGCCTATCTGTTCCTCCCGCGCCGCCCAGACGATCGAAGCGCCCGAACGGAACGGTTCAGTGAGATTCTCGTGATCGACTACGCTGATGACGGCCGCGCGATCGGTATCGAGATCGTCCATCCCCAGGCCGTAAAGGTGGAGGAGATCAATCGAGCACTGGCCCATGTCGATCAGTCGCCAATTCGCGAGGAAGACTTCGCGCCGTTGAGAGCGGCATAGGGCCATTGCCGACGATCGCGTCTGGCGGGATTGCTTCAACAACCCACCCTACGCGCTTCGGTAGATGACTGACGGCGAAGCCGCGGATGCTTGTCCCGCTAAGTAAACCTTCCAGGGGTCAAAGCCCGTAACCGGATTCGAACCGGCGACGTTCAGCTTGGGAAGCTGACATTCGACCAGTGAATCGCACCTGCTTGGCCGCTGTAGTGGCCGCCTTCGGTATCTTCGCATGCCCAGGGAATACCCTTGCCGGCTGTAGACTTGGTGCGGTAGGGAACCTTTCCGATCGAGGACGGAGCCATGGCGCGCATCACCTTCCTTCCCAAATCTCAAAAGGCAAGGCGACGGCAGCGCCTGCTCTATCGCGCGCTTTTTCTTGTGTTGGTGGTACACGCGGTGCTCGTGTACACCGTGCCTGACTTTACGATGCTCACGCGCGGCTCCGTGCGCTGGCTGGTCCAAGGCGCGCCCGGTGCATTAGACAGTTTCCCCAAGCTCATCACCAAAGAGCGAGGCCGGACCTATCTGTGGGGTGGCCAACAAGAGCATGAGCGTTTCGATATCACCGAGTTTCAGCTCGATCCCGGGCGGCTGAATTGGGGGCGTGGGCGCGAATATTTTACTAAATTGGCTGAACCCACGTTTGACACGGTCTCGGTCGCCGACGAATCGCTGGATGATTCGCAGCGGGTTCTTGTGGTGAAGATTGCCGACCAGACCAAAGCGTATCCGCTACGTGCGCTGAGCACTCGTGAGCTGATCAACGATTCCGTCGGCGATCGCCCGATCTTTGTTGCCTATTGCCCACTTGCGGAACTGGCCGCTGCTTACGATCGACGGATCGACGGTCGCGCGCATACGTTCGCGCCAAGTGGATATACCTACAACGACCCGCGTTTCTGGGATGGGCGTGAAGCGTTTGTACTTTGGGACCGAGAAACCGAGAGTTTGTGGTGGCCGCCGATCGGTCAGGCAGTGTCCGGCGCATTGAATGAGACACCGATGGTTGTTTTGGAGCGAGAACTTTGGGCGCAGACAACGTGGGATGTGGTCAAACGAGAGTACCCCGACGCGATGGTGCTCAGGCGCGATGACGCGCCGCCACAGGCCGATGTCATTGAAGAAGGCGTTCAGATGGAACTGCAAGCCTCCGCGTATCCGGTCGGACCGCAGCTGTTACGTCCATCCGCCTCTCGCCCGCGTTTGGTTCCCGCAGACGACAAGGCCGTCGCACCGCGGTGGGGAGCGAACTCGTCGCTGGGCTCGACGAGTAAGAAATAAGAACGACCTACGGATCGCTGGGTGCCACACAGCATCCCGCCCCGGTGGGTGCTGTGTGCCGATCTGGGATCAACGGAGTTCTGCACACATCACGCTGCGCGATGATGTGTGGCACCCAGCGTTTGGATCAGGCCAACGTAGAACTCGCGGCGTGAGACGTCGCCGTTCATCCAACACCGGCGTCTCTTCAGATCGCCTTGCACCTATAATGCCACCCAGGTGCGCGGCGATCCGATATTCCCGCCACGGACCTCCTTACGCTGAGGTTGCACGGTGAGTGTTGTTGTCATCGACAAACTGACGAAGCGGTACGGCCGTCGGATCGGCATCGACCGCGTTACGCTGGAAGTTGCACAGGGTGATATCTTCGGCTTCCTCGGACCGAACGGCGCGGGTAAGACGACAGCGATTCGTGTGCTTCTGGGCCTCCTTCGCCCAACCGCCGGCTCAGCCCAAATCTTCGGCTCGAATTGCTGGAGGTCATCGCGACGCATCAAACAAGAGGTTGGGTATCTGCCCGGCGATCTGCGTTTGTACTCACAACGGACCGGCAACGACATGCTGCGCATTTGCGGGGCGATTCGCCGACGTGATCTGCGTCCTCCTGGGCGAGAGTTGGCCGAACTGTTTTCCCTCGACCTCAATGTCACTGTGCGCCGCATGTCGCGCGGAATGCGCCAGAAACTCGGGCTGATTATCGCGTTGGCGCATCGGCCGCAACTATTGATCCTGGACGAACCAACCGCTTCGCTCGATCCGCTCATGCAGGAACGGCTCATTGAGTTCTTGCGCGGACTGGCGGCCGAAGGTCACACCATCTTCTTTTCGAGCCATAGTCTCAGCGAAGTCGAGCGTCTCTGCGATCGTGTCGCCATCGTGCGCGATGGTCGGCTCGTTGCCGACCAGACGCTCCAATCGTTGCGCGACAACGCTCGTCGTGTCGTCACGATCCGTTGGCACACCGGCGATGGCGATCTTCAAGCGCCGCCGTGTCTCGAGGTCCATCGCCGTGATGATTCTCTCTGGGAGGGCTCGCTGCGCGGCGACGTTGCTCCGCTGCTGGACTGGCTGCGCGATCGACCCGTCGCCGATCTGACAATTGGGCACCCCGACCTCGACAGCCTCTTTCGACAATATTACTTGAAGGAGGAAACGCAGGCGTGAATCGAGGGTTGCTATTCAAGTCGTTGCGCGAAGTATGGATCATCAGCGCCCTATTTGGTCTTGCCTTGATGATCGTTGAGGCGCTACTAGCGTACGTTTTGCCGACGTTCTCGGAGCAACTATCGACCGTTTGGCTCGATCTCCCATTCGTCAAGACCATGTTGCGCGCATTGCTGGGCGTTGATGTCGGCGATCAACTTGGCCCCAACGTCTTCGCCTCCATCGCCTGGGTTCATCCGGTCGTGCTCGCGATCATCAGCGCGCACGCGACGATCTTCGCCACCCGTGTTCCCGTCGGCGAGATCGATCGCGCCACGATCGACGTCTTGTTGGGGTTGCCCGTGTCGCGCTGGGACGTTTACAGAGCTGAATTGCTGATGTTCATCGCTACGGGCATTGGAATCATCGCATTGGGTCTTGTGGGAAACCGAATTGGATCATTGCTCGTCGCAACGCCCATACCGTTCCAACCAAAATCCGTGCTTATCGTCATCGTGAATTTGTTCAGTCTTTATCTGGCTATCGGAGGACTCGGCTGGCTTATATCCTCACTTAGTGAACGCCGA
This sequence comes from uncultured bacterium, assembly GCA_965369945.1. Taxonomy (GTDB): domain Bacteria; phylum Planctomycetota; class Phycisphaerae; order Phycisphaerales; family SM1A02; genus JADFNO01. Next base: position 13,239 of record CBDUST010000061.1, on the reverse strand, counting down.
GGCAAGGCAATCGCGATCGTCTTCTCGATCCTACTGGCGTCATTCCTCTTGAGCTTCGTCGCCCAATTCTGGGAGCCGGCTAACAACGTCTCGTTCCTGAGCATCCTCCAGTATTACCAACCACTGCTCGTGCTTCGTCAAGAACAGTGGCCGCTGGACGACATCGCCGTGTTATTGGTTCTCGGTGCGGTGATGTGGACCATCGGCGGGATCTGCTTCGCCCGACGTGATATTTGCACTGTATAAAGGTTGCCCGATGAGACGCAATTCGCACTTACGACTTGCGCCGCACTCGGCCTGCGCCGAACATCACCGCGACGAGTCCCAATCCACCCCACGCTAACGCAGGCGGCAGCGGAACGATCGAGGCCGGAACCTTATCCGAATCGCCGTCCTTGAACCCTTTGAAACGCACGATGAAGTTGAACTCGTAGGGGCCGCCGACCAGGAAGTTCAACGCCGTTAGATCCGCTGCGTCGAACGCCATGATTTCAAACCCAAAGATTCCCGTGTCGCCGACCGCGATCCCGCCGGTCGGATCGCCGCCGCCGAGGAATGCCCCGCCGAGCGCCGCGCCAGCATCGAACGGACTACCGAACGGCTCACCGCTCAATCCGTGGTCAGTCGCGTCTTCATAGGGATGTGATGCGCTAACCAATGTCGCCGACGCATCGGGATCATCGCTCACGATGTTGTACAAGAAGCCCGTGATGAATCCGCCGTTATCCGGGTCGCTGGTATTGGTCAGGGTAATCGTCAGCAAGCCCAGTCCGGAATCCGAATCGAACACATAGTCCACCGAGCCGGTGAAACTCCCCAGCCCTTCCGTGCTGTTCGCCTCGTCCGAGAATATGTCGATGCTTCCAGCCTGTGCCGCCAGACCCGGCGCCAACATCACGCCCACAAACAGTGCTGCTTGCATCATTCCCCAACCTGTCATCGTATGATTGCGCATCGGCGTCCCTCTCCCTGCATGCTCCGTCGCCAAATGAATGTGGTAATCATGCCCCCAAAATGACGTGCGGCCAGCGAATGCCTCATTGCATTCGCTCAGCTTCTTCGCACGATCCATCTGGTGAAGATAGATAACGGCTGATAACGGGCGTACAACCGTGCACCCGAAGCCGGACCTGACGAGCGAGCGATAGCGAGCGAGGAAGGTCCGGGTCAGAGCGATAGCGAGCGAGGAAGGTCCGGGTCAGAGCGAGAGCGAGCGAGGAAGGTCCGGGTCAGAGCGAGAGCGAGCGAGGAAGATCCGGGTTGCGAGCGACGACGGTCCGGGTCAACCATCGTCAGCCGCCAGTCTTCAATCCCCAGCCTCAAGCCTCAAGCCTCAAGCCTTCTTCCTCCCTCCGCCCCTCGATGCCATGATGCCATGATGCCATGGTCTTAACTCGTCGTCCAGAAGACATGGTCAATGCAATCCGTCCATGGGAACTGGAAAATTATTCCGGCTTGACGAACCTCGTATCGAGTCCTCACTTCACCAGTGCCCGCCTCTATATGATCCGTCGGATTGCCGGCAAACGTCCGGACCGTATCGGTGTTGAGCGATTGCGTATCCGTACCGACTACATCCCACGAGTTCGTGTTGTAATTCCAGAATGAGATTGTGAGTTCCAAACCGACGGTGTTCGCTGACGATTCGATCGTCACGTCAAGTGTCGACGGAGAATCGGTTGACAACGTTCCTGTGAAATCCAGCGTGACCGGAGCCTCGGTCGGATTGAGTACGATACCTGGTTCATAACACAGCTTGTCATCATCCGAGTCCAGAAGACTGCCCAGGTCACCGGAGTCGTAGAAACCGCGGAACGCACTGAACTCGACGGGACCGACGATGCAGTCTGTCGTCCCTTCTTGGAACTCGTAGGAACCCATATCCACGATCAGGCAGTTGCCCACACCGGTGTCCAGAGTGTTCGGATCGTCAACGAAGCGCGGATTGCCGTCGAGATCGGTGAATACGCCCTCTGGCACAGACGTGTTGTCGGCGGCGTCGATGCACGGCGAGCCGGCGGAGAGGCGGTAGTCGTTGTCTTCCCAGGTGTCGGGATCGTTATCCGGTCCATCAGGATCAACGAACATTGGATCCTCTTCGCTGTTGCCGGCACCGTCCCAGCCGCCCTGGACGAGGCTGTACTGCACACTGACCTGGCCGGCGATCTGCTCCGGCGAATTGTTCCAGAGAATCGAGTTATCCACTGCTACGTTCGTTCCGACGCCTGGACCGGCCGAGATCGCGCCGCCCTGGTCTGCCTGGTTGCCCACGAACGTGCAGTTCACGACTATTACGCCGAGCGATGGGGGTTCGACGCGGAGCGCGCCGGCCTGGCGCGCTTGGTTGCCCACGAACGTACAGTTCACAAACTCGGCAGCATAAGTACTCACGTAAACCGCTCCGCCCTCCGTTGCAGTGTTGCCTCCGAACAGGCACCCATGGAACACAGGTCGGGTGCAGCCTGCATCGGCCTCGCCGCAACCGTCGCTGGTCGCGACGGCACCTCCGTTGAACTCAGTATGGTTCTCGAGGAACTGGCAGCCGATGAACGTCGCGAACGATTGAAAAGTGCCAACGGCTCCGCCACTATTGTGCCGGAAGACGCACGATCGGAACAGCGGTGCGCTCGATTCGCAGAGCACGGCGCGTGTGCCGAAGCCGTTTTGGATGGTGAGGCCCTCGACCACACTGTCGATCGTCTCACCGCTGTGGAAGTGAAATGCACGGGGCGGGTCGCCCTTGTCGGCCTGGAGGTCGATGATGCATGCGGCCGGGCCGTTCTCGCTGCGGACCGTGATCGCCTTGCCGCCGAAGTCCATGTCGCGGTTGCCGGGTCCGGTGTACGTTCCGTCTGCAACGACGACTTCGTCGCCATCCACGGCTGCGTCGATTCCCGCCTGAATCGTCGGTTGTTCAGCCGGCACGTTGATGATGTCGGCCGTTGCGGGCTGCGCCACCGCGTACCCACCTACAACGCTCATTACCGCAAACCATTTCCTTGTCATCGCAAGTGCTCCTCACTCAACAGTTCTGCCAAGGCCATCTGCAGGCCATCAGCCGGTTGTCCAGTAGACATGGTCAACGCAATCCAACCATGGGAATACGAATATAATGCCCGCCTGACGAACTTCGTATCGAGTCCTCACTTCGCCAGTGCCGGGCTCTACATGATCCGCCGGATTGCCGGCAAACGTCCGGACCGTATCGGCGTTGAGGGATTGCCCTTCTACACCAACAACATCCCAGGAATTCGAGTTGTAGTTCCAGAATGAGAATGTCAGTTCCAAACCGACCGTGTTCGCTGACGATTCGATTGTCACGTCGAGCGTCGCTGGCGAATCGTTTGGCAAGATTCCGAAGAAATCCAGTGTGACCGGAGCTTCGGCTGGGAAGATTGTGATGCCTGGGTTGTAACACAACTTGCCGCCATCCGATGCCAGAAGGCTGTTCAGGTCACCGGATTCGTAGAATCCGCGGAACGCATTGAAGTCGATGGGTGGGGTAGTTGCTACGCCGTCGAGGAACAGAATCCAGACGGCACCGCGATCCGTGCCCCCGTCGTCATCGAAGAGTCCCCCCACCGCCAGCTCACCCACGCCGTCGCCGTCGAGATCGCCCAGGAACATCGGCGTCCAAGAGAACCAATCGCCATTATTCAGGATCCCGGTGAAGCCGCCCTCGGTGGCGCTGATCTTCTGGTGAGTTTTGACCGTGCCGTCGGTGTTGAGGAACAGGACCCACACCGCGCCGCGGTCGAGGCCCCCGTCGTCATCGCGGGTTGCCCCGACGGCCAGGTCGGCCACGCCGTCGCCGTCAAGGTCGCCCAGAGAGTTCCCCGTCTCCCCGAAGAAATCGAAATTATCCAATATGCCGGTGAAGCCCCCTTCGGTGTCGCTGATCTTCCGGTGGGACTTGACGGTGCCGTTCGTGTTGAGGAACAGCACCCACATCGCGCCACGGCTCGTACCTCCGTCGTTATCTCCGGGTGCCCCCACGGCCAGGTCGCCCACGTCATCGCCGTCGAGATCACCCAGAGAGCCCAGCGACTGGCCGAAGAGATCCTCATCATCCAGCGTGCCCCTGAAGCCGCCTGCGGTGGAGCTGATCTTCTGTTGGCACTTCACCGTCCCGTCGGGGTTGAGTAACAGGATCCACACCTGCCCGCGGTTGGGGCCCCCGTCGTCAGCATGAGACGCCGCCACGGCCAGGTCAACCACGCCGTCGCCGTCGTGATCGCCCAGCAACGCCTCGATGAAACCGAAGAAACCAAAATCATCCAGGATGCCCTCGAAACCGCCCTCGGTGTCACTGATCTTCTGGTGCGAATCGACGGTGACGATGGGGTTGTCAGGATCAGTTGTGTCTACATTGAGAAACAGGATCCACACCGCACCATGGGCCGGGCCGCCGTCGTCATCGAAAGGCGCCCCCACGGCCAGGTCAACCACGCCGTCGCCGTCGAGATCGCCCAGCGAGGCCAGGTGCCAACCGAAGTTATCGCCATCATCCAGTATGCCGGTGAAGCCGCCTTCGGTGTCGCTGATCTTCTGGTGGGACTTCACCGTCCCGGCGGTGTTGTGGACGGGGATCCGCACCGCGCCACGGTCGAGGCCCCCGTCGTCATCGCCGGACGCCCCCACAGCCATATCGCGGACACCATCGCCATCCAGATCACCCAGCGACGCCGTGGCGCAAAACCAATCATCATTAGCAAGGGTGCCGGTGAAGCCGCCCTCGGTGTCGCTGATCTTCTGGTGCGACAGGACCGTGCCGGGCTGGGCCTGGGCGCGCTGGCCGCTCATAACTACTGCAAGCGCGATTACGGCGACGACCGACTGCGCCACAGTGCACCCACCCACAACGTTCATTTTTGCAATCCATGTCCTGTTCATCGCAAGTTCTCCTTGTCTCAAAAGCCCCGCCCAAGGCCATCGGCCGACCAGATGGCCACGCGGCCTACGACCATGCACTCAAAGCGACACCGCGACCGCGGAGCGCCACGAATTCCGCGTGTTGTGGAAGAATCAGCCGTCGATGTCGGCTGGAGGCTCAATCCGGGCCTCAGTGGCGCGAAGGCGGGCACGCCACTGAGCGGCCTTGACATCGTGTCCGGCAACGGGCTCCGCGGCGTGCCGGGCCTCATAGAGATCGACGAACGCCTCGGCGAGCCTGCGGGTGTGCTTCTTGAAATATGCGGGAGTGGCGATGGGCACGCCGGTGTCCTGAAGCATGGCCTCCGCTTTGTGCAGTTCGGCCTCCGCCTGCTCGAAGCGCTCCAGTGCGATCAGTGTGCGGGCGTGGCCCAGAAGGAAACGCGCCGCGCCCTGGGGGCGCTCGTTCACCCAGGTCTGCCGTCCTTTCCGCACGGCTTCAGCGCCGAGACGCTCCGCTTCGTCGAGCTTGTCCCGGTCTCTCAGCAGTCTAGCGAGGTAATGCAACGCCCAGTGCGTTCTCCAATGCTCATCGCCCTTGGTGCTTTTCCAGCCTTCCAGTGCCTCGCGCAGGTATCGCTCCGCCTCCTCCAGCTTGCCCTGGCGGTGCAGGCAGGTACCGAGGAACTGGACCGTGCCCAGATTGCTTGGGTGGTTGTCGCCGAAGAGGCGCCGTTTGATTTCGAGCACTTCGCGGAAGCGCGCCTCTGCTTCGGCCTCCCTTCCCAGTTTGGCGAACGCGATAGCCTGATTGCCGATCGCGGCCCTCACCACCCAGTGCTCCTCGCCCAGGAGGTCTCGGCCGACATCCACAACCTCCGTCCAGCACTTCAGGCTCTCGGCATCCTCGCCACGTGACTCCAGCAGGACGCCCAGCGTGTTCAGCGCGTTCAACGTGAACTCGTGCTCGACTCCGAGTTCACGTCGAGCTGTCTCCACTGCCCGGCGCAGGTGCGCTTCTGACTCGTCGTACCGGCTCAGCTCCATCAATAGCCAGCCCGTCGCGCGGAACGACCGCAGCGTGTCGGGATGCGCGTCTCCCAGTTCGTCACGGTAGATCTCCAGCGCCCGTTGCTGTGGTTCGATGGCCCGATTCGACAGGTCGAGCCCGCCGAGCATGCTGGCGACGGATTGGAGCAACTGCGCCTGCACGAGCGGCTGCTCGCCGAACCGTTCGTCGATCTCCCGCAGGGCCGGCTCGAAGATGTTCTCCGTGAGTGATTTCTTGGCTGCGCTGATGAAGTCGACGCCGTCGAGTGCCTGCTCCAGTTCGAGCAGGCCGCGCTGGGTCTCCTCTTCGTCATGCCCGGCGAGTTCAAGCGCGGCGCGACGCCGGTCGATGATGTCCTCACGCAGAGCCCTGCCCATCGTCGACGCATCCAGACCGGCAAGCTGGGACTCCTGGAAATCAACGACCTGCTCGAGATCGGTCGCGGCTCTGTTGGCCCGGTCGGCCTCGCTCAGGGCCCATATCAGGCCGGCGCTGGTGCCGACAATCCCAATCACGAGCACGAGCGCGATGGCAAAACCAGCTGCGACCGGCCCCCGGTTCCGAGAGGCGAATTTGCGCATGCGATACACGCGCGACGGCGGCGCAGCCACGACAGGCTCACCGACCAGGTGCCGGCCGAGATCCATCGCCAGCGCGTTGGCCGTCTCGTACCGCCGCGTGCGGTCCTTCTCCAGACACTTCATCACGATCCAGTCCAGGTCGCCACGCACCAAGCCGATCAAGCGCGCTGGCTCGGCGCCGCGGTGGGCCGCAACCTCGTGCGTGTCCTTGCGCGTGCTCAGACGCGTGCTCGGATGTTCGGGGTTGTCCTCGCGGATGATGCGGCGCATCTCCTCCCACGCGGCCGAGCGCAGCTTCCGGGGGTCGAACGGTGGTCCGCCGGTGAGCAGTTCATAGAGCAGCACACCAAGTGAATAGATGTCCGAGCGCGTGTCGATATCAACTGCGCCCATTCCCGCCTGCTCGGGTGACATGTACTCAGGCGTGCCGATGAACTGGCGGAAATCGGTGAAAAGTGTCTTGTCGGTCAACTGGTCGTGCCCGCCGGTGGCCTTGGCGATTCCGAAGTCGATGATCTTCGGGGTCGGTCGCCCATCGATCTCGCCGACGAGGATGTTTGACGGCTTCAGATCGCGGTGGATGATTCCCTTCTGGTGAGCATGCTGGACCGCTTGACACACCTGCCCGAACAACTCCAGACGCTGGGGAATCGACAAGTTCTCGCGATCGCAGAACTGAGTAATCGGTTCCCCACGGACCAGCTCCATGACGAAGTACGGTCGGCCGGAGTCCGTCGCCCCTGCGTCGAGCACCTTCGCGATACTCGGATGGTCCATCATCGCCAGCGCCTGGCGCTCAGCCTCAAAGCGCGCGATGACCTGCTTCGTGTCCATGCCGAGCTTGATGATTTTCAGAGCGACGGTGCGCTTAACCGGCTCGCGCTGCTCGGCCATGAAGACAGCGCCAAATCCTCCTTCACCAATCAACTGGAGGAGACGGTATCGTCCGACGGTTGTCCCGGGCCCCTCGCCCAGCGACTCGGTAGGCGCTGGCTCGACGCTCGGCTCGGCCATGAACGGTCCTGCCTGTGCGTAGGCCTCAAGCAGTGACTCGACTTCGGCGCGAAGCTTGGCATCCCCGCCACAAGCGTCGTTAAGGCGTTGGTCCCGATCCTCGGGCGGCCAGGCCAGCGCCTCAGTGAAGACATCCTCGATACGTGGCATGGTCATGGCGCGTTCCCATTTGCGATGCTGGTCCAACTTCCAGAGCGATCAACCGTCGCGCAGTGCGCGATAGAGCCAAGCTCGCGCAAAGGCCCACAGGCGGTCCACCTGGCGTGGGCTCTGGTCAAGCACAGTAGCGGTTCTGTCGATGGTCAAGCCCGCATAGAAACGCAGTCGAACCACCTCCGCCGCCTGCGGGTGTTCCTCCTCTAAGCGACATAGGTGTTCATCGAGCGCCACGATCTCGTCAGGATCAGGCTCGGTCGCCAGATCGAGCACGTTCATCGCCACTCGCTTCCGACCGCCGCCCCGCTTGGCCCGCCCTTTCGTCCGCGCGTGGTCGAGCAGAATCTGCCGCATAGCCTCGGCGGCAGCGACGTAGAAGTGGGCCTCGCTGCCCCACGGAACTCGGCGGTTCTCCGACAGTCGCAAGTATGCTTCGTGAACAAGGGCGGTCGCCGTCAGTGTGTGCCCCGGCCGTTCGCCCTCGAGATTTCGCTGTGCTAATGCACGCAGCTGGGCATAGACCAGTGACAGCAATTGTGCCGCACTTCCATCCTGCTCCTTATTGCCCGTAGCTCGGTCGCCAGTCGAATCTGGATCGGGAAGCGCTGCCCCCATCGTCGAATCCTCCGATGACGTACCCCCTCGTGGCCTGCCGCAGACGCCCAGAAGTTCAGCTCGATCTTCCCACAGCGATGTTGTCTGTCAAGCATGTATCACGTTCTCCGCGGCCGCTGCGCCTTTCCGGTGAACCAAACCAGCAATCCGTCATGAACCCTCATCCCTCAAGTTGCTCGGAATCCGCCGTGTCGCAGATCCGCCGTGGCGGGGCGGGCCTTCTTTCCCCCACGATGCCACGATGCCTCAATGCCTCGATGCCATCGTCCTAGTTCGTCGACCAAAAGACATGGTCAATGCAATCCGTCCAGGGGAATACGAAAATAATGCCCTGTTGACGAACTTCGTATCGAGTCCTCACTTCGCCCGTACCCGGCTCTACATGATCCGCCGGTACGCCTGCAAACGTCCTGACCGTATCGGTGTTGAGCGATTGCATGTCCGTACCGACAACATCCCACGAACTCGTGTTGTAGTTCCAGTTTGAGATTGTGAGTTCCAACCCTACGGTGTTCGCCGACGATTCGATCGTCACGTCAAGTGTTGCCGGCGAATCGTTTGGCAACGTGCCTAGAAAATCTAGCGTGACCGGAGCTTCGGATGGGAAGATTGTGATGCCTGGGTTGTAACACAGATCGTTGTCATCCGACTCCAGAACGTCGTCGAGCGTACCGGATAACAAGAATCCGCGGAACGCATCAAAGCCGTCGGGTGTGGTTGTGGTTGCTTCATCGACGACCTCGATGATCAAGAGCCCCTCACTAGTTACAGACCCGGTATGCGTCGTTACAAACAGATACGGATCGTCAACGAGCAGCGCCGTCTTCTCAGGAAACCCGTCTCCGGCTTTCACAAAACCCAGTAGGATCGGTGCACTCGGGTCCGCTACGTCAAAAACGACGAGATGGTTGTAGGCGGCGGCATCCAGAGGACTGAAATTCGCTATCACATAGGCACGGTCATTGGCAATGGTCACCGCACCAACCTCGCGGATGCCGAGATCTCCATAGCACCAATCCACCATGACGAGATCGGTGGGATTTTCCGGATCGAAAACGTCTTGAACGTGCAGCGCACCGCCATTGTCACAGCCCGACAGATTACTGTTGGCCAAGTAGCGGATATCGCCGTCCAGAGCTAAGTCTTCCACGTCCCCGGGCCCTCCCGTGTGGATCACGTCCGGCGCCTTCGGATCGGAGACGTCGACCGCCTGGACGGCCAGGTTCCTCGCTACATGGGCGTATTGGCCGTCGGGCGTGACTTCAATGTCATAGACGCGGGCATCCCCACCACCCAGAAACGCGGAACCGATTTCCGTAATGTCGGACGGATTGCTCACGTCAAAGTTGACCAGCCAAGCACCCGGCCTGGTGCCGACGTGGAGGATGTCCGTAAACGGCGGCTGCGTAACGGGATTGAGCTTCAGGTCCATGGCGAGTACGCCGTTAACGGCACCAGCAGATACAGGGTTGGCGGGGTTGCTCACATCCACCACTTCAAACCCATTAATTCCTTCTGACAAATAGGCCAAGCCGTCGCGGACATCAAGTCCACAATTGCCAAGAAGTACGCTCGGCGAACTAACGGGCGTCTGGTAGATGCCGACGACGGTCGGTGTGGAATGAGGATCGGAAACGTCAAGGACGGTAAGTCCGTTCCAGGCGTCGGAGACGTAGAGCAGATCGCCGATCTTTTTCATCTTTCGCAAGTAGGTTGGCGAGTAGTACCCGCCAAGTTGCACGGGCTCAGTCGGGTCGCTTACATCCAGAATGATCAGTCCTTCACCATCGTCGGATAGGTAGGCTCTCTCGCCGATAACGCTGATTCGGCGAGCGAAGCCGTGGGTGTCAAAACTGCCAACTATCGTTGGGTTTGCTGGATCGGTTGTAATGTCAAGAATAATCAGGCCATTGGTTCGGTCGGCGACATAGGCGAGTCCGCCGACCACGTCCACGCCGGCACCTGCTATATGCGAGGCGAGGGCATAGGTACCCGCGAGCACCGGAGATGAGGCGCTGGAAACGTCGATAACCGCTAGAAAGTCGGAGTCACCTTGATTGTCGTGAACAAGCAGGCACGCAATATCCTGATCGACCGCAACGTGCAAAGCTTCCACATTCTTAGGACCAAAATCCAACTCTCCTAGCAGCGCCGGGTTCAAAGGATTAGTCGTAAGGTCGTAGATTGCCAGCTCAAATCCCCCAAACTTATCCGCAGTGAATAGCAGATCGCCCTCGATAGCGGAGTCCTCGTGTGTGAACACGATATCGTCTCCAAGATCAATCCCGTTTTCCGGATCAATGATATCAAAGGCGCGCATGGGGCTCCCGTTATCTCCTTTAGGCCCCACATAGGCGATGTTGCCGTAGAGCTTCACCGACCGAGGCTGGTAAACGCCCGGAACCTCAGAGCACCAGGCTAGCCTCAGATCATCGATGTCGGATACATCAATCGTGCAGAAGCTGCCGGCGGAGGGTACGTCCCTCGTTGTCGCAATATAAGCGTATCCATCGCGCACGACGAGGCCTTGAACGGTGGAGAGAAGCTGGATCGAGCCGAGCTCGGTTATGTTCTCAAACTCGGTGATGTCCAGAATGACCATACGCCGGCCGCTGCCGATGTAGGCAAGGTTCCCTTGGACGTCGACTGTATTGACCGGCCCGCCCCAGGCACTGATCACCTCGAGCGTCACGTCACCCCCGCCCCCAGCTTTGACAATGCCGCCGGCCATGGGCGTTACCACGACGGCGGCCAGAAGAAGAAGAAGAAACAGCGCAGAACGCGATGACCTGCGCTGGCTAGGAGGAAACGAGTACGACGTCTTCATTTCATGATTCCTTGTGTTCACTCAAACAACATTCAAATGCGCGGGTTGGACGCGCGCCGCCAAACTTGATCCTCTGCTCTGTCAGTCGAGGCCTTGATGCCTCTGGTATGGATTGCATTGGTCCTTGATCCATAGCTACTTGTTCTTTCGTTTGCGGCTGGTGTGGCCATAGGCAGGCATGACCATCGGCGACCCAATGTTTTCTTGATGGCAGAGTACAGGCAGCCCAAGTCACTGTCAATAATTATTCTTGAATAAACTTGCGATGTTAGTGTCGGAGTGATAGCGTATAATTCTAAGCCTGTTTTCTGAACCCATGTCCAGGTGCTGGACGCAATACTGCCCTTGCCCGCTCACGGAGTCCTCTTTCCTGGGCGCGGCCCGGAGGACGACCAAGGATGACCATCGCGACGGAGCAGCCACCAGTGACGGCCGGTCCGGCCACGCTTCAAGAGGATGCCGCGGCGGTCCTGGGAAGGGTTCGCAGCGTCTTTGGCGAGCTGCTGGCGTCACTATCGGGGATCCGCCGACCGGCGGACCTTCAACGGGAGTTGGATATCGATTACAAGATGAGCTGGCGGGCGTGCCGGATCGCCGCGGCGACTGATCCACTGACAGTCGGCGTGCACGTGCCCGGACCGTCTTCGATGAAGCGGTTCCTCAAGAAGGCCAGGCAGCGTGGCGTCCCGATCGGCTTAATCGAAGCGACCCAACAAGCGGGGCACGACTTTGAAGGGCTAGTGCGCCGACATGCCGGAGACCGAAAGTCGTTTGACTCGATGATGAGCGCCTTGACGGGCGATTGGGCCGAGCAGATCGACCTGGAACAGAAGCGCACGGCGTTTCGCGCGGCCAGTCATCTGTATGGCTTGCAGGTTGGAACCGGAATGACGTGCCGGATCATAAATGGCAACAAAGATGAGAACAGGTTCGACATCTGCCTGCTTCAGGGCCACATGGGACTTCGACGCTCGCGTGCAAATGCTCCGCTGATGCTCTCCCGACATGTCTGTTCAAGCGACTACGGGGCGATTGATTCGTCCTTCGTGCGTGAGCCGCTCGATCCCAAGGGCAGCGGAGATCACGGGGTTTCATTGTTGCGGAAGTTTTGTTCGCATCCGACACCGCGGATTCGTATCAGTGAACTGTCCACCGGCGAGGTCCAGGCGGATCTGGTGGGGCGCGAGGTGGGCATGGCGGCGGAGGTCACGTGCGTCCTTGGTCACGTATCGCGTAACCTATTATCGCCCTATTCCGACGATACGTTGCCGAGACTGCGGAACAACCAGGTCGTTCGCGTTCCGACAGAGGTGTTGGTTCACGACGTGTTGATGCCAAACGACCTGTTCGGCGAGGTTCCGGTGCGGTTGTTCGTGTTCACGGAACAAAGCATGCTGGACTTGAATCCCGGTCACGAAGGGCCGGGGTTGCTGCCGGTGGCGGAGTCGGTGATGCACCTGGGGCGCGGGCCGGCGGTGATTCATACGCCGGATGTGCCGCGCTACGGTGAATTGCTTGAATACGCCTTCGATCGATTGGGATGGGATGCCGAGAAGTTCGAGGTCTACCGGTGTCGAATCGAGTACCCGGTGATGCACTCCGTGGCGTCGATCCAGTTCTATCTGCCGGAGAAGCCTGAATAGGGGGAAGAGATGCGATGACGCTCGCCAGCAGCTCGGATGGCGTTCTCTTCATGGAGCTTTCATATGGATGAGAATCCTTGGAATGCGCAAGCAAGGATCATCGAGATTGCCGGCGAATATGAGTTGTTGATCTATGATGACCATGGGCGCAAGATCGCCATAGCGACTGGACGGACCGAGGAGGACTGCCGGGCGAACGCGGCCGCGATTATCGATGGGATGAAGCTCCGTTCGAGCAGATCAAACTGACGGTTCGCATTTGAATTTCGCGCCTCCGCGGCGAATCTCTTTCTATCGTCTCGACGTCTTCTTTCCCTTCCACCCGGACCTTCCCGCCACGGGCGGATCGTCGACCTTCGTCGAAGACTCCTACGTCAGGTCCGGCTTCCCATTCCTATCGGTGTCCATCCGTGTCCATCTGTGGCTCATTCCTCTCAGTGACTCCGTGTCTCCGTGGTGAATCCCTCTCTTCAAAACGGC
>CBDUST010000060.1:0-18195 GCA_965369945.1 uncultured bacterium | reverse complement strand
TTTGGGGGGTGTGCGTGCGCACGACCTTCACGTATCACGCTACCTGGTTCGTCAACTCCGCCGGCCACACTTGGGGCTACAAAAACTTCGAGACCGGCGACGACTCCAAGAACATTTGGTGGGTTTCGATCCTGAGCTTCGGCGAAGGCTGGCACAACAACCACCATGCGATTCAACGCTCGGCCCGTCACGGCATGCGCTGGTTTGAATTCGACATGACCTACCTGACCATTCGGTTGATGAAGTTGGTGGGTCTGGCCCGAGATATCGTCGAGCCGGATGGCAAGGGTGTTCCGATCAGCTGAGTCGGCTCGGCGCGCATTGCACACCAAGTCAACAGACGAGCGAAGTCGTGATCGATCGGTGTATCAGCCGGAGGTAGTGCGGATCACGAGCTGCGCGTCACGCCCCGTCGTATTTCTTGAACACGAGGGTGACGTTATGCCCGCCGAACCCGAAGGAATTGTTCAGTGCGAATCGCACGGGTCGCTCCTGCGCGGTGTGGGGCGCGAAGTCGAGGTCAAATCCATCATCGGGATTGTCGAGGTTGACTGTGGGAGGAACGATGTTGTTGCGCACAGCGAGAACGCTGATGACCGATTCGAGGCCGCCGGCTGCGCCCAGCAAGTGTCCGGTCATCGACTTGGTAGAGCTCATCACGAGTTTGTTGACATGATCGCCGAATAAAGCTTTGGCAGCGTAAACTTCGGCGGCATCGCCAAGCGGCGTGGAGGTGCCGTGGGCGTTGATGTAATCGATCTGGTCGGGCTCGATACTGGCATCATCGAGCGCGGCCTGCATCGCTCGCCTTGCCCCGACGCCCTCGGGATCAGGCGCGGCGATGTGGCCCGCGTCGCCGGTCGAACCGAAACCGATGATCTCCGCATAGATCTGAGCACCGCGTGTCTTGGCGTGATCGAGTTCCTCGACGACGATCACTGCGGCGCCTTCGCCGAGGACAAAGCCGTCACGATCTCGATCAAACGGGCGCGAGGCCTTGTTTGGCTCGTGGTTTCGCGTGGAGAGGGCCTTCATGGCTGCAAAGGAGGCGATACACAAGGGGGTGATCGAGGCTTCGGCCCCGCCGGCAAGTATCAGGTCCGCGTCACCCCGTTGGATGAGGTTCAACGCTGTGCCGATGGCGTGGCCGCCGGTGGCGCATGCGGTCGCGGTGGCTGAGTTGGCGCCGCGCAAGTCGTATCGAATCGAGACGTTGCCGGCGCACGCGTTCACCATGAGCCTGGGGACGGTGAATGGGCTGACCTTTCGCGGTCCGCTCTTGAGAAGCCTGACGTGTCCTTGTTCAATGGTGAGAATGCCCCCAATTCCCGAACCAATAACGACACCCCGGCGATACGGATCACCGGCGTCAAAATCGATGCCGCAATCCTCGGCGGCTTCGGCGGCGGCATAAACACCAAACAGGCAGAAGCGATCCATGCGCTTTGAGTCGCGGACGTCGATTTTCTGGGCGGGATCCCAGTCGTGGACCTCCCCGGCGATGCGCGCGGGCCACTGCTCGTCCTGCTCGAACGCAGTGATCGGACCAATGCCGCAACGACCTTCGATCACCGACTGCCACATGCTGGCAACATCGGTGCCGACGTCGCACACAGCACCCAGGCCGGTGACAACGACACGCCGCTTCGGGATGCTAGTCATTCGCGGAAGACTCGGGGCTTAGGATGAGGAGGCAGCGGCAAGCACGCCCGGCATGGCCGGCGGACCAGCCGAGGCGCTTCTCGGCGCTAGGTCGTCGCGGAGGGAGATCCTTCGGAATCGGCACCGATCGCTTCCTTGATGAAGTTGACCGCCTGGCCGATCGTCTGAATCTTTTCCGCTTGCTCATCGGGGATCGAGGTCTCGAATTCGTCCTCGAACTCCATTACCAATTCAACTGTATCGAGACTGTCGGCGTGGAGGTCGTTGGTAAAGTTCGTCTCGCGCGTGATCGTGCTCTTGTCCACGCCCATTTGCTCAGCGACGATATCAATCACTTTGGCTTCGATCTCGGTTTCCGTCACGGTGAGCTCTCCTGACATGGCGGGAATCCCGGTTCCAGGGACAATTAGCGATCACTATACCCTCAATCGGCGTCGAATCAATGATCTCTGCAACCAGCACGCTCCGGAGCACGCCTCCCAGGCAGGGGATCGTTCTAACACACCAGCCCGCCATCAATAATCAGGACTTGGCCCGTCAGATACCCGGACAGATCGGAGGCGACAAACGAGACGGCATGTGCGATCTCCTCAGGCTGGCCGAAGCGCCGCACCGGCAATGCCTTGGTCACTTGCTCCCTGACCTGGGATGAGAGGGCCTCCAGCATGCTCGTTTCCACAAAGCCGGGCGCCACTACGTTGGCCGTGATCCCCTTCGATCCCAACTCCTTGGCCAGCGACTTGGTCATGCCGATGAGACCAGCCTTGGCCGCTGCATAGTTCGCCTGGCCGGGGTTGCCGACGATCCCGGTCACTGAGCTGATGTTGATGATTCGCCCGAACCGACCTCGCATCATCGGACGAGCCGCAGCACGACAGGCCACGAAGGCCGATCTCAAGTTCACTTGGATCACGGCGTCGAAGTCTTCGTCACTCATGCGCAGCACCAAGCCGTCTCGTGTGATGCCGGCGTTGTTCACGAGTATGTCGAGCCGACCATGCGTGTTGGCCACGTCTTCAACGAGACCGGCCAGAGCATTGCTATCAGCGATGTCACACGGTCGAGCCTCGGCGGCCCCGCCGACTTGCTCAATCTCCTGGCGGACCGCCTCCAACGCCTCCGTGGAACGACTGACGAGCACGACCATCCGTCCGTCCGCGGCCAGACGCTGGGCAATGGCCCGGCCGATGCCGCGGCTGGCTCCAGTAACGATCGCAATTCGTGGTTCGATGGTGGTGCCCACGCGCTAGGGGGTGCAAGAGAAAGAAAACTGGCCCGCGTTAGACGGGCCAGGATTGTACTGGGATGGTTTAGATTGCCAACTGTGATCGGCGGGTCAGGGAGGCCCCGGCGGCTTGCGCTTCGGCGGCTTCGGTCTACGACCGGGCTCTTTCCCTGGTCCACCCGGACCAAAAGAAGGACCATCGGGCTGGGGAGGTCGGCGCTGGGACGACCCGACACTACCCACTCCAGTGGCGTATATCGTCTGTGCGGCGCGGTAATCATCATCCGGCCTGTTCGCCAAAGCCATCTCTTGGGCCAACACGTCAAACCACGCGGCGATCCAATCTGTGCCGCTGAGCCGATCCATGATCCCCGGGGGCGTCGGCGCCGCGTCGAACCTCATGCCGCCCATATCATCATCGCGATAGTAGTGCCACAACTGCGGCTGGAAACTGCTGCCGACATAAACGACCGCCAACGCGCATGTGTCCTGGGGGTCGTCAGGGTTGGACCCGGTCTGCACATCGATCCTGCTGATGTTGGCTGTGGTTTCGCGCCACGCACCGGACTCAACGAGAGCTTCAAGTTCCAGACGATCAGTGGTGGCCACCATGCTCGCCAGAGCTTGGTCGTCACCTCGGGCAATAGCATCGAAGAACTCGAGCACCGCCCGGCGAGCCTCGTCGTTATCCGGGGCCCTGTCTTCCGGTAAGCGTACCCGCTCGTCAATCCCGAGCTGGGTCATCAACTCGCTGATCGGCGTGAGCTTCGGTGCTGGTGGCGGTGGCGGCGTGTAATCTCGACGAACGACCGCGGCCGGCTCAGGCTCATCGCCTCCACAGCCTGCAAGGCTGACGACGATCATGCTCGCCAACCCAACCGTGGCGATCCCGATCCCATTTCTATTACGGCTGATCATGATTTTTTACCTTCACATTTCGGTTGATGTGACGCATCAGGCCACGGAGAACACCTCCGGGGGCAAGCTCGTGAACGTCTATTGTACCCGACGCCGCGAGCCCATGACAGGTCTCAGTCCACCGAACCGGGCTAACGATCTGTTGGACGAGCCGCTGCCGCAGAAGTTCCGGATTCTCTGGATCGTGGGGCTGGGCGGTAACGTTCGACCAGACCGGCATATCCAGCGAGCCCAGCTCGGTCCCGGCGAGGGCCTTGGCCATGGCATCTGCCGCACCCTGCATCAGTGGGGAGTGAAAAGCCCCCGCCACGGCCAGCGGTTTTGCTCGCAAATCCATCTTCTGGGCAGCCTCCACCGCGCGACGGCATGCACCTGAATGGCCCGATAGCACGATCTGGCCCGGGGCATTGAGATTGGCGATCACCAGGACCTCACCGGACGCCGCCTCATCGCAAACCGCCTGGGCCTGGTCCTCGTCCGCCCCAATCAACGCGACCATGGAGCTATCCGCTCGCTCGGCTGCCTCCTGCATCAGCCGGCCACGCTGGGCCACCAGCCGCAGACCCGCCGCGAAATCGAAGGCCCCGGCCAGGTGCAAAGCCGTGTACTCTCCCAGGGATAGTCCCGCAGCTGCCGCGATCGGTCGTTCACCATCACGTTGGATCAAACCCCTGAAACTGGCCACGGCGCAGACATACAGGGCCGGCTGGGCGACGTCTGTCTGGTTCAATCGATCCGGCGGTCCCTTGAAGCAAATCTCGCTTAGCGGCGCACCGAGTGAGTCACCAAGCACATCATCGGCCTGGGCAAACGTCTTCGCCGCTGCCTCAGAGGCCTCGTGCCACGCCTGCCCCATCCCGACGGCCTGCGCGCCCTGACCGGGGCAGAGGATGATCGCTTCAAGCCCTTGAGCCTCCAAAGCTGCCAACCTCCAAGTCTCCACGCCCGCGTTACAGCTTCCACACGCTGCTGGCCCAGGTCAGTCCACCCCCAATCGCTGCGAAGAGCACAGTGTCGCCACGCTTGACCGTGCCTGCCTGCCACAGCTGATCGAAGCACAGACCCACCGACCCGGCGGAGCTGTTGCCGAACTTGTCGATATTGATGTACACCTTCTCCGGCGGCAGTCCCAGCTTCTGGCGCGCCGCCTCGATGATCCGCAAATTGGATTGGTGGCAGATGAACTGGCTGATCTGCGAAGGGCACAAACCTGTCGCCTCCAGCGACTCCTCGATCATCTGGCGCAGCTTGACGATTGCAAACTTATAGATCTCGCGACCATTCATTCGCAAACATCCGATGCGAATGGGGTTATCACTGTCCGACTGTGGGATCTCATACTCACGCCGAGGCATGTACAGCGACTCCCAGTTCGATCCGTCAGCAAACATCGTTTGATGCAGGCAACCCAACGAACGATCCTCATCTCGGGTGAGAACGACGGCTCCGGCCGCGTCACCGAACAGGATCGACAGACTCCGATCGTCGTAGTCGATAACGGTGCTCATGGCATCGCAACCGACCACACCGATCGTATTGAACCGACCACTGCGAACCAGCAAGTCGGCCACGTTGATGCTGTATACAAAACCGCTACATGCGGCAACGAGATCGAACGCCCCGGCTGGGGTAGCGCCGACTTCAGCAGACACTCGGGCCGCTACCGATGGGCAGGTCATCTCACCGGTAACACTGGCGACGATCACCAGGTCCAGCTCGTTGCCTGACATCCCGGCATCTTCCAGCGCACGAGACAATGCATCGCGGGAAAGCGTAAACGTACCTTGCCCCGGCTGATCAACGATGCGACGCTCGCGAATTCCGGTGCGCTGCACGATCCACTCGTCCGAAGTATCCAGCATCTTCTCGAGGTCGGCGTTGGTCAGCGCCCGTTCGGGCACGGCCGAACCCACGCCCGCGATGCGAACACCACATCCATCGGCCGACGTCACGCGACTGCCTCTTCCTCGACGCCCAGTCGCTCGGTGATGATCTGGTTCATACCCGACTCGAAGAAGAGCTTCGACCGGCGGATCGCGTTGGTAATCGTGCGGGCCACGCTGGACCCATGACCAATCAAGCAGACGCCGTTGACACCGAGCAGCGGCGCTCCGCCATGCTCATGATAGTCGTGATCGGCGTAGATCTTCTTTACCACAGGTTCAAAGCGCGTAGCCAGATCGGGATCAATCTCCCGCACCTCGCGCGCAATCGCCTTGAATATCCCTTCTGAAAGACCTTCAGCAAGCTTGATCATGACATTCCCAACCACGCCATCGGTGACGATGACGTCTGCCTCGCCGTTGAAGACGGCTCGTCCTTCGATGTTGCCGACGAAGTTGATCGACGATATCGCTCGCAAGCGATCGCCGGCTTCCTTCATTTCGGTGGTGCCCTTTTGCTCCTCTCCGCCCACATTCATCAGGGCGATGCGCGGGCGGTCCAACCCAAGGATCTTGCGGGCGTAGACGTCGCCCATTACGCCGTACTGCGCAAGATGGTGAGGCTTGGGTTCGATGTTGGCGCCGACGTCGATTATGACAACCGGGCCGTGGAAGGTCGGAATGGTCACGGTGATCCCGGGACGATGAACGTTGGGTAAGCGCCGCATATGCATCTGCGCCGCCATCACAAACGCCCCGGTGTGACCGGCGGAAATGATGGCATCGACCGTCTCCAGCCCGCGCTTGGCCGCCCGGCGAGAGTTAGCGAGCTCCGCCAGGACCGTGATCGAGCTGTCGGGCTTACCCCGCACCGCCTCTGCGGGCGACTCGTCCATCGTCACCACTTGGGTCGTCCCAACCACGACGAGGCGCTTGTCGCTGATTCCACGCGTATTGATGGCGTCGGCGATAACGTCTTCACCGCCAACCAATACCAATTCGTCGTCTTGACCGAGTTCCCCCAGCGCGCTCAACGATCCGTCAATGATCGCGTCCGGAGCATGGTCGCCCCCCATCACGTCGAGGCCGATCCGCATGGATCAATCTTCCTCGCCGGACTTCACTTGCAGGCCGGGTCGCACGTATCCACATGAAGGGCAGGCATGATGAGGACGCTTGGCGGCGCCGCAATTGGAACACAACACAGCCTGCGGAGGTCGCAAAGCCAGATGCGATCGCCGTTTACCCTTGCGGGCGGGGGATGTTCGAAACGCAGGAACGGCCATGATTGAGTCCTTGCTACAGGGCCGGCTCAAACGAGAAACCGGCGCCTGCCCCCCAACCGCACGGCACCACATTGGCATCATCACGGCTGGACTGACAAGCCGGCAACTCTAAAAACCGACCCTCCCAATGTCAAGCATCGCCCGACAAACGCAGCCGACTACGAATGACGTTCGCGCAGCAGGCCGTCAGTATAGCCCCAACATTGAAACCACCGCCACGATGCGCGTATCTGTCGGATCGATCAGCCACAGCCAGTCGTTAATGAGGAATTCGAGCCGTGCCGCCAGCAGTGCGATCCGCCCCATCACCGTATACCCGAACGCCGCACCGAAGGTGATCATCAAGAACCAGATGCCAAGCTTGGCGGTCTTGCCGACAATGCCCTTGTGCTCGAATGAGAAGAAGAAGTAGACCAAGCATGAGAGGACACCGACGATGAGAATGACGTTTGCCAGAGAATCCCAGACATCGAATCCGGTAACTGGACTCCCCGCAGCGTCCAGCACTACTGACCCGTCAGCAGCCGTTTGCACAGTCTTGACGTACAACGGTTCGATGCTGTTTCGGATCTGAGTGAGGAAGTCTGCTTGCAAGAATCGAACAAGTCGCAACCCGCAGAACGTGCCGATGAAGAAAGCCATGGGCCAACGGGAGATCCAACCACCCTTGGGCATGAGGCGCCATAAGAGCATGATTCCCAGAATTCCTGGAATGATGTAGACCAAATCCTGCTGCGCATCAGCCGCCAGTCCAGGCATGGCCCAGTTTCGCACAAGCGTTGGTGAAAGATTCCCGATCAAGTTGGGCGTGATCTGATCCCAGAACTGAACGACCATCCAATAGGCCGCTGAGATTCCGATGAAGACTGATTCCGCGACTTTGTAAAGCGGGTTGTCCCTGATCAGGAACGACAGCACAAACAATGTCATGAGCGCGGCAAGCCAAGTGCCGATCGTTCGCGAAGTGCTAAGTTGATAGCCAGTTTGGTTGGCCGCCATCGCGTTGGAGTACGCAGTAAGATTCGAGTTGTCGTACTTCGTCCATGTGATTCGATCGTCTGATCCCTTCTCCGGCAACACGATGCCTTGAGATTCTGCATCCTCTGCTGAAATCCATATCGTGTCATCTTCATCGTCAGACTTGGGATCGTCCACCTGTATGCGATCGATCTCAACCGCATGAACGTACGCTTTGGACATCCCCTGGCTACTAAATATCGCGCGACCAAACAGCGCCACAGCTCCAATCAAGAACACGATCAGCCAGATCCGGTTCTCTTTACTCATGACCGGGCCTCCCGCTTGCGCTCAACAAAGTAGATGATGTTGCCTGCAAAGATGAGCAGCAACATGAGCACGTGTGCTACGAGCTGCGGACCCATTCGCCGCTGCGCTTCGAGGTATTTTCCGCTGATGTTCTCTCCACCATATTTGCCGATGACGAGCGATTCATATTCCGACGCTCCCTTGATCGCCGCAAGCAGACCGGGAAGCTGCTGGGGGATATACGGATATAGCAGTGGTGCCTGTACACCGGTGCAACCACCAACCATACGGATCTGATCAGGGAAAGGTGTTACCGCGTATTGAACCCACTCTTTGGTACCCGGGAATCCAGCAGAAACATTCACAATCAAATCCATCTGTTGAATATTCTCGATCCCCTGCATCATGGGAATCTGGTTGATGTCTTTGCCGTAGGCGTCTGTGGTATAGAGCTGCTTGATATCAGTAACGATGACATTGATAACGCCTTCGTTACCCGCCTTGAAGCCGAGGTTCATGTAATCCTCGCCGTAGATCATCTCCGGAAAGTCGGGTTTAATTACCTTTGCGATGTTGTCGTCGATCATCTGACGCCCAAGCGGCCACAGTGCGATGAAGTACATCTTGAGTTTCTTCGTGGCGCAGTGAAAGGCGAACGTGGTGGCCATAGGTCCCAATTCGCCCTCACTTCCCGGGTCGAAGTCGAACGCGAGCAGGACCTTGTCGCCTTCCTCGAGCATTTCAATCTCATCAAAGACGGCTTGTGCCAACGGAAGCGCCGTTTCCGGGAAGGTACTCTTGGTCTTGCCGATGACGTAGACCGGCACCGCGACGGAAAGGAGCATCAGCAGGAAAATCCAACGACGATCGATGGTCTTAAAGAAGTTCGTCCAGGAAATGACCGCGAACGCGAGCAGGATGAGGAATGCGGCCGTTATGCCGAGCGTGATCAGTTGAGCCATTGCTTAGTCCTCTCCTGATCCGAGATAGGATCGATCAACACCGAGAAGAATTTTGAGCGACACGGAGGCCGTTCCCAGCGCGATACCAATCATGATCGCACGGTTGCCGGCCGTGTTGAACACATCCATGATGTAACCGGTGAGGTTCTCTAGCCGCAAACCTTGAAAACCAGAGTCGGCAGGTATGAAGTCGGTCAAGAAAACCCCTCCGGCAGTTCGTCCCAGCAGGATAATGAACGCGGTGGCCAACAGGAGTATGGCCTCAAAATTCTTGGCTCTAAATGCCCGAAACGCTGCCGAAGCAACATAGAACGCCAACATGGCAAATATCGTCGCTTGCAACGGTTTGAAGACGTATTCATAAAGCCACCAAAACGGGCTGCCGATTTCATTGTATTGACCAGCCCAATGACCATGCGCTGGGAACGCGGGGTTTGGATTCACGCCAATCTTCGTAAGGCCGATAAAGAGCATTACCAAGAACGCAAGGACTGTGATGACCGAATACCCCCATCCGGAGGCTTTATCCGAAACCTTCTTCAGGTGAACCTTCAGGAGGTTCCCACCGCCGAGAATGAATGCGATTGACGCAAGAACGTCGAACCAAATCGAGACCTTCTCGCCCCACGTAAGTGTTGCGGGGATAAAGAACGCCACGATCATGACGAACCCGGCCGCGATGGCCAGCAGCAGTGGTATGTTGCGTTTCATCCTGCCGGGCTCCTTAGGTGAGAATAGTTTCCTTGAGGTATATCACCCACTCGTGAAGTGACGCGTTGTCAGCGATCGAGGCGATCGTCGCCAGTGCAACGCCAATCAAAAGTACGACGGCGACAATAACCTTCCCTACATCCTGACCTTTGAGACTTCCAAGTTCCTCGGCCGAGCCGGAGAGATACGCCGACGCGGCGAAAAACTCCTCGCCGATCAAGGTGTAGTCACACGCTGCAACGAAGAATGGAAGCTGAGCAGGCATCGCTGTGCCTGCGATCTGAATCGCACCGATCGAATTGCCCGTCTCCGCGAGAATCAGCGACTCAGCGTAGAAGGCACCCATATAGAAGCACGTAGCCGGCTTCTCGCGCACCATCATTCCTTGCAGGTAGGCGACATATCCGAACTGCTCGTCCGTGACGTAGTAAATCAGATCCTCGTTGTACGCGTCTGGTCGCCCAGCGGAGAGATACGATGCCTGAACCGTCTCCCGAACGATGGCCATGACCAATGACCTTGAAGTGGGGACCTCAAGCTTCGCATCGTATTCAGCTGCGGTTTTCGCGACCCTTGACAGAATGGACAACGATGCAATGGTCTGAATCTCGTTGATGTCCTGCGTGCCTGGAACGTACAAGATGGAGCGGCCCATTTCCGTGGCCCGCCCGACTGCCTCATCAACCGCTTCCAGACCAGCGATCTTGCGAACGTTGATTGGCTTGCCCTTGCGAGCGCGGTTGATCCAGAAGATCACTGCACCACAAAAGATCACCGTAACAATGGATAAGTAGAAGCGATTACCCATGAACCACTCGCGCGTAGGAGTGAGCGGCTCAGCCGTCGTAGTGTCCGTTGACGGCGTTCCGTCCTTGGCGACGGCAACCACCCGAAAAAGATACGAGGCCTCCAGTTCTACTTTCTTGGTTGGATCTTCCGGGAGAGGGGGGTCTAAAAACAGATCCCGATGCGACTCCATCTCTTTGACAGATTTCTCGATCTCAAATGGAACCTGGCGCACTTGGTATTCAGTGGTTCCAGGCGGCACGCGGTCGACGAGCTCGAAATCCAGCGGGGACTGCTCGACCGGACCGAGCGTCGCCAAAGCCTTGAACACTTGATAGTTCAGCAGGTCCGCATCGTCCGTCGAGAGTGTCCACGTCAAGTCAACAGAATCTCCGTTGTCCCAGGGGTGATCGGTTGCGGTGAGTTCCGTTGGCGGAGCCGGCGGCGCACCTTGTGCAAGTGCTATCTGTTGACCAACCCCAGCGAGCGCTACCGCCGAGGCCGCGATCGAAAGCAAAAAGTACCTATTCATGCCAACCTACCCTTCGATGAGCTCCACATTGGCTCTTGGAATGGTGACACTCTCTCCGGAATTGAATTTCACTTCAAGTACACGGGCCTTGGACCCCGAATCCAGGACCGCAGGCTCGGCCGGCAAACCCGACACCTCGCCGATCAATCCGAAGTAGGGATCGCGGATAATCCGCACGGGCCGGCCGATCTCAAGCAGCCCGGAGGTGTGCTCAGGCTCAACTTCAAGGGCCTTTTCGTCGGCGGTGAGGGGGATAATGATCTCAGGCCGCATCACGCCGGCCCGAATCTGCGTGGCCCCATTCACCGATGCCTCATCGCCCTTTCGCGAACCCAGCAGCTCAAAGGTCCGCTGAGCCATCGCAATCTCCCCAAAGCCCTCGGTGACGATGAGCGTTAAGCCGACCTGTTCCGTGCCGGTGATGGCCACGCCAAGGTCGTAGCCGAGGAAATCCCGCAGATCCTCATCGTCAATGCCACCGGTGACGAGAGCAGCCGCCCCGACATCGCGCGCTTTCTTGATCGCTTCAGCCGTGGCGCGTGCCCCGCCGATGATGACCGCCCCCTTCATGTCCACCGTGATCAGGTCGGCCGTCACTTCCTGCTCGTGACTCTTGCACGCGATTGCCACGGGTCCGAACGTTTCGCCGCCGATCCCGAAGATGCCTTGAATGAACGAAACGTCATTTTCGATGACCACGCCTTCGCCGGGAATGACCTCGATGACCTCACCGGCTACGTAAGCCTTGACCTGCACGGGGATCGGCTCACCGCGCAGAATCAGTTGGCCGGTGACGGGCGAAATCGTCTCAACAGTGCCCTCAAACTTTGAGTTGTAGGTGTTCTTGAACATGCCGAAGATGCCCGTGGTCTGGGCCAACGGCTCACCAATCGCCACCTTCTCGCCAACCTTCTTAAGCACACACTCCGCGACATCATTGGGCGGCATGGACAACAAATTGGCGAGATTGATCGGCTCGACGTCGCCGGGCATGAACGTCTCCGCCACGACATCGTTTGCGCCGACGCGATCGCCGACCTTCACCAGCACGTCGCCGGGGATCGGCAAGATGCGCTTCACGCGATGCGTGATGCGGTTGGTCACTTTCAATCCGGGTGTGTATGCCTGAGCCATGGATCTTACGGAATCAAGGTTAGAGAATGAACGAACTAAACGAGAACAGCTTCCATTTCCGGATAAAGCTCCATCGCTGCAACCCATCGCGTCATCGTTTTCTGCGCTTCGGATCGCTGCTGAGGGAGGATCAACGGCCTGCCTCGCCCATCCAGGAAGAGCCCCACCGTGCCGCCGGTGACTTTTCGCTGCCCCTGTTTACCGGGGCCTGCTCCGACATCAAAACCACGAGCCGGGTCGATGGCGACCTCAGCCGTTTCGTCCGGGCCGAGTGGGAGTAGCTTCACATCCCCGAAATTGATCGTGCCGGACTCGTTGAGCGTGTCGCCGGTGATTTGGTATTCAAAGCACGGTCGATCGGGCTTGCCGAGCCCCTTCGCCGCGACACAAGTTCCGAGATAAATCAAACAGTCGCGTGTGAACACTTCCAATGAAGCCTTGGGATGCACCTGCGCCAACACACCGAGGTGCGGCATCATAAAAATCGAATCCTTAGCCAACGTCGTGAATCCCTCCGGCTCGAACGCATCGATGAGCAGCGCAGCCGTCTGGTGCATTCTCGGTGCGTGCGACAGAACACCGCCGGACGCAACGAGCAAATCAAGCTTCATATTGTCAACGATCGTCTGCCCGCCGGTCTCCTGGCTGAACGTGTCGCCAACCGTGCGCTGCTGCTGCACGCCCTTGAGCGTCGTGGCAAATTCTTTGTGCTGGATATACGCCAGCCTCAGCGCTTCGCGCGCCACGGCTTGCTCGAAGATCAACGCTTCCTTTGATTGGGGGATCGTGGTGGGGCGGATCATTTTATTCTTGACACGGTTGCGCAGCTCGCGCTCATCCATGTCAAAATGAACCCACCGCAGGATGTTCGCCATGCCCGCTTCAGCGCAAACATTCGAGATTGAATAGCTCATGCCGAGGTTCGCGCTGACGGTTCGGTTGAAGGTTTCATCGAAGACGCTGAACACATCTGTCGTTGCGCCGCCGATATCCACTCCGACGACGTTGATTTTTTGTCGCTCAGCGATCGTTTGCAGGATGTTGCCGACCGCGCCGGGTGTTGGCATGATCGGCGCATCGGTCCAGCCCATCAGTTTGTCGTACCCCGGTGCGTGAGCCATAACGTGCTCGAGGAACATATCGTGGATGGCATCGCGGGCCGGGCCAAGGTTTTCCTGCTCAAGCGTTGGGCGAAGGTTCTCGACGATACTCAGATCAATGCTGTCGTCGAATGCCTTGGCCACCAACGGCGCAGCATCCTTGTTACCAGCGAAGATCAACGGGAGCGTAAACTCGCTGCCGAATCGTGGTTGAGGCTTGGCTGGTGCAATAAGCTCGGCGATTTGCACGACCTGCGTGGTGTTGCCGCCATCCGTTCCGCCGGAGACAAGAATCATGTCCGGGCGCAGCTCACGAATCCGCTGAATCTGCTCGTGGGGCCGACGTTTATCGTTGGCGGCAATGACATCCATCACAATCGCCCCGGCCCCCAGTGCAGCACGTTTGGCGCTGGCGGCAGTCATCTGCGCCACAACCCCCGCCACCATCATTTGCAAACCGCCGCCCGCTGAGGATGTCGAGATATAGAGGTCGCACCCTGCATTCTCAGTCGCCGGCTGAATGATTCGCCCTTGATCATCGACGAGGCGTCGATCCGCAAGCTCGGCGACTTCCGTCACGGAGTTGATCACGCCCATCGTCACATCCGCAAACGGCTTCTCGACGGTCGTGGGCGCTTCGCCGCGATGTGTTTGTCGATACTCACCATCAACGCGTTGAATCAAAATCGCTTTGGTGGTGGTGCTCCCGCAGTCCGTAGCGAGTATTACCTTGATATTCTCAGGATCAATCTTCATCATGGCGGGGCGGTTTACTCTGTTTGTTTTTCTTGTTCTTCACGCGCTCAGCTTTCCGCGCGTTCTCTTTTTCTAGGTACTCAGCTTCCAACTCTTCGATTCGCCTGCACATGTATTCGGTAGAACCTCGGCTCTCAAGAAACTCAGCAAAGTCTTTGTAACCACCATAGATGTGTTTGGGAGCAACCGCCCAAACACCCGGGCTCACAAAGTGCATCGCCATAGAGCCAATGTAGTTCAGCGGCCGACCCATCTCCAGAGCAATCAAGCCAGGCAGTGTCATACCTCGTTTTGCAATCTGATCGCAGACCCAATCAACAGCCGGCTTCTGCTTTTCAGTCGGCTCAGCCGGCCCGGGTTTGTCCACCGCGAACGCGTATCTGATCTTCGCTTTCAGTGAGCCCACGCAGCCGCTCCATCCGACAAACGAGCGCGGATCCGTTTGATCACCGTCTCACGTTGTGTGCCAAAGAGAATGTGCATCCCGCGGTAGGCATCAAGCCACGATCGCTTTGCGCGCGTGGAGATGTACCCGCCTCGATCATCCTGCACGAACCGTCGAATATCATTCCATCTGATTTGTTGGGTGCGCAGCAGATAACGAGCGGTGATCCCATCGGTGTTGATCACGAAACGGCTGGGGAAAAAGAACCGGTTCAGCGTGGCCAGCAAGGCGATGCACGCCGCCGCCGCCCAGACAGGGCTGTGAAACGAGATCCACACCACACCGGCAAACGCCCCGATCAAGCCAATCGCCAGCGCCGCAGCCCCAATCCGCTCGCGAGCTGGGTGCGCCTGCCAAGTGAAATCTGTGTCCAAGTCCTCGGTCATTGCTGGGGTCATGCTCCGGATGCGTTTGCAGCGCAGTAGCTTAGCGAATCGCCGTGCAAGACGGAACCGCTCATCAATGACCCCGCTTCCAGGCCCAATCTTCCCACCGAGCCACGACATCTTGATCCTGATCGTAAGTACATCCGTCGGCAGTCTGAGCCGATGTGACTTCCAAGGCGACCGCTCATGGACGTTCTACTGATTCACGAACACGGCAGAGCCCACGGCAGCGGCGGGGTTGTGGCGACCTACCGTCTGCATCGAGCCCTCCAAGCCGCTGGCGTCGAGTCCACGCTCGCTTGTCGTCGCAAGGCCATCGACGCGCCCGACTTCGTGGAACTGCCCAAGGCTGAGTTCATCGAGCGCTGGCTTGGCAAGATCACCTGGCGTTTGGGCCTGAACGACATCCACTGCGTCAGCTCATTTAGGATCCCCAAGTTCACGCCGTTCGCCCAAGCTGACGTGGTCAACATCCATGGCCCCCATACAAATTTCTTCAACTACCTGGCGATTCCCCGACTCGCTCGCGCCAAACCCGTGGTCTTGACGCTGCACGATATGTGGTCGTTCACCGGCCACTGTGGCTACAGCTTGGGATGCGATCGCTTCAAGACCGGCTGCGGGAGTTGCCCGCATCCGGACAGTTACCCGCCGATTGGTCGAGACGCGACATCGATCGAATGGAAACTCAAGAACCGAGTGTATGAACGATCGAATCTGACTGTTGTTGCGCCGAGCAAGTGGATGATCGACTTGGCCAAGCAGAGCATGCTCGGCCGCTTCCCGATTCATCATATCTCAAACGCTGTCGATACGACTGTGTACAAACCGATCGATAAGCGCACCTGCCGTGAAGCGTTGGGAATCGACCCGAACAAATTGGTGGTCGGATTCGCTGCATTCTCGTTGACCAATCACATCAAAGGCGGCGATCTACTGATCGAAGCGCTGGCTGGCTTGGAAGATGAGTTGAAATCGCGGCTCGTATTGCTGACGTTCGGCGGAAGCGGTGAAGAAATCACCCAAACGACCGGTATCGAAACAGTACAGCTCGGCTTCCTCTACGACGACGAGCCGAAGGTGCAGGCGTATTCGGCTGCGGACGTCTTTGTCGTGCCGAGTCGATACGAGAACCAAGGACTCGTCCCGATCGAGTGCATCTCATGCGGAACGCCAGTCGTTGCATTCGCCGTCGGCGGTCTGCCGGAGGTCGTTTGTGAAGGGGTATCAGGAGTGTTGGCCGAGCCTGAGAACGCCCAGAGTCTGCGGGCGAAGATCGCTCTATTGCTCACGGATGAGGGATTGCGTCAAACGCTCGCGCAGCAATGCAGGAAATTGGCAGTCGAGGAATTCGACATTTCACTGCACGCCAAGCGCTACATCGACCTGTACAAGCAGCTCATTTCAACCCGAGCGGCGGCCTAACCCAAGCCAAAATGGGACTTATCCCCATTTTCGTGTGGCCCTCCGAAAACGGGGATAAGTCCGGTTTCTTCCCCGTTTCTACCCAGCGCTAGCCGGGACGATTCGGGCCGGCTCAGATAGCACTTTGGCCTTTGGCGGGACATCTGAGGTGACCACAACGTTTGCGCCAATGGCAGCGTCGTCGCCGATTTCGATATCGCCAAGGATCATCGCCCCGGCCCCGACTTGCACGCCGCTGCCCAGCTTGGGCGCTTCCCACGCTCGGTGATGACTGGACGCGCCCAGCGTGACACCCTGACGGATCACACACTCATCCCCGATCTCGGCGCGGTCGTGAAAGACGATCGCCCCTTGGTGTCCGATCACCACACGCCGACCAACCGTCACGGTGTAGTGCAATTCGATGCTGTAGTGGTTTCGCACATAGCGATACAACCGATTGTACAGGAAACTGAACGGCATGCGGACAATTCGGGGTTTGAGACGCATCCGCCACACGCCGAAGCGATGGACCGCCAGTGCGCGGAACCCGGGGCGTGACCAATCGCGGCCGTTGCAGCGCCAATCCTCGCGGATCTGGGCAATCAATCCCAACGGCTCTCGTTCAGCGGCGTTGATCCGCCCGCCGTGACTCGTTGTCTCCAACGGTTCTCGCGGCTGCCCGGCCTTGTCGAACTCGACGCCGGTGCGGAGTGCCTGTTCAACGTGACCTGGCGGCATGCTTGTCCTCGACCTCTTGTCCGTAGGAGCGCGTTATCGAATCGCTCGGTCCAGTCTCAGTCTTGCTCATCGGCAGGGACGTCGTTCCGCTCGGTTGAACTGATGTACCGTCGCTTTTAACCGAAGGTCCGTTCGCTTGAGCCGCGGCATACTTGGCCTCGACCTTCTGGCCGAACGAGAGCTCTTCCGGCTCATGGGTCGGCGCCTTGGCCTTGTTCGCTTCGTTGAACCCGCCCGGCTGTATGATGCGCGCCGTCGGCGCTATGGCCAGCGAACCCGCCGGGACATCCATCGTCACCACAGCATTCGGGCCGATCTTCACGCCGTCTCCGATTCTCACGTTTCCAACGATGACCGCCCCAACCCCGAGCGTGACGCCGTGACCGAGCTTAGGTGCGTCGTCCGAGTGAGATTGGCCATCAGTCCCGATGGTAACACCATGGCTGATGACGCACTCGTTGCCAATCTCGGCCAATTCATGGATCACGATCGCGCCTTGGGGGGCAAGCACGACTCTGTGCCCGATCTTGGCCGTGTGATGAAGCTCGATTCCGTAATAGTTTCGTACCCGCCGATGTAGGAACCGATACACGATGCTCAATGGAAGGCGCAGAAGCCCCGAACTGATCCGCACTCGCCAAACACCAAAGCGGTACATCGCCAAGGCTCGAAAACCCGGGCGGGTCCAATCCTCGCCGTTATAGATCCAATCCTCTCGGATATCGTCCAGCAGGTCTTGGCTCAGAGTGGCTCCGACGGGAACTGACATCAGACGACGACCGATCGAGGCAAGCAACTCGCGTCCACGCCGCATAGTGGTCTCCTCAGCGCTCGCCTCCGGTGCCACTGTATTTATCGAACGAGGACCGGTCACAGTTGACCATTCACAGCGATCAGGGCCGCTGCCCAGCCGGTCCAGGCCATAAGATTTCACGCTTCCGGGGGCAGTCGGTATTGTGGTGAGGGCCGATAACGCCTTACCGCCCCGGCTCGCACTT
>CBDUST010000059.1:0-18325 GCA_965369945.1 uncultured bacterium | reverse complement strand
GAAGACCTCAATGGCCGTTTCCGGTGCTCCTTCGGGCTTTTCCTTGTCCAAACGGGCCTGGATATCGTCCAGGGCAGAGTAAACCACCCGCTGGGCGACGGCCTTTTTGCCGCCGTGCATCACACAATTGATGAATTTCGCCAGGACCTTGTCGCCGTAGCGGGGGTCGGGACGAAGCTGCTGCTCGGATTTGGTGATTCTGCCTGCCATATTCGATTCGGTCTCCTTCGGGCTCATCCGTCCCGCTAAAGGTTCTGCGGGGCCTTTGTTCACCGCAGCGTGGTCGGTTGGCGGGCCGAAGCTGCGATTACTTGCCTTTTTCTTCCCTAATGCCTAGTGCCAAATGCCTATTTCCCTTTTTTTGTCCCATACTTGGATCGACCCTGCTTCCGGCCCTCCACGCCGAGGCAGTCGTGAGAGCCGCGGACAACGTGGTAGCGGACGCCTGGGAGGTCGCGTACACGACCGCCACGGACCAGCACGATCGAGTGCTCTTGGAGGTTATGCCCCTCGCCTCCGATGTAGGCGGTGATTTCCTTGCCGTTGGATAGCCGAACCCGCGCCACCTTCCGAAGGGCGGAGTTGGGCTTTTTCGGCGTAACAGTCCTCACTTGGAGGCATACACCCCGTTTTTGGGGGCTGGCATCCAGATCGCGCACCTTACTCTTAGGCTTGGGGCTACGCCTGGGCTTGCGAACGAGCTGATTAATCGTCGGCATCGGAACTATGGCCTCCAAAACACGCCAGCCGCGGAGTTTAGCGGGCCGGGCTGGTCAAGGCAACGGCAAACGCACGACGTTCACCACACCATCCGTAACCCGCGGGGGGTTACGGTCCAATCCACGCCGTCCCAAATGCAGGTGACGCTGCGGCGGGCCCAGCGGCCGCCGGGCGTGTGGGCGCTGACTTCGGCGATGATCGTCGCCTGCTCATCCATTCGCTGAACCACGCGAACGCCCAGGTGTGTCGCTAAGGCTCGTGATTGGGGAAACGGCTCAAACGAACGGTCACTGGGATCAGATTCCCAGCGAGCCCAGGCCATTGGCGAACCCAATCCGGCAAGAGCCGACAGCACACGCAGCCGATACTCGCGGGGTTCGATCGCTAACTGGTTGATCGGGACGTCGTCGTCGTCATCGAGTAGAAACCGATCCGAAGCATCGGCAAGTCGTAAGTGATAGGCTGCCTCGTAGAGCCCCGCGTGCAGTCGAATCTCCCTTCGAGTCCAGGCGTCGTCGATTGGCGGCATGGTGATTACCGCCATGGCTGCGGCCCGAGCGGAATTCAGTTCGGCCGGTAGCTCCGCGCCAGGACCGGGCTGGGCCGACCTCGTGATAATCAGGGGCGGCACAATTGGGTTGGACTGCTTCGCCGGCGGTGCTTCACACCCAGCCGACAGGACCGCCATGCTCACACTCCCCAGTACACAAACCGCTCTGGACCGGCTCATTCTTTGCCTGCCTATTTCTCACACCGGCTAGAAGTCATCATCCTGATCGCCGCCTCACGAGTGCTTGAACTGCTCCGCTGCGGCCACGGCCAGCTGATCGCATCGCTCGTTCTCCGGATGTTCGCTGTGGCCGCGTATCCAGTGGCATGTCAATTCGTGCCTCTGCCTGAGCTGATCAAGCTGCTTCCATAGCTCAAGGTTCAACACCGGCTCGTTGCGCTTGCCGCGCCGCCAACCCTTGGCCTTCCATTGGTCCATCCACTCCATCAACCCATTGCAGACATACTGGCTGTCGGAATATATCTCGACCGAGCATGGCCGATCCAAGGCGTTCAGGCCCTCGATCACGGCAGTCAGCTCCATCCGGTTGTTGGTCGTCGCGGCCTCCCCGCCCGACTGCTCGACGATTTTGCCGCTCTCGGGGTGTTTGAGGATATAAGCCCATCCGCCCGGGCCCGGGTTTCCCGAACATGCGCCATCCGTATGCAGCTCGATCGTTGCCGCGGGTTCCTCCATCGGAAGCGATTGTAGAGAACGTGGCGCTGTACGTCGTCGGAATGGCTAAACGACGATAGGATCGACTCCCATGACCAGATTTGGGGTGATTGAAACCTTCACGAGACGAGGATCAGTGCCCAAAGCCGTGTTGCGCATCGAAGTTCGCCCCAAGCCCGGTCACGCCGACCCGGTTGGAGAGGCTGCCTGCCGTCAGGCAGCGCCCTTGGGCTTGGCCAGAGCGCCGTCGCGCGTTGAAGCCGCGTCGATCTACCTGATAGAGGGACCGCTTGAAGAACACCACGCCCACCAGTTGGCCGATGAGCTGTTGGCCGATCCGGTCTTGGAACATGCGACGATCGGCGCAGCGCCTTCGCAGGCGGAGGCGCTGGTCGAGATTCACCCACTGCCGGGTGTGATGGATCCCAATGCCGAGGCCATCGAGTCGGCGATCCACTCACTGCTGGGGATCGATGTGCAGGTTCGCACCGGCCGACGGTATGACATGCATGCGGTTGATAACGAAACCGCTGAGTTGGTAGCCAAACGATGTCTGGCCAATCCGATCGTTCACGCGATTCATACTGAGCCGTACCACCCACCGGCATTTCCAGCCGGCACGCCGCGCGAGCTGCGCATCGTCACAGTGCCGCTGGACGAAATGGATGATGCGTCGCTGCAGAAGCTCTCGCGTGAAGGGCATCTGTTCTTGAGCCTGGAGGAAATGAAAGCAATACAGGGGGAGTATCGCCGCTTGGGTCGAGCGCCGCGCGAGATCGAACTGGAAACGTTGGCGCAGACGTGGTCCGAGCACTGTGTTCACAAAACGCTCAAGGCGACGATTCGATATGTGGATAAAACGGTTGATGACGACGCAAACCCACGCATTGCTATGCGTGGGCGTCCGGGGCATGTAGTGAATTCTGATGGTTCAGTCACGATTCACAATCTGCTCAAGTCCACGATCGTGGCGGCGACGAACGAATTGATGGCTGACGGCGTCGATTGGTGCTTGTCTGTTTTCGTTGATAACGCAGGAATTATCGCGTTCGACGAGAAGCACGCAGTTTGTTTCAAGGTCGAGACACACAACCACCCCTCAGCGATCGAACCCTATGGCGGCGCGGCAACGGGCATCGGCGGGTGTATTCGTGATGTGATCGGTACGGGTCTGGCTGCAAAACCCATCGCCGCGACCGACATATTCTGCGTCGGGTTTCCCGATCATTGGTCGGAAGACGGCCAGCTCCCGGTCGGTTGCTTACCGCCACGGCGAATCCTTACAGAAGTCGTTGCAGGAATTCGAGACTACGGCAACCGCATGGGTATCCCCACGATCAACGGGGCTGTGTGGTTCGATGATGATTACGTCGGCAATCCATTGGTGTATTGCGGATGCGTTGGCGTGATGCCGCGTGATCTGGTGATGGGGGACCCGCGCAGCGGGGACATCATCATCGCGCTCGGTGGACGAACCGGGCGCGACGGCATCCACGGCGCGACGTTCAGCTCGGCTGAGCTAACCGATGCTCATGCCGATGAGTTCAGTCATGCGGTGCAGATTGGAAATCCCGTTACGGAAAAGAAGTTGCTAGATGCGATTCTTGCAGCGCGCGATCACGAGGACGGTTGTCTGTTCACCGCTATCACCGACTGCGGGGCGGGCGGCTTTTCCAGCGCGGTCGGCGAAATGGGTGAGAAGCTCGGCGCCACGGTCAATCTCGAGCAAGCGCCAATAAAGTATGAAGGCTTGACTCCAACCGAGATCTGGATTTCCGAAGCGCAGGAACGCATGGTGCTGGCGGTCCCATCAGAGAATGTCGAAAAGCTCAGCGGAATCTGTCAGTTACATGATGTTGAAATGTGCGAGTTGGGCACGTTCGGCACTGATGATCGCGAGTTGATCTTGAACTATGACGGTACGGAGGTCGGCCGACTGTCTATGGAGTTTCTTCACGACGGTTTGCCGCAAACGACGCGCGAGGCGGTGTGGTCAGCCGGTCCGTCTTCTGCGGATCCGGGGCGAAGACGCCCCGGCTCTGTTTCACTGCCTGATGCGCTCCTCCGACTCCTTGCACATCCCAACATCGCGTCGAAGCGCTGGATCATTCGTCAATACGATCACGAGGTGCAGGGCGCTTCGGTCGTCACGCCTCTGGTCGGCCCTGATGGGCAAGGCCCGTCCGATGCAGCGGTGATGCTGCCCGTGTTGAATTCAAAGCGCGGGTTGGCGCTCGCCAACGGTCTGGCCACAGGGTTGCGCGACGATCCGTATGAAATGGCGCTGGCTGCGGTCGATGAATGTGTACGCAATCTTGTGTGTGTCGGTGCGGACCCAAG
Source organism: uncultured bacterium (assembly GCA_965369945.1). Lineage (GTDB taxonomy): Bacteria > Planctomycetota > Phycisphaerae > Phycisphaerales > SM1A02 > JADFNO01. The sequence continues at coordinate 14,040 of CBDUST010000059.1, read as the reverse complement.
TCGGATTGCGATCCTCGATAACTTCTGCTGGTCGAGTTGCGATAACCCCCGGGAATTGGCGTCACTCGTTCGGGCGGCCGAGGGTTGTTATGACGCGGCCAAGGCATATCGCACGCCGTTCATTTCGGGAAAGGATTCGTTGAACAACCAGTTCACGACCGAGGACGGCAAGACGATCAAGATTCCGCCGACACTGTTGATTTCTGGGATCGGTATTGTTCCGGACGTGAACAGGTGTGTGACGATGGACGCCAAGCGAGCGGGCAACGTGCTTGTATACGTTGGCCCGTTCACGACGGGCGCGATGGCCGGCTCGCACTATGGGATGATGTTCATCAACGCACAAGGCGATGGTCCGATGCCCCGTGTGGAACGGCGCGTGGGACCGCTCATCGCGAAGAAAATTTATGGTTTGATTACATCCGGAGTAGTCCGATCAGCTCACGATGTCAGTGACGGCGGGCTCTTGGCCGCCGCAGTGGAGATGGCAATGGCTGGCGGGTTCGGGATCGATCTGGATCCTGAGGACGTGCCGCGTGAGTTCGATGCGGTGGAGGACGATACTTGTATGTGGTTCTGCGAAGAGCCGTCACGCTACTTGTTGGAAATGAATCCGCAGGATGCCGACCATATAATTTCCGAGATAAACGAAGCACCGAATGGATTTTGTGCAGCTGTAATCGGCACATTCAACGACACTGGTCGTATCACACTGCCGAAGAACGAGCTGGATATTTGTATCAATGATCTTCGCGCCGCGTGGTTGGGAACGCTGGATTGGTGACGCGCCACGGCGTCCGGGGGCCGCCCGCTAAGCGTGGAAATGACCGATTGGCGCCGATTGGGACGTTTAGCGGCGGGGCCCCGCCCCGCGCGATCTTCGTATGTATGATGACCTCCATGATCCGTGCCTATCACGCCATCTTCTCGGCGTACGGATTCTGGTTGCCCAACGATCCGCGCGGATCGTGGTCCGATTGGGTTCGTTCCTGGGAACTGTTTCGGTGTGGGCGAGCAACGAAGGTTACGACGCGGCGATCGGTCGCCGGCGTTGCTCATGATGACCGGCAACGTTGTAATGCCAAGCGCGCACTGCGGTATCGGCCGGTCGTCTTTACCGGCCGACAGGCGCTGTCCGTCGCGAACGGATTCCGCCAGGCCGTCCAGGACGCAAATTACGCCATTCATGCTTGCGCGATCTTGCCGCAGCACGCCCACGTCGTGATCGGGCGCGATGGTCGATCGGTCGAGCAGGTCGTATCTCATCTAAAACGTGCAGCCTCACGCAGGTTACGCGAGGATCGAACACACCCGCTTCAGGATCATGGCGGGAAGGACGGAACGCTTCCTTCCCCCTGGGCGCGCAAATGCTGGAAGGTGTTCATCGATCGCCGATGCGACCACGACCGGGCCATTCGGTATGTTCAACAGAATCCGATCAAGGAGGGACTTCGCGCCCAAACGTGGTCGTTCGTTGCACCACGGCGTCCGGAGCGTCCGGGGGCCGCCCACTAAACGTGGGAATGACAGATTGGCGCCGTTCGCAACGTTTAGCGGCGGGGCCCCGCCCCGCGCGATCGGGCGCACATGTCGCACCACGGCGTCCGGGGGCCGCCCGCTAAACGTGGGGATGACAGATAGGCGCCGTTTGCAACGTTTAGCGGCGGGGCCCCGCCCCGCGTGTGATGCGCGCAAATGTCCCAATGCGCCTACACTTCCATCATTCTTGCCATATGCCTAATGCACTCGTCATCACAACCGCCGGGATCAATTGCGATCGCGAATTGGCGCACGCGTTTCAACTCGCCGGCGCAACGGTTGAATCGTTGCACCTCAACCGACTCTTGCGCGAGCCGGAGATCGTCGACCGATACCGACTGATCGGCCTTCCCGGTGGATTCAGTTACGGCGACGCGATCGCGGCGGGACGGATCATGGCCGCGCTGATGCGGCAACGGTTATACCCCGCCTTGGTGCGCGCGGTCGAGCACGGTGTGCCGATCATCGCGCCGTGCAATGGGTTCCAGATTGCCGCACAGATCGGATTATTGCCTGGGCCGGCGCCGGGCGAGCCGTGGCCTGAGGCTGCGCCCAAGCCGAACATCGCTCTTGCGCAAAACGCCTCCGCTCGGTTTGTTGATCGATGGTGTTGCGTGGAACTACCTGCCCAGACGCGATGCATTTGGACGAAGGGTCTCGAACCAAACGACACAACGCGCTTGCTTCCGATCGCGCATGGTGAGGGGCGGTTTATCGCCGAATCAGATGCGCTCTTGCAACGACTCAGAGACGATGACCAGATTGCCGTGCGCTATGCCGCTGACGACAACCCAAACGGTTCAGCTGGTGATATTGCCGGAATCTGCGATGCGTCCGGCTTGGTGCTGGGCTTGATGCCTCACCCCGAGCGCTACACGCGTTGGACCCAGCATCCACGCTGGACGCGCCTGGCGGACTCAAAGCTCGACGAAAATCCGCTTGGGCTGGCCATGTTCCAAAATGCCGTCACACATGCTTCACAGGCGGCAACGGTCTGACCCAAGTAGCTGTTCGGGCTTCGACGGCGATACCATGTTGGCTGATGGGTCAGTTTCTCAGTAACAAATACATGAAGTACCGCTCGGCCATGAACGGCGAGCTGATCGATGACGACAAGCTCTGCGATCAGTGCGGGCAGAACGTGCGCGGTTTGCGATACGGCGGTGCCTGCCCGGAATGCGGCACACCGATCATCTTGCGGACCAATCGAGACCTGCCATTCCACGAGATGCCGTTGCCGTTGATCAAACAGTTTCGGGTCAACTCATGGATTGCCACGCTTGCCGTGAGCGGATTCCTGGGGCTGCTCGTGTTCGGGCGCGGTCTTTCGGGCTCGGGCGTGCCTGTGTCCGCACTGACAGTGGCGTTCATCGGTGTGTGGATTTATTCGGTGTGGCGATTGACGCCCGTGCTCGAACAACCGCAGGCGGCCGCATATGGATTTTCACGCGAGGGTCGCTTTCGTGTGGTGGTGCGTTGGCTTCAATTGGGTTGGGTGGCGGCGGCGCTGTCCATTCCACTGGGTGCTGTTTTTGCTGGGTCTACGTTCGGATTCACCTTCTTTATCACGCTCTTCTTCGGCGGTCTTGGACTAGGGCTGCTGGGCCTTGCGTGCTTTATCATGTTCCTTCGTCGGTTTGCCGGTTGGGTGGGTGACGAGTTCGCCCAGCGGGCATTCAATCTTGCCGTGTGGGGGAATGTGATCGCGATTCCGCTTGCGTTTTTGTTCCTGACTATTATCCCAGGCCTCGGAGTATTCCTGATCGTTGTTGTTCCGCTCTTTGGGGTTCCGATCGGATTGCTTTTGCTTGCATCGCTTCTTGCGTTTCCCGTCGGATTGTTATCGTTGAGCCGTTCCGTAGATTGGTCTGTTGTTCACTCACGCCGCGAGGCTGCTCGTGCGCGAGCGCTGCGTGAGACGATGGCCCCTCGTCCTGCACCGTTGCCGGAGCAGCCTCAGGAGATCGAGTTGACTGAATCCCACGAGCATCGTTCCACGTCGATTGATCCGGCAGCAGAGGAAGGTGCATGAGCGACCGACCGCTGCGTTGTGCGGTTATTGGCGTGGGTCGAATGGGTGCCCATCACGCGCGCATCTATGCCGAAACTGACGGCGCGGAGTTGGTGGCCGTGGTTGACCCGGACCCAGCGCGGCGCACCTTTGCCAGCGAGAAGTGGGGCGCCGAGCCGGTGCCTACGATCGAAATTCTTCTTGAAAAAGGCATTGATGCGGTGAGTATCGCTGCGCCGACACGTCATCACCGAGCGTTGGCGGAAACATTGCTCAAAGCGAACATCGCCTGCCTCATCGAAAAGCCGTTGGCGCCTGACGAGACTGAGGCCCAAGCGATTGCCCACGCTGCGGCGCTCAGTGATGCTGTACTGCAAGTTGGTCACATTGTGCGGTACGACCCGGTAACGCGGGCGGTGTGCCAACTCAGCGACCTCAATCCGCGCTTCATCGAGATGGATCGCGTGAGTCCGATGACGTTTCGTAGTGTGGATGTCGGGGTCGTGCTGGACATGATGATTCACGACATCGACGTCCTGCTGATGCTGATGGGTGCTGAGCCGCAGGAGATACAGGCGAACGCAGTTTGCGTGTTCGGCGAGGCTGAGGACGTGTGCAATGCGCGATTGACGTTCCCACCGGGATCGGACGGTATAAGCTGTGTGGCCAACGTCACAGCCAGTCGTCTGGCGCTCAAGACCGAGCGCAAGATGCGCATCATCAGCGAAGCGTCATATGTATCGGCCGATTTCGTCAAGGGCAGCGGCATGATCGTCCGCAAGACAGCCAACGACGAGCAGCTCACCGGCATACGGCGCCGACTTGAGGCGGGTGAAGACCTTTCACAGCTTGATTATCTTGGGCTCGTTCAAGTGGAGCCGTTGGCCGTCGAGGATGGTGAGCCGTTGCGACTTCAGATCGACGACTTCCTGACGGCCGTACGCGGTGGTAAGCGACCGACGGTGGACGTTCACGCGGGCTTTGCGGCGGTGCGCACCGCGAACCGGATCGTCTCCGTGGCTCGTCAATCTGGGTCGAAGATGATCTGACCATCCTGCACGCAATAAGCCGCAGAAAAATCTGCGGCCTACGCGGTATCTTCAATCAAGTTTTTGCAACTGGGATCAACCGACCAGATTGACGCGCTGTGCGCCCGGTCTTAGGCGGCTGATTTGATCCAGGACGGTACGCTTCTCGTTTGCGGACAGCTCACCTTCTTGCACAAACTTCCTCAACTCCATCGCGCCGTAATCGGTAAGCCCTTGCATGAGTTGTCGAGCGATCGCCTTCAGATTCGCCTGTTGGTATACGCTCGAGGGTCGGTCAACGGCCCGAATCCGTTTGCTCGGCGCTTCATCAGCCTTGCCGTGATCCGTCAGCCGCTGCATTGCCTCTTGAACGAACTGATGCAGGTTCGTGCTGGGGTTCTTGGCAAGGTGATCCAGCAATATGTCCCGAACCGTTGACGCCAACTCCGAACGACGACCTGCGCCGTCGTGATTACGATCAATACGATCGAACGACTGTGTTGAACCGGCCAGCTCCGGCGGAGCGATCGTGCCGCTGCTGTTTTGACCAACCTTGTCAATCAGTTCTTGGGCGATCGCTGTCGTCCTTAGGCCGATCGCCACGCTCTGGCTGGAAGTGACGGGCTGGCCATAGGGTATATTGGGCGGAGCCGGCGTTTCGATCGCTACGCGAGAGCTCGACTGCGGGGTGCGCGCTGCCTCGCTACTTGGCTCTTGGGGTTGCTGTGCTCCCCCGCCGCCAAGTCTTGCCAGCAGCATCAGAAGGTCGCTCGCGCCGACGATGCCGTTCCCGTCGAGGTCAAAGGGCGAATTCTTCTCGCCCCAATCCGCCACGAGGCCGTCGAGGCGGTTGGTCGCCGGAGGGTTCTGATCCGAAGGGGCGGTGGTTTGCGGCACATCAGCAGGCTTGACGCTTGGGCGCGCCGGGTCCACCGGTATGCTATGTTCGGGCCGTTGGGGCAGATGTGATCCGCCGCCAAGCCTTGAAAGCAGCATCAGAAGGTCGCTCGCACCGACGATGCCGTTCCCGCTGAAGTCAAAGGGAGAATCGCTTTGGCTCCAGTCCTTCAAGAGGGCCTGGACGCGCTTGCCCGGCGTTGACCGCTCGCCGTCGGAGACGACTGGAATCTTGGCCGAGGATTGTGTCGACGGTTTCGAGTCAACACCCGGTTCAACGGTCCCTTTATCCGCTGGACGTGGCTGCCCGATCCCGTCGCGTACGAAGTTCGGCGGCGCCGGAATCTGCCGCGGCGCAGTTGTAGTAATTGCTGGAGTTGCGCGAGTCGTGGGGACATTCTCCGGCGAAGGCGGTATATACGTAGTCACGGGTTTCGAAGTTGTGACCCCGGTCTTCGGCTTGAATTGAAGCTCTTGTCTGGTGTTCAACTGCGTGCGGATAAGCTCTATATGATCGGCTGTGGAGTGAGCGTTGACTTGCATACCGAGACTCCTTCTGTGCTGTCATCGATATGGAGCAAGTCACGCGCCACCCGTTTCCGCCCGGGAAATGCAGGCGAATCAGGCCGGAGTCTCGGTTTCGCTGGCAACACTTGCGCTACACCGCAGCAAATGCGCCCGCCCCTCGTACCGTCGCGCTCGGTTTCAGGTCGTCAACGATTCCAGCCTGTGGAACGTCGACGCGCTGGAAGCGGTGGGTGATCGGCGGTTCGTCGGGCATGGTCCGCCTCTGCCGCATCGCGGCCACGAAAACCACGCGCGATGACGTAAATCTCCGTGGATTTATGCCGTGACGCTTTCGGGACGAATCCTTTGACCTTCCCGAACAAGGACCGACACCGATCAAGCAGTTCAGCATACGACTCGCCTTCGAAGACCTTCATGGCCACGTGCCCGCCCTCCCCAAGCAGCGATCCGCAGCGATCCAATACGGCATGACACAGGCGCGCCGAGGCGAAATGGTCGGCCGTGTGGTCGCCGGAAGTATCCGGCGCCATATCCGAAAGGACCACATCAAACCGCTCTCCCGAAGCCGGACCTGACGAGCCCGCCGCCCCGGCGGCCGAGGAAGGTCCGGGTCGTTTGTCATCTGCTAAGTAACTCAGTAGTCGCTCGGCCTCGACCTCCTCCAAGTCAGCCTGCACGCATCGAACATTGTCCAGCTCGAACACATGATCGATGGGTCTACGGTCGATTCCGACCACGATTCCTCGCGGCCCGATGCGTTTTGACACGACTTGAAGCCACGACCCAGGCGCCGCCCCGCAATCCAGCACGCGATCACCACGTTGCAGCAGCTCCTTGCGCTTATCGATCTCGATGAGCTTATACGCAGCCCGGGAGAGGTATCCCTCGCGTTTGGCCTCGCGGAAGTAATGATCGTGCAGTTCCCGAGCCATCTCCATCAGGGTACGCTTGATACACCGTGGCGGCCGCTTCCATCCAGCCCGTCCTCCTCAGTCAGTGTCCGCAGTGTCGCTACGACATCTCCGGCCTGCCCGCTACGCACCGATGTCCGGAATGTGGTTTCGCCTACGACGAGTCGATGCTCGTGCTGGAGGGCTGGCATGTGCCGGGCTTGGCGTCACTGCCACGGTTCTCTTTCCTCTATGGAACCCCGTTCGCAATTGTTCTCTTGATGCTCCGAGGGATACTCGGCTGGTCGTGGTTCGTGCTCGGCATCATCACGGCGGTTGCAATCGGCGTTGTGATTGCTCTGCACCTTTATGTTCGGTACCGCGATGCGTCCAACAGTCGCGCATTGGTGAGATACCTGATCAGTACCGAAGGGGTCGCTCGCTGGGGTGGTCCTACTCATCCCTGGCGTGAATATTCTCATTTGATGTTATTGCCCGATGGCAACAGGGCCTGGCGATTGCACCTGTATCCGGATTGGTGGAGGTTGTACGGACCACCGACCGTCAACGCTCGGCTCGAATGTACCGACAAGGAGGCCGACGCGATTCGAGCGGAGATTCAACAGCGCATCAACGCGGCCCGCAGAGCCGAAGCCGACGCTCGCGCCAAGGCGCGCGGCGAGCATCATGGTTGGTGGTGACGATGTCCGGTGATCCCCACGACATCTTGCGGCTCAAACGCTGTCCGGAATGTGATTACGATTTGGGCGGACTTCCAGTCGCCCACAACTGTCCTGAGTGCGGATTTGAGTACGACGAGAACATCTTTGACTTGCAAGTATGGCTTGCCGGATCGACGGCCAGTCGCCGGTTTGATTCTCTTGCCTGGTCGGTTCTGGTAGTGGCGATTGGTTGGACACTTGTAACTTGGCGAACCTGGTTTCTCTCGCAGCTTACACCTGTCTTGATTGCTGGTTCCGTCGGACTGATGCTAGCGGGGCTTCTGGCTCGATTTTTCTCAAAGTGGCGCAAACGCGGAAACGCCAAAGTCCTATGCACAGCCGACGGTTTGTCATCGTGCCTTGGCTCAAGACGCCGGTTTTATCGCTGGTCGAAGCTAAACCTGCCTCACGTGAGACGCACTGTAGGCGGGGGGTGGCGATTCAGACTTGCCTATCGTTGGCCGCGACGATTCTTCGCCGTGGGCGTTCGCTTCATTATTTGCGGCACCAATCGTGAGGTTGCGCTTCTTCGAAGAGAGTTCCGCCGACAGATCGCCCTAGCGCGGTAGGATTTCTGCCATGTCGGTCGCCTTGATCGACGACACTCGTTACGGGAAAATACTCGTCCCGATGTCCGTCGGATCGGCGACGACGGCGACTTTGATGTTGCCGTCCGCCGTGCGCAACATTACTGCGTTTTCGCCGTTGTTGAGCGCCGCTTGAAGCCTGCCTTTTCGGCGACTTGGGGCAATCGTGAACTTCCCGTAGCTGACATGGTGATCGACTCTGCCGCCCTCGGCAATGCAATCGAAGATTCCCGTCGATTCGCCGCGCACCCTGTACTCGATGTCGCCTTCACTATTGATGATCGTCACCTTACGGCGCATGGCTAGATTCGTCATAATGCGCACGTCGCCTCGTCGATTGGCGATATCGACGACGCCTTCAATGTTGATGGCGACAACATCGCCGCGCTCGGTCCGTACGAATACGCCGTCCACCGCAGGCACGTCGATTCGCACGTCCGCCCGCTGGAAATGCGGCTCAGCATGGGTGGTCCACGTGCGAACGCGCAGCACTTGTCCGAGTTGACCGGGCACGACTTCCACCCGGTAATCGATTTCCGCCAGCGACAGCTCCGCTTCCTCCTTGCGCTGCGGGCCGTGCGTGGCCACTCGCCGCACCGTTACCGTGGCCACTTCGAGTTCTTCATCCACGTTGATGACCACATCGCCTCCGAACGACTCGACGTCGATCGCCACCGGCAGCGCGACCTCGATGACCCTCGGCTCGTCAGTCTGCCGGAGGTACGTGAGCCGTTGGATATCAAATGGGCTCCGCGAGGAGGAGATCCGCCCGTCGCAGCCGACGAGCATCGACAATCCCACGAGAGTCAACAAACCAGTTCTGATCATGCGCATGGAAGAGCCCTTGTCTGATAAACAGCTTCGGCGAACACCCGGCGATTGTATCGGCGGGATCGAGCCGGTGGTTGTGCAATAGCCAAGTGATTTGAACTTCTCTACTGGCTATGCTGCACCAGTGTTCGGAACGCTGCTCACGCTACGTCCATTCCGTTCGTCTTATTCTGCCCTAGTGCCAAATGCCTACTGCCCCTCTTCCCCCCATGACACCGTACGCTCAAGCGATCTGGTCGGGTCTGGAGTTCCGCAAAACCATGATGCTGCGCAGTGTCGAGCCGCTGGATGAGCAGCAGATGCGCTGGTTGCCCGGACCCGAGCGCAAGCCCATCGCCTGGCAGCTCTGGCACATCGCTGAGGTCGAGGATAATTGGGTGCGATCGATCGTGACCGAAGAACCGCTGCGTTTTCCCTTTGGCGTGCAAGTGCGCGCTGCGACTGCTGATGACTATCCTACGAAATCACAATTCGTCGAATATTTCCACGAGGTGCGCGCAATAACCAAGAATCGTCTCGACGCAACAGATGAGAACGACTTCGTTCGAGAAGTCGAAGATCCCGACTTCGGCAAATGCACAGTCCTGGATATCTGGTCCGGTGTTGTAACGAGCTTTGCCTGGCATTCCGGGCAGATCGCACTTACCGCAAAACTGCTTCCCGATACGCCAGTGACAACGATGAAGTTTGACTATTGGAAAACGAAGAAGTGGCAACAAGGCGTTTAGTTTGGCCGCGACCCAAAGGGGAGCGCTTCTTCGCACGATCAACGGAGTATGCAATGACTCGCCAGGAGATGTTGTCGGAATACATCTTTTCAACGAAGCCGTTCTTTGTGCGGTTCCTTGACGGCTTCGATGACTCGACGCGCACATTCCAAGCGGAGAATCTGCCGAATCATGTGGTTTGGATTCTAGGGCATTGCACGCTCACGATGAATCGGGCAGCGGAGCGGTTTGACGATAAGCCGTTGCCTGAAACTGACTTCATCATGGGCGATGGAACAAACGGCGACCCGTCCCGTTTCGATACCGAGTCAGTGTGCTTTGATTCAACACCTACATCCGAGCCATCCAACTACCCGACATTGCAACGCGCAACGGAGATTTACGAAGCCGCCTGCGATCGATTTGCTGAAGCGGTGCGCAATACAAATGATGCGAAGCTCGATGAGATGATGTCCTTTCACGGCAGCGAAATACCGCTGTACGCGCTGATCATGCGTGTCTGTTTTCACAACGGCGCCCATGCCGGCCAAATTATCGACCTTCGCCGAGCGCTGAGTATGCAGCGGGTTATCAAGTGAGGTCGGGGGAAAGTTGATCGCTTGTTTTCCGAATAATGAACCGGCTGGACTCACCTGGGAGTATGTATGATGGCATTCCACCGATCCGTATCCAACCGAATGATCGGCGGCGTCTGCGGCGGGATCGCCCACGCCCTTGAATGGGACCCTGCCCTGGTTCGGATTCTGTATGTGCTCGTGTCGATCTTTTCCGCTGCCTTCCCAGGGATACTTGTCTACATCATTCTCTGGATCCTCATGCCGTCGTCGTACGACTACTAGACCACTCTCGCCACGCCTCGCTGCATTCGCTCCGCCCAACTCAACTTGATACACTTCCTCTGTTCGCGCGGGGCGCCCCCGGAAATGTCTTACGATTTCCGGGGAGCTGAGACGTACCCGTGGAACCTGATCCGGTTCGTACCGGCGTAGGGATCGCGGACCGTGCAATCCCATCGCCGGGCGATCGTCAACTTCTTTCCCATGTGGAGTGAAGGCTCGCCCATGATCCAGTCCAATAACACTAAACAGAACAACGACCGCTTTGGTCGTCCACAGTTGGGCGCACACAATCCCTCTTCTATGGCGCAAGGCACCACCCCTGGAAGTTTTGCCAACCGGACCGCGATTGGTGGCCCCTTAACATTCTCGTCGCCCGACACCCCCGGCATGCCCGAGCCATCGCCCCGCACCGCCTGGGACTTTCTCCCCCCCGGCGCGAAGCTCGATCCCTCTTCCTCGATGCCTCGATGCCTTGATGCCTCGATGCCGTCCGCCATCACCCAATTGGAAAATGCGCGGCTCGGCATTATCACCGACCAAATGAAGCGCGTGGCCCAGCGCGAGACTCACTTGACCCCTGAGCAGGTGCGCGATGAGATCGCCGCCGGCCGCATGATCATCCCCGCCAATACGGTGCATCTGTCATACAAACTCGATCCGATGTGTATCGGCAGAGCGTCATGCACGAAAATCAACGCCAACATGGGCGCATCGCCCGTTTCATCCGGCACCGATGAAGAAGTGGACAAACTCAAATGGGCGGTTCGATGGGGTGCTGACACCGCAATGGATTTGTCAACCGGGGGTGATCTGGACGAATGTCGAGAAGCGATCATTCGAAACGCAACGGTTCCCATAGGAACAGTGCCGATCTACTCGATGATCATCGGGCGCAAGCTGGAGGATTTGAATGCCGAAATCATTCTTGCGGAGATCGAACATCATGCCAAGCAGGGTGTTGACTACATGACCGTGCACGCCGGTGTGCTGCGCGAGCATCTTCCGCTGGTGAAGAATCGGCTCATCGGCATTGTTTCGCGTGGCGGGTCACTACTTGCCAAGTGGATGCTGCACCACAACAAACAGAACCCTATGTACGAATTGTGGGACGACATCTGCGCGATTATGCGCCAGTACGACGTATCGTTTTCCATCGGCGATGGCTTGCGCCCTGGCGGACTTGCCGACGCGACTGATGATGCGCAGCTCGCGGAACTTGAAACCATCGGCGAACTTACCGAACGCGCCTGGCGTCACGGCGTGCAAGTCATGGTCGAAGGTCCCGGCCACGTCCCATTTGATCAAATAGAATATAACATTAAGTTGGCACGCCGACTATGCCACGGTGCGCCGTTCTATGTGCTCGGCCCGCTCGTGACGGATGTATTTCCAGGTTATGACCACATCACGAGTTGCATCGGCGCAACCGCAGCGGCGTACCACGGCGCCTCGATGCTGTGTTATGTCACGCCGAAAGAGCATTTGGGCTTACCCAAGAAAGATGATGTCAAGCAGGGGTGTATTGCGTACAAGATCGCCGCCCATGCAGCGGACGTCGCATTGGGAATTCCCGGGGCGCGTGACTGGGATGATGAACTAACTAAAGCGCGCGCCGCCCTGAATTGGCAGCAACACTTTGATTTATCGTTCGATCCAGACACCGCCCGCGCGTTTCACGATGAGGATTTGGATGTTGATACCGACTTTTGCGCCATGTGCGGGCACGATTGGTGTTCGGTGCGTATCTCCAAGGAAATTCAGGAATTCCTGTCGGGCAAGGACGAGCGGTACGCGTGGGAGAAGCCGAAGATTTCCGCTGCGCTGACGATCGAGCAGAAAGAGATACTGCAACAACGCGGCGTGTTGAATCCGGCCGAGATTCACAAGCTGGCGAGCAAGACAAGACGCGCGATGGCAGGCGCGGCCGATTCAGCGGCCAGCGACTCCTCACACGCCGCCAAACTCTCCTGTCACTCCGACTACGTTGATCCCGGGACGGCCAAGCAGTTGCAGGAGCAAGAGCTCGTGCAGCTCAACACCGCCCAGGCCCACAACCTCCCCAAGCACGATTCGGTAATTTAGGGCATAATGCCTGTTCGGCGGATTCATTCGGCACATACGAGCAGCATGGAGGCTTATCATGGACGAGCATGAGCATCTCGCGGAACTGATGTCGGAGGTTGCGGGCGGTCAGCAGGATCAGTTGTGGGCGATCATTGAGTTGACGGACGACTTCTGCGACACGCATCTTGACGCAGAATACAAGTTCCTCTGCCGTGAAATGGCGCTGGCCAGCTGCAAGGCGGGGCTGGCCCTGGGGCGCGGCAAGCTCGCCGGCTGGGCCGCGGGCGTCGTCAACGCCGTCGGCTGGGTGAATTTCCTTGGCGATCCATCCTTCGAGCCCTACATGAAGCTGCGCGACGTTGCGGCAGCGTTCGGCGTATCCGCGGCAACCATGCAAGCGCGGTCGAAACCGATCCGCCTCGCATTTAACCTGTCGCCGTTCGATCCTCAATGGACCCTGCCCAGTCGCTTGGGCGACAACCCACTCGTTTGGATGGTCCAGGTGAACGGCCTCATTGTCGACATACGTTCTTTGCCTTATGAGATTCAGGTTCATGCCTACCGCGAGGGACTGATTCCCTACGTGCCGGCTGATGATGAGGCCCAGAGCGAACCGGGAGCCGCGGCGGATGTTCTCGCGCGCATCTAGATTTGGCCGTGTCGCTTGCGACGCGCTCTTCGTGTACGGCGAGTGTGTGCCGTTGCCCCGAAGAGCGCGGGGCAAGCCCCACGGCTAAATGGGGGATGCTGCGGCGTATGGAGTAATGAACGACCAGCGTTGTTGGCGTAGGCCTTCGCGCAGGGGATTCTTGCGAACGTAGTCGATCGCTCGTTGGACATCGTCGTCAGTATTCAGATAGACGTTCCATCCGTGATCCGTCCACGGCGAACGAGTCGCGTACCAGCCACGTTTCCGCAGCGCCCGAGTCGATTCCGATTTGATATGCCCGATCGCCCGCCGTATATCTCGCCGTGTATAGCCGATGACCATGTGAACGTGATTGGGCATGATCGCCAGGGCGTGCAGCGTGTATGGCGTCTGGGCGAACGCCATTGCGGCAGTGCGCGCTTGGTCACCGGTCAATCGAACAGGCGGATGTTTCAGAACGCGCTGCATCTGTGTCTTTGTATTTCGATCGTATGCGTGGCCGGCCAGAGATCGCGTCGTGCTGACGGTGGTCGCCTTGCCGAATCTGTAGAGTTCCCACGACGCAACGAACGTTGACCACGAGCCGCGCGGTTCGTTAGGAAGCCACGTGCCATACGTTGTGAAAATACTGTGAAACGCCAGGATCACGATGGGCGAAGTCTAGTCGATCTGGTCGCCATGTGTCGCCATTTAGCCGCGTCGCCTCTTCATTTAGCCGTGTCGCTTG
>CBDUST010000058.1:0-18469 GCA_965369945.1 uncultured bacterium | reverse complement strand
CAAGCACGACGCCATTGGGCTGGCGGACGATTTCCTTCCAAGCCTCCAGCATCGGCGCGGCGAAGCCGAGCTTATCCAACGACACGATCGAGTTTCGGTTGTCGATGATTCGGATCACGACCTTCTCGCCGAACTTCCCGGGCATGGTGGAGACGCGCAAATCGATCGGCCGACCGTCCATACGCACGTGAATGTCGCCGTCTTGCGGTAATCGTCGCTCGGAGATGTCAAGATTGCTCATGATCTTGACACGGCTCGTCAGCGCCGCGTGCATCTGATACGGCGGAGTAAGTCGTTCGAACAGGCGGCCGTCCACTCGGTACCGGACGCGCAGGCGATGATCGTCCGGCTCGATATGGATATCCGAAGCCGTGTCCTGCACTGCTGAATAGATGATGTAGTTGACAAGCTTCACAACCGGACTATGCCCGGCGACCTCCTCAAGATCAGCCAGTTCGGTGACCTGCCGCTCGATGAGGCTGAAATCGGCTTCATCGATGTCTTCATAGATGTCGTCGATGACAAAGACGTTCGCGGCAGGCAAGTACGCACGAAGCGAGGTCTCGATCTCGTTGCTTGTCGCGGCGACGATCTGGACCTCATGCCCCGTGAGGCGCTGAATCTCCTCCACCAGAAAGACGTTGGCCGGCTCCGATACGGCGACTGTCAGCATGCCGCGCACAAGGAACAACGGAAGGATCGTGTGCTCCTCGACAAACTCGCGCGGCAGCAGTTCGGCGACTTGGGGATCCGCAATCTTCGCGGTATTCTCGACGAACGGCACACCATAGCCCCCAGCGAGAGCCTCAATGACCTGCTGGTCAGTGGCGAAATTCATTTCCACGAGGACTTCGCCGATCAGCTTTTTGTGTCCTTTTTGAGCTTGTTGCTCCAGTGCCTCGCTGAGCTGACTTGGCGTGATGTATCCCTTGTCGATGAGCATCTCACCGAGTTGACGGCGAACAGCGGGCTCGGTACTCAGGTTTATTCGTGAATGCTGAATCATCTTCTGCTCGATCTATCGCAGACTCTTGGCGGCCGTCTCGACGGTTTCATGTACGGCAAAACGCCGATCAAGACGCGTGACCTCAAAAATCTTCCGCACCGTCTCGTCCGGATTGACAAGCCGGCACTGTCCCTTGCGTTCCGCCGTCTCATCGACAATCCATAGCAACAATTCAAGACCGGCCGAGTCGATCAACTTCAGGTGCTCCAGATCAACGACAATGTCGCGGATGCCGGCATCGAAACGATCCTGGCAGGTGCGGCGAAACGCGTCCGCCGAATCAGCGGTCAGCTCACCACTGACTGTCAGAACGGTGATCGTGTCGTGATCTTCGTAACTGAGCTTCATGCCGCCTCGTCCCTTGCACCGACCACGGCGTCTCTGGCCGCACGATGCTCAGCCACCAATCGGTCATAGCCGCTGAAATCGAGCTTCACGAATACTGGAGCCAAATCCGGGTCGAACTGCGCGCCGGCACATTGACGAATTTCGCGGAGAACCTCAGATCGGGATAGTGATTCGCGATAAGTTCGTGTTGAACTCATGGCATCGAACGCGTCGGCCAATGCGATCAATCGGGCCACCATCGGGATCTGCTGCTTCGAGAGACCATGCGGATAGCCCTTGCCATCCCAACGCTCGTGGTGGTACAGGACGCCCGGGAGAATGTCTTTAAGCTGCGGAATGTCCTTTAGGATGCGATGCCCGATTTCCGGATGCTTGCGCATGAGGTCGAACTCCTCCTCGGTAAGCTTCCCGGGTTTGCAAAGAACGATCTCGGGAACGCCGATCTTGCCGACGTCGTGGACGAGGCCGGTGATTTGCATTCGACTGATGGTGTGGTCGGGTAGTCCAATTGCCTTGGCCAACTCTTGTGTGAGATGGGCGACTCGTCGAGAGTGACCGGAGGTGTACTGATCCTTGGCATCAATCGAAGCGGTCAGCGCGTCGAGTGTGCCCAGGAACATCGCGTTCAGATCATCGTACAGCGCGGCATTCTCGAGGAAGATCGCCATGTGCGTCGCCGTCGCGCCAAGCAGTTTCATATCGACGGACGAGACGGCCTGGTCCGGACCTTCCTTCTCGCCGGCGACGAGCAATCCGATCACTCGGTCGTCACGACTGATCGGGTGTGCCAGCACGGATTCGCCAAGATCGGCAAAGCGGGCATGCGCTTGGTTGATCGCCGGCTCCAAGACCAACGACATTTCGGGTCGAGCCAGACTTAGCATCTCCTGCACGAGCGGCCTTAGTGTTTCAACCGGTTGGTTCGGATCGCCGCTCACCGTAAACAAGCCGGCGAGTTTCTTCAGCCGATCACGATCGTCTGCAAGCAGGGCCGCGACCCAACTGTACGGCAATGTACCCAACAGCTCCTCGCACACGATCGTGACGAAACGCCTCGGCTGCTGCACCACCGTCATGCTTTGCGTGATCGAATAGAGCAAGCTGATCTCTTCGTACGAGTCGGCAAGCTGCTGCCCCACGCTTTCCATGGCTTGGTCGTTCGTGGCCAATTGAACATGGTCGGCGAGCGCATAGCGGATCATCACGGCGAGTCTTTCCACCTCATCCTCACCGGTAGGCGGAAGCTCCGCCAGTCGGGTACGCATCAATTCAAAATCCGTGCGCACGGACTGACACATCGCCGACAGTTGCTCGCAATCGAGGAACGCTTCAGTGAGGATTACCGCAACGGCGTATCCGATCCGTCGACGACGACTGACGCGCGGCATTGGGTAGACCCAACAGCCCGGGAATATCTCCAGACCCGTCAGCTCATCGAGCTGTTTCCATTTGCCCGCTGCTTCTCGAAGTGCGCCTCGAAAGATACGCGAAAGGCAGAACAAATCCGACAGCCAGTCGGCGCCCGGTAGCGGCCTGGAGTTCAAATGCCCCGTTGTGTCACAGTCCAACAGCAATAGACCGACCTCCCGCAGCCGCTGCGCCACAGCTCGGGTTGCCTCGTTCTCGAGATGACTACCAGGCTGATTCAAGTGGTCTTTGTCCTTGTTTGATGCTCCTGGGCATCACCGGCGGCGCCGCGCGGCAGATCATCCACCAATTTCAGCACGGCGCGTGGGCTGAACGGTTTGCTGATGACGCCCTTGATGTTGCCGATCAGAAGATCCTCATCATCCAACGCGTAACCTCGCGCCGTGAGTATCAGCACCGGTATCTGCGACGTCGGTCCATGGTCGGCCAACGCTCGACACAGCTCGAGCCCGGTCATATAGGGCATCTGAAAGTCGGTGATGATGAGGTCCGGCAACTCTTGACAAGCAAGCTCGAAGGCCTCCTCACCATCCACCGAAGTAAGGACTTCGTGTCCCGCGTTGCGCAACTTCAGTGACAGCACGTGAAGGATGTGCGCCTCATCATCAACTACAAGGATTCGATAAGCCATAGATACCTCCTCAGGCCGCCGCCTGCGAACCTGCGTAGCGCATGGGGATCGAGACCCAGAACTTGGAACCCATACCGAGTTTGGACTCCACCCCAATCTGCCCGTCGTGTAACGTCTCCACGATGTGTTTGCAAAGACTCAACCCCAATCCCGTACCCTGCGCAACGCGCTTGTAGTTCTCAACACGATAGAACTTGTCGAACAACTTTGGGATCGCGTCGGGAGGGATACCCAATCCGGTATCCGAGACCGTGATAACAACGCTGCGCGTGAGATTGTCCGAGTCGGCGTCAATCGTCACACGACCGCCTTCCGGCGTGTATTTCACCGCGTTGGACACGAGATTCAATGCAACCTGAAAGAGCATGTCGACGTCTCCCTCGACACTCAGGTCAACATCCACAAGCTTCTTGCGCAGCGATATCTTCTTCTCGCGCGCTTGCGGTTCCAACGTCTCCACCGCACGATCGATCAGCTGCCGCACGTCAACGTCTTCGCGCTCGATTTGGATAATGCCAGCTTCGATGCGACTGATGTTGAGCATGTTGTCGATCAGGCGACCCAGGCGCTCGGTTTCGTTATGAATAATCTTGTAGAACTCGTGGCGTGAGTCATCATCTTTCGCTTCGCCGTCCACCAGCATCTCGATGTACGCTCTGATCGAAGACAACGGTGTGCGCAGCTCGTGACTGGCCTTGGCCACGAAATCCGATTTCGTCTGGGAGATTTCACGCTCGCGAGTGAGATCGTGGAGGATGGCGACGACGCCGGCCACCTCATGCTTGTGGTCTTCGACACAGCTCAGCGTGATGTCAAAGACACGGGTCTGACGTGCTTCGTCCGCCTCGCTCCAGCTGACTTTGATCTCATGGTCCAAATGCCGATGATCGGTGAAGTTGGCGTTTCGGCAGGTGTCCTTGATCCATTGGCACAGCCGATCGTCACGAATCACCTGGTCGATCGATTGATGGACCACTGCAGCGGGATCGAAGCCGAAGATCCGCCCGGCCGACTCGTTGGCGACGACGAGCTCGTTGAAGCCGTCGGTCACGAGCACCGCGTCCCACAGCGAATGGAGTACGGCCTGGATCTGGCGCTGCTGGGCCTCGGCGACACGCTGGAGAATCTCGACCTCGCGTAGTTGATTGCGCTGCGCCTGCTCGCGTTGCCTGAACCGCTCAATCGCTCTGGTGAACGCACTGGTGATCGGACTAAGCCAGTTTGGCCCAACAAACGGGGACTGAGACTCGCCCCGCTCGGTGCTGGCCTCAATGCGATCGCGCAGTCTGCTCAGAGATCGGTCGAATACGATCCCCAGCGGCAGTAGGACCATGGAGACGACGACAACGAAGATGCACCATAGCACAAGCAATCGCACGAATGGATGCGATGCGTGGTTCCATTGATGAAACCAATTGAGACTGAACGCCGCCGAGGACGCGGCGGTCGCGGCCACGGACAGTGTCAGCACCAAGAATAGACTGGCTACCTTCCCCGCCCTCACAGACCTTCCTTCGCCTCAGTGACTGGATCCCTCCTGCAAGCGCAGACCCTTTGTCGAAGTTGACGGCTCAAAACGATCCGAGGATGTCGGTGCGAGACTTAGGCCTCGGAACAACGCTTGGGCGTCCGCATTCTCAGGCTCAGCCCTCAGGGCCTCGGTGTACGCACCAATTGCGCCCTGGATATCCCCTGCCTCTTCAAGCGTCCTACCGAGCACTAGGTGCGGAAGCGCCTCGCTGGGCGCAAGGCTGGCCGCCTGCCGCAGCAGCGATGTCGCCTGCTCGATATCGCCGTTCTGTCGCTTGGTGATTCCCTTGAGCATGTAGCCCTCGTATCGCTGGGGAGCGAGAGCGATAATGCGTGCACCACACATCGCTGTTCGGCGGAAGTCTCCCAACTCCCACGCCAACGAGCCAAGCCCGATCCACACTTCCGGATTAGTTGAATGTACTCGTGTCAGTTCGAGATAGAGGTTGCGTGCTTCGATGTTTCGTTGCATCCCGGCCAAGCAGCGTGCTTCCAGGAGCTGCAACCCTGGATCATCATTCTTCGACTTTCGCTGCAGTTGCTTGACCGACTTGTAGCACTCGCCGTTCAGACCAGCCGCGTATTGCGCATATGCTAACTCATCCAGCAACATCTCATCGTCGGGGTTCAGTAACCTGGCCTCGGCAAACTGCTTCGCCGCCCCCAGCGCATCCCCCTGCAGCATCGTGATCTGACCGAGTAACTGCCGCATTGCGGCGCTATGTTCGTAGTAGTCAAGCTTCGACTCGACCAACACCATCGCTTCATCGTACTGCTGCTGCGCAACTAACGCCTCGGCTGCCGCCAGCAAGTATTGAATTGAACTCGAATCCAACTCGTGGGCGCGGAGATAATTCTCATACGCACGCTCATCATTCGACCATCGCTGGTAGACGATTCCTGAATAATAATAAGCGTCGGCGAACCTTGGTTCTAACTCGATCGCCTTCTCGAACGCTCGAAGAGCTCGCTCGAGGCGGTGCGTCTCCATGAGGATTCGCCCCTGGAGCAGGTAGTAGCCGGGGTTGTCGGGGTTCTGTTGAATGGCTCCCGAGATTTGACGATAGGCCTTTTCGAACCGCCCCACATTGAATGCCTGCGTCGCCTGGTCGTAGGCAAGTTGGGCGTTGAAGACCGCGAGGCGATCTCGGGCCGACACTCTTATTTCCTCGTGGTAGCCGCCTCCGCTACATCCAACGAGGCACACGGCAGTAATAACAAGACCGGCAAGTGAATGGATCGGGTGGCGTGGGCATGACATACGTCGCATCTCCTGTAACGGATCGGTTGACGAGCCCCCCTTACCAGTCCTCTCTTTCAACCCTGTGTAAACCAATCGTGGTACCAGTGCATCAGGGCTCCGGATTCTCAGGCACACTCACCACGTGCGGCAGGTAATCGAAGGTCACGAACGGAAACGGATCCTCCCAAGCGTGCGTGTCAGCACTCGCGGGATCCCAACCCATCCACCAGAACACATGATGGTGGCTCAGATTGGGCACGAACTGCTCAGAGACCGCTTGATGCGAATCGATATGGTCCCGAGCATCTGAGCTGATCGGACCGTTCGGATCGATCGAGATGGGCGCGTTCGAGATCGGCTGGAAGATTTCAGCTTGCCCGCTGGGCTGATTGAACTCGATCTCCCAGTTCTTGTCTGCTGTTGTACTCCCAGCGCTGCGAATGAACTCTGACGGCTCCGCCTTCACGGCCGGCGGCGCCACGACTAGCGTTCCGATCTGCTGATAGTCGGACGCGCGTACGAACGGGGACGGCTCCGTCTTGACCGCTGGCGGCGGAACGAAACCATCGATCATGCCGTCGTACCCCAAATCGCCGATCAGCAGGGACGACTCATCCTTGAAGGACGGAGGCGGCACAAATTGAGGGTCGCTGTCGAAATCCTCTGCCTGTGCCTCGCTGTTGAATGAATAGTCAGGATTGGTCTGAACAGGCTCCGGCGCTTCGTGGAGCGATTCGGAATCGAAATCGTTATCGGGATAGAACTCCGATTCGAAATCGTCAACCGGTTGGGACAGCTGGGCATCAAAGGCCGGTTCGTTGAACTGCACTTCTTGGTCAACGGCCTGGTCAATCTCGGCAAACGCCGATACTTCTGGAGCGCTTTCGACCTCGACGACAGCCTGCGGCCAATTGGTCGACGCAGCTTCGGGAACAAACGGGTTGTGGTCGCTCGTAGGCGTAAACTGGAACGGGCTCACCTTCGCCTGAGACTGAATGGAAGGCGCCATTCGACTCCGGAACGCACGCTCCATCACACTTCGTAGGTGCGGGTGTTGCTTTGATCCGACCAGCTCCTGGCGGAACCTGACTGCTTCAGGTTGATTCTTGTTCAGATGCAACGACGCGTCGATATGCCACAGCGCGAGATCGACATCACCCCTACTCTGCGCATCAACCGCTCGCTGATTGTGATTGGCGGTCATCTTATCGCGGCTGAACGGCAACAGACCCTCGCGAGCGCCGATCTGGATGGCCTCGCCGTAGACAAGCGCCTCTTGGCCTATCTCCCACAGAAGATCGTCTTTCACGATCGACGGTGTAATCAGGAAGATGATTTCGTCGCGATCAATGACGTCATCGTGTCCGCGGAAGGCGGCGCCAACCAGCGGGATATCGCCAAAGAACGGAATCTGACGGCGGGTGGTTCGAGTCGATTCTCTATACAAGCCGCCCAAGACCAGCGTCTGGCCGTCCCTGATCCGAACATTGGTTGTCAATTCGTTCGTCAACTCGTCGGGGATGGTCACGAGCAGGCCGTTCGCATCGGTGACGGTGCGCAGGCTTGCCTCGGAAACGCTCGGCGACAACTCCATCCGAATCATCCCGTCTGTGGAGATGAAGGGACGGAAGACAAGCTGAATACCGGTATCCAGAAACTCAACCGTCTGTGTCGTGGTCGTTTGCGTCGCTGTCGTTGACAGATAACCCACCCGAGCACCGACGAGCACTTCTGCTCGCTGGCGGTTCAAGCACATCACCTTCGGCCGGGCCAGGACTGTCGTGTCGGTGACTTCGTCAAGCACCTTGATGAACACGCTGATGTCATCAGTGACGATGCCGATCTTCAGTCCGGCCGGTCCGGCGGTTCCGCCGACGGTGGAGTCGGCAGCAAAGGCCTTCCGATCACCGCTTCCCGCTGAGTCGATATCGCTACCCGCCAACAGTGCGTTGACGGCTGACAATGGATTGAAGACATCAAGGAAGTTGAGATTCGCGCTTCCGAGCACCGAGAAGTCCACGCCGAAACTGTCAGACTCATCCAGCGCACTTTGGAGAATGGTCGCCTCGACGAGCACTTGCTGGGGCGGGGTATCCAATTCCTTAATCAACGCCGTAATGGTTTCGAGATTCTCCGGATAGTCGTTCACCACTAGAACGGGGGCATAGGCGTATGTATCCTCGCCACCTCTAGTGATATCGGGCCGGTAGCCCGGCTCCACTTCGCCACGATACGACGCTCTGCCGACTTCGCTCAACAGGGGCGTGATGAATTCGTTGGCATCGACAGCTGAGAGATAGTCTAAATGGTAGGGGCGAACCTCGGTCTTCCGGCTTGCCGCAATGATCTCCTGATACTCGGTTTCGGTATAGATGTAGATGAAGTTCCCTTCCTCCATGTATCGGTAGCCGTTGACACGAAGGATGGCATCGAGCGCCTCGTAGAACGTGACGTCAAAGAGATTGGCGGTCACCGTGGCCGAGACACTCTTACTGGTAATGATGTTCTTCTGGCTTTGAATCGAGAGCATCTGGAGAACTTGCGCAAGGTCAGTGTCTTGCACCGCCAGATCGACGGTCTCGTAGTCCGACACCTTGACCTTGGTCTCAGCCTCGTTTGCCGAGTTCTGCCCGTTCGCCGGTGTTGCCACCACCGCCCAAGCCGCACAGATGGCTACCATGCGCCCAAAAACAACGCCTCGGTTGACTGTCTTGTTCTTACTCATGATCGGGTGATCTCCTACCGGCCTCCGTTACTGCTGACGGTCGTGAACTCATGGAGGCTCCATGCCCAATTCGAAACGGCGCCCTTCACACTCAAGAACCACCGATCGATGCCTGACTTCAACCAACTGGAAGCGGACTGCCTCGTTGTCCACCGCCGGTATCCAATCGCCAATTTGGCGGGTCCGTCCATTGATGACCGCCATGGGACGGCCCTGCATGACGGCCTCGAGCGTGAATCGGCCCACCAAGCCGCGGAGTCGCGTTGCCACAAGGGCTTCCGTGTCTCTTGAGATTTCGGCTGGTCGCTCCAGTAACTTGGCCTGATCTTCCGGCAAGACATCAGGCAGGGTGGGTTTGGGGAAGTACTGATCACTGATCACGAACGGGTCTCGTATCGGGAATTCCGCCATCTGGACGTTGATGGGAGCGACGGGCCGGTTATCGGATACGGTTGTGGCCGGATCGGCGTCCGATCTGCGATCGTCTGAAGCCTCAGCGTTCTGGTCAGCCACCGCTGTTCGAGGCAGATTCGATGTGACGATAATCCGCGCCCACAGCAGCAGACCCAGCAGGACGGTCGCGCATAGAGCGCCGAACCGCCGACGATCGGCTGTGAGTTGAATCCACAAGCGTCTCAGCGTCACTGACACTTTGTTACCGGCCCTCCTGCGCCTGCGCCGGCTCGAAGACAGCATCGAGCCGAATCGACGCCGTCACGAGCGGGTGTTCCTGATCATCGTCGCCACTGGACGCGATGTTCACCGACGAGATGCGAACGAGGCGGTCCTGAGCCTCAGCCGCTCGAATCAGCGCAAAAACTGCGTCAAAACGGGAAACCATCTCCACCGTCAGAGGCAGGGTCTTTACAGGAAAATCGGCCCCGGGCACCGCTTCCTTGGGCTGTCCGGCGGTGAAGGTTTGATCTCGAATCGTGACGTTATCTACCGGAAGCGACAGGCTGCGCATCAGTCCGGCAATATTTGGTGAGTCCGGGATGATCTTGAACTCGGAGTCGATGCGGTCCGATGCCTCACGAAGCGCCGTGGTCAGACGCTCGATCTCTTGGGAATGACCCCGGGACGCCTCGGATTTCTGACGAAGCGCGGCCATTTGCTCATTGACAGCCGCAATTTCCTGATGGACCGGCCAGACGATGAACAGCCAGCCGACTACGACCAACACCAACAGACTGAGCGCCCCCAGCAGCAAGCGGTTGTTAGTTCGCATCGGGAACCTCCCCCGCATCAACTCGCGGCGCCGCCACGACTCGGTACGGAACGTCCAGATTGATCCGAAAACTCACGCGGAACTCTCTGGCGATCCGCTCCCTGACAGACCGAGTTCGACTAAAGTCGAGTCCAACATGCTCGAACAGTGAGCGCGATTCCAGTCGGGCGACAATCTCAGCGATGTCGGCGTCGGTGGCGGCGAATCCTCGGAGCTCTCCAGTGAGAACGCGCGGCCGCGGTCCATTCTCATCGCCGGTGCTGCGACTGCGCGCTGATCTGGTACTGCGCCGCGCTTCGACTACGAGATCAAGATGGTCAAGCGTCACATTCACCGGCAGCTCATTCACCACGGTGGCCAAGACCTGACTCATCTCCAACGGTACGGCGATGTGCTCGTACCGTTGGGTAAACTGCTGCCGCTGGCGCAGTTCGGCCCGCAGCGCGCTGACTTGGACCTCCCCAGCGACCGCCAGCTCCGCCTGTTGCTGAGCCTCGTCAAGCTGCTGTCGCGCATGGGCAAGGCGAACCTTGGAGTGAGTCGTAGCAATCGCCAGCAGCGCCACCACAGTTACAATCGCAATGACGTACCGTCCAGCCATAACTCGGGACTGGCTGCGCGCCCGAATCTGTTCCGGCAAGAGATCAATCGAATGCTGGCTCACGCCGCTTCCCTCCCGTCAGCAGAGTCCGGCGCCTTGCCGGCGCGCCATTGCCCGGACAATCCCCGCAGGCTCAGCCCCGCGGCCGCGGCCCATGATCCGACCGGACCCGGATTGCCTAGGTGCTGGGCACGTATCTCGTCTACCAGAGCGCCCAGGGGCAGACTGTCGTCGTTGAACACAACAGGAATATCGCAGTGCTCAGCCAACGCCTCATCCAGGCGCGGCTCCCGCGCTTCGCTTCCCGTGAGAATCAGTCGCTGGGGCGGATGCCCACGGAACATCACCCCGTAGTAACGGATACACAGCATGACCTCTTTCACAAAGTCACCCAGCACAGGACGGATCGCTTCGTATACGGCACGGTCTGTGCCGGGTTCGGCTGGCGATGAGCGGAGACTGTCGGCGGTCGTTTCCGACGCAAGCCTGGCCGCCCGCAGCTCCCGCGCCGCATCAAGCTCCATCTGCAAGTGGTCGGCGACGGCTTGGTCAAAGTGTTCGGCCCCCGTGGCGATCACTTTACAAAAGGCCAGTTCACAGCCGCGGAGAATCGTCACCGTCGAATGCGTGGCGCTAACATCCACGACGGCTCGAACCTGATCCAAGTCCACCTCACGCCGACATCGCCGACTGAATGCTCGGACCATCGCAGTAAATGAAGTCTCGATCGCAGTGGGTCGAAAACCTGCGGTAATAAATGGATCGATCCACCGGCGAATCGCTTCATGTGATGCTGCGATCAGGAGCACTTCCTCTCGGTCCTCGCTGCCCTGCACCGTTGCACTGGTTCGTATGTAATCGACTTCCATCGCGTCACGCTCGAAGCCGAAGCGTTGCGACGCTTCCCAAACAGCGGCTGATGCCAGCTCTTCATCGGACATGCTCGGAAGGCGCGTCGATTGAACGCACATGTCCTGAGGGGGAAGGCTCACAACGCAGCGACGCCCGGAGAATCGGCCTGAGGTCATCGCCGCTCGAATGCGCGCCGTCAGCGTCGTAGGATCAACTTCCTCAACGTCGGTGACCGGGACATCGACCGCAGCCGCACCGATGACAAACAGCTCGCCGCGATGCTCGCCCAACTGAAGCATTTTGATGCCGCGGGCCTGGATATCAATCCCGACGGAGCCAATTGAGGATAGGAAGCGCCGTGTAAGCACCCTGTTGCTCCCAACAACAAGTCCGAGGTCGTTAGCAGTGCCCGCACATGCCTACTGAATCCGCGCGACCGTCATCTTGCCCGTAAAAGGCGAGAAGGCGATCTCATAGATCATGTCGTCCGCCTGGATTTGGATTTGTCCGCCGGTCCCCGGTGCGTTCCCGGTTGTAACGGTTCCACCCAGCGCGTCGTAGGTGATGTGCGTATTTCCGCCGTCGATATTGATCAAGCTGATCGAGACATCCTCGAATCGGCTCTTGGTGGTGAAGTCCACGATGTAGGCGCCGAAGTCGCCGACCACACCGAGCGGGTCGTCGATATAGTCGGCTGCGGCAGGATCGAACGGATCGTCGAATGTAGCCTCGGTAACTCGAAAGATGCAGTATCCGGACCCGTCCCCATAAAAGTGCACGCGCCGAAACTCCTGATTGGCCAAGGCGTCCGACTGCGCGAAGTTCAGATCGGAGATCATCATCCGCACCACCGCCTGGGTGGAAAGGCTATCCTTGTACGCCAGGTGAGGCACGAGCAGCGCGCCGGATATACCCAGCACGACGATGACAATCATCAGTTCGATCAACGTGTAGGCGCGCATGACGCGACGCCGAGGAACAAAACAAATACTCATCCGGCAACTCCCTACGCTGCGGCTAGCGGTCGCGATTCGCGGCGATCTGGTCCAGATTGGTAACCTGGACTTTGGCGCGCCCGCTTTCCATCAGCTCTCTGGTCGCCTCCAAGGTGCCCCGCATTTCCCGAAGCTCGCGAATGATCCGCTCGCGCTGTTCACCGGAGTCCGGGATGCCGGTTGCGCTCCGATCGGAGGCAAACGACGAGCGGACCACGCCTCCGCTTGAGGAAAACTGGGTCCACAACAGCGCGGCAAGGACGATCGTAAGGGCGGTTAGAACGATGTTCAGGTAGGTGCCTTGGCGTTTCATTGCTCACTCCGGCTGGGCGTCGTCGTACATCGCTGCGTCGACAAGAACCGACGCCTCATCTGGTCCATCGGACGATTCGGACGACCAAGTAAGGGTGATCCGCAGGCGTTGGGTGGCCTCATAGGGGCGCCCAGTCTGCTCAAGCCGCATGTCCGCTACGCCCGTCGCCAGAACGGTCGGCCAGACGTTTGGATCGGCCCGCCAACGATCGCAGAAACCCGCCCCTTGCGCCTCGGCCCGCCCTAGCTCGCCCTCGCCCTCGGTGTCGTCTTCGGATCGTTGATACAGAACGATCGTCTGGAGCACCTCGCTGTGACTGACGACGGCCAGCTCACTCCGGTCCAAACGACCCGGTCGTCCGCGATCCTCCAGCCAGAGCACGAGTTCCACATAGGGCGTATCGCCGCGCGGCCGCACTGCGAGAACCTCAACACTTCGCCCGACCAAGGCCCCAAGCCCGGTGATGAACTGTTGGTTGTTGGGGTTGCGGGCAGCAACAACATCGCTGGCAACGCTCTGAGCGGCAAGGTAGCGCGGTGTTACAACGGCTGCGGTGACCGACAGGACTGTCGCCGTCGACAGCACGGCGATCACGCCGCCCAGGGTGCTTCCCCGACGGTGTTCTGCTACAGCGTTGTACTGACCAGTGGACATAGAAGAAGAGAACGCCGGCGTGTTTCCACACCGGCGTCTCGAAATCAACCGATTACTGAAGATGATCTCCAGTCTCAGTCAGCGTTGCCATCGGCATCCAGATCCAGGTAGTCGGCATCGAGCTGGTTGGGCGCGTAGACGTTGACTCCCCAACCATTGGCATCGGCCCAAATCCAACCCGCGCCGGTCCCGAAAGCTGCATTTACCACAGCCGAGCCGCCCATCATCGGATTCTTCGGCTCAGATTGAAGGTAGTCGCCGGTGTAGTCCGGATCGAACAAGGGATCGCCGGTGGTCAACTGACCCCAAGGGGCGAGTATATCCAGGAGCGGATCGAACGGCCGAAGCGGCCACTGAATGTTGTGCAGCTCGATCTGACTACGAAGCGTCTGTAGCTGAGTCACCACGCTGGCCTCCATCGCTTCCTGCGAAGCATCGGTGAACTGCGGGATCACGATGGCAGCCAGGATACCCAGGATGACCACCACGATCAGGATTTCGATGAGCGTGAAGGCCCGCTGCACCCGGTTCTTGATTCTCGTACGCATGTGAAGAAACTCCTTGTTGACAATCGAAGAAAGCAAGCCTCCAAGAGAAGTCGTCAGGGTTCCGAACGCCAACCGAGCGCTCTCCCCCTCCGCTCCGATTCCATGGTCATGTCCGTCATGACCCAGCCCTGTGAATTGCCGCCCCGACCTTCCGGCCGAGCCGACCTGTGGTGCGATCGTGTTCACTTCTCTGCCCGTGGCCGTTCGATCAACAACCCACTGCCCTTGAAGCAACACCTAGGAACCCGCACTCCTAGTACAAAATTCATATCGACCCGCCGCAACACACGGTCGAGGACAGCAGGCAAGATCACGCAGGGCTGGGCCCGCGCAAGCGAGATAGCTTGACTATTCGATCGCCTCGGTTTCGCCACATTGCCAGGTCGGTCGATCTGGCCTAGCGCTCGATGCGACGTATCGGACGCCCACCGGTTCGAGGGCTCATCCACGGCGGAACCAGCTAGGCCGCCAGGAGCGCCTCAAATCGGATGGCCAGCCGATATCCATCACCGCATGGCAGGCAGCGAACGACCACGCCGCGCTTGGTCATATACCCAGGTGCTTGAAACTCCAGCGAGATGAGCGTCCCCGGCTCAAGCGGCGCCGAGCTGTTCGCCCCAAGTCCGTCCCAGGAGTAGTCGAGCATCCTCAGCGGTTGTCGTTCGCCAAACCGATCGCCGGCCAATCGGAACGCTGTGACAACGCCCTCCACCGGCCAGCGATCCTGCGTGCGTCGTTCGAACCGCAGCGGGGCCGGGGCGTCGACGTGGTATTCAGCATCCGAGGTTGTGCTGGGGTTGCTCACTGGTGTGCTCCAACAGCGGCGAAGGGCCGACTGGCTCCATTCGTCTTCGGACAGATCAACAGCCTGCTTCACAGCAGCCCTACACTTCTGACCACCACCGGCGACCCGTCCAACACGATCCAGGATTCGCAATGCTCCGTATCAAGCCGTTTGCTGCTGTTCGCCCGTTGCCGAATATGGCCGCTCAGGTCTCGTCGGTCCCCTACGACGTGGTGACCACCGAAGAGGCGCGCCAGGTCGCGGCCGACAACGAGCGTAGCTTTTTGCGCGTTCTTCGCCCGGAGATCGATCTGCCCACCGACACCGATCCGCACGACCCCGCCGTGTACGCCGCCGCAAAGCAGAACTTCCACCGACTGCTGTCCGCTGGCGATTTGGTGCACGAGGGGGAACCGAAGATGTACCTGTACCGTCAGGTGCTCAACGACCACCGCCAGATCGGGTTGGTCTGCTGCTGCCATGTGCATGATTACAACAACGACATCATCAAGAAGCATGAGAAGACTCGCCCAGACAAGGAGGACGATCGCACCCGCCACATGCTCGCGCTGAACGCTCAGCCGGGCCCGGTGCTGATGACTTACCGCGACCGGCCTGAGATTGACCGAATCGTTGCCCGCGACGTGAACAACCGTCCGCTGTTTCACTTCGACACGCCGGACGGTGTGACACATACGGTCTGGACTGTGACCGATCCCCGCGCTTATTGCGCTGTCTTTGCTGAGGTCGATGCGGCTTACATTGCCGATGGGCATCATCGTTCCGCCAGCGCCGCCCGAACCGCGGCTCAGCTCCAAGCCGTGAATCCGAATCACACCGGCAAGGAGGAATACAACTGGTTCTTGGCGGTGCTCTTCCCAGCCAGTCAGCTCACGATTCTGCCGTACAACCGCGTCGTGACTGATCTGGCCGGCCAAAGCGTCGAAGCGGTGCTCCAACGATTGGCCGAAGTCGGCACACTGACCGATGCCGCCGACCCGCAACCGCACCGTTCGGGCGTGTTCGGCATTTACCTCGACGGATCGTGGAAACAACTTACACTCGACGAAACAACGATTGATCGCACCGACCCCATTCAGTCCCTGGATGTTGCCCTACTACAGGATCGCGTCCTGGCACCCGTGTTCGGCATCGGCGACCCGCGCAGTGATCAACGCCTCGATTTCATCGGCGGGCTCGATGCGATTCGCAAACTTCAGGATCGAGTCGATACCGCCAAAGCAGCCGCTGCGTTCTCGCTCTACCCAACCACGATCGACCAACTCCTATCGGCCGCGGACGCTGGATTGGTGATGCCACCCAAGTCCACGTGGTTCGAGCCGAAGCTTCGCAGCGGCCTGTTCGTCCACATGCTCCAATAGCGAGAGAGAAACGAGCCACAGATGAACACAGATGGACATGGATAGAACTGGGAAGCCGGACCTGACGAGCGAGTCTTCGAGCGAGGAAGGTCCGGGTGGCACGCAAGGAAACGTCGAAGCGCCAAAATGAGTGAAACGGATTGATGGGCCAGATGTAAAGCCGCGACCAGTGGTCGCGGTCCCCCGCAAACCAAAAGACAGTCAACGATGAAGAACATCCCTGTTTAGCCGGTGACGCGCAGCGTCCCTCGCTCCCAAACCAAAAGCCCCAAGCCTCAGACCTCAAGCCTTCTCCATGCACGCATGGCTTATGGCTAAGGCCCAATGCCTAGCGCCTAGTGCCAAATGCCTACTGCCTTGTTCTACGCCTCCTTCTCCCGGTGTCGTTCTGAGCCGCGCAAGGACTCAAACAAATCAATCGTGACACTTTCTCCTTTGCTACCGGCTCCACTTCCTTGCTGTGATATGGGTCGACCCACGACCAGCGTAGGCTACGATTCGAAGATGTATGGCCCACTACTAGTAACGAAACGCCGGCGGAGGCCCCTCAGTGGGCGAGAGTCCGTGTTCTTTCGACCCATCCGCCCTTTATTGGAGAAAGGTCGTCGTCTCGATCCAACTGCGGTTGTCAACGTGACAACTCCCGATGGATTGACGGAGCCTTTGTGCACAATCGCGGTCACGACTGCCTCGCGGGTCGTTCTATGGCCAATCCTGCCCGGACGATCGCTGGTGCCGAGGACCAAGGGAACAAAAGAGCACCGCCTCATCGATCACGTTACGCTCGACCTGCGCAACGGGAAGAGTCATACGACCTCACACAATCACACGCGCCGGGAGAAAATGGGGGCGCGGCTGTATCCGTTGGGAAGCGAGGATGCCCGGCTTTGGGTGATGTGTGCGGTCGCGCTCAAGGACCTCAGGCGCGAGCCCCGTGAGGCATCACTTTATCTCAAGGCTCCAACTGTCGACGCAGAACGGCAACGCAGAGAATTCAAGCAGTTCGCAGCTACGCTCAAGATCTCTGATGTGAACATCATGCAGGGTGCCGACCCAGCAACGTATGTGTGCTATGGCATCATCATCTCGAAGGTGCGAAGCGATTCTGTACCGAGCCAAGTCGTGAATCCGATGAACAGATTCCTACGGGATATTCCCGTGGATTCGACCGCTGCTGACGAGCCACTCGCGATCTTCGGTGCGTCGTTCACTTTGCGCGATACGAGGATTACGGTTGTAGCCGCCTGTCCTTCAGGATCGCTGCTGAAGTCGGGTTGTTTGGGCTTTGTCACGAACTTTGATCCGGAATAATCCTGACACCTTTTCCTTCCCCCTTTCTGTCCCTCGTCATTCGAACCCGCACTCCCGCACCCCCGGAATCACGTCCCAATCTAATGTGTTCCTGCTATGGGAACTACACCTAGACGGCTGTGCAAGCTCACTCACCAGTGGCGTCTCGACGCTGCTATACTCGTGTGATGCCTGACGAACCCATCAGCGAGGCTGAATACGAGCGACTCTTCCAGCATCTCTTACAAGACGAAACGGGCGCACAGTTTAGGGAGTCTATTGACCAACTGTCGCCGGACGGCCAGGTCATCTTCCGCAGAACCCTAATGCACATGATAACAATCTTGCACACCGGTGATCGCAGCACTCCATTGGGGATTGCCGTGATGCGAGCCTACATCGACCACTACTTCCCAGATCGGAAGATCCCGAGTAAGGAAGCGCTCTTCGATTTGATGCGAAGTGAGGCGAAGAAGATACAGGCGATCGCCGAAACGTCGTTCATCCAGGCGTGTCAAGATGGAATCATTCAGGGCCCGCCTCAACGACACGCACCACCGAAGAGTCGACAAGGTTGCCTTGTAATGATGTTCGTCATGACACTGCTAGGCGCGACTCTGTTGGGGATGGTCTGGGTTACCTGACTCAAGTCAGATGTTCGGATTTGCGGTGCCCGGTGTCGTCTTCTGTTGCCGGAGGCGGTGGGCGATGCAACATTCGGGGCTTGGCCGTCAACCGCGCTGACATGGTATCGAGTGGTATGGCGAGCATGCACGACTCGCGGGTCTGGATGTGCGTGGTATTGGTGGGGACGCTGGCGGTGATTGTGATTGGGGGTCACGGGGATCGAAGGAAGGGCCCGGGATCCGGATTCCGGGACTTCCCGGGTTTGCACGGGGGGGCGGGAGGGG
>CBDUST010000057.1:0-18996 GCA_965369945.1 uncultured bacterium | reverse complement strand
GAACCACGAAGACCTGGACGGTGGTCGTGTCGTTGTCCGGGCCTAACCCGCCACCTTATCGGGCACGCACTGGGCCCCGATAAGTACAATTCACAGAAACACGCAGATCGCGCCTATGCAATCTTGAAAAGACCCCCAGGCCTATTCAGCCTGAGGGCCCAGGGGGGTGCATGAAGGCGGGGCAGCTCCTCACGGTGCACGGCCCCACAACCGGCGCACGACGCGCATCATCGCTGGCTCATTCGGCAGGCGGCCGTGGTTAGACAGTTCCGCCATGCCCTGTTGCCAGGCGTGGAAAGCGACAAACTCGTGCGTGGCCTGCCGTAGCGGGCAACGTGATCAGATGAAGCAGCAGCCTTGCCAAAGCGCGAGAGTACGGGAGAATTACTGTTGAGCGTTTCACAAACGCAAGCAGCTGACCTCACCCAAAACAACCGTACTGTGCCCATGAGACTGGTTTTACCGCTTCCTGCGAAGTGCCTCTGCGCTCCGAAGAAGTCTCGATGAGAGCTCCGCGGTGTAATCAATCACTCAGCTGTATCGCACGCATTGGGGACGTTTCCGCAATCCGTTTGGGATGAATCCTCAACTGACGGACCGGCACCGGTGCATGGGAAGCGGCTCTCAGAGGCGATAAGATGAACGGCCCCAACTTTGTGCGGGAGTTCGCCCAGATGACTCAGACATCAACGCAACGCACCGCGATCGATCGGCTGGATCGCGCTGCGCTCGCCGCGCTGCTCGAGGCCAGCCGCGCTGTCAACGATGCGCTTCAGCCGGACGAGGTGTGTCGATTGGTGGCACAACACGCTGCAAATGTGCTCGGCGCTCAAGGGGCTAGCGTTCTACTGCATGATCCCCAGAGAAACGAGCTTGTCTTTCAGACGATGGTTGATCCGACCGCCTCCAACTCGCTTGAGGGGCATCGCTTCCCGGCAGATCAGGGCGTTGCTGGACAAGTTGTGCGAACCAAGCGGGCAGTGCGGCTCGATGAGGCGAGTAAGAACAACAATTTTTATAAGGGCATCGACCTTGAAACCAAGACCCGCACCCACAGTCTGATGGCGGCGCCGCTGATCCACAAAGGCTCCGTGCTTGGCGTGATCGAAGTCGTCAACAGGCAGGATGGCAGTGCATTCGAGGAAAGTGATCTCGCGTTATTGCAGGTGTTCGCCAATCTCGTCGTCGGGGCCGCACGAAACGCTGCGTCGTTCGATCAGCTCGACAAGACGAATCGTGGGCTGCGTGAAGATCTGCCGACGGAGAACTTCATCGGAAGGTCAGCCGCTTTTTGCGAAGCGATGGCCCTTTGCCGAAAGGTCGCGGGGCAACCGACAACCATCCTTCTGACCGGCGAGACCGGGACGGGCAAGGAGATGGCCGCACGAGCGATCCACGGCCTGTCATCGCGATGCGATCAGCCGTTCATAGCCGTGAATTGCGCAGCGCTGCCTGAATCACTTGTTGAGAGCGAATTGTTCGGCCACGAACAGGGCGCATTCACCGGCGCAACAGCCCAGCGTCTGGGAAAGTTCGAGCTAGCCAACAATGGCACGTTGCTACTCGATGAGATCGGCGAACTCGAGCTGAACATGCAAGCCAAACTGCTGCGCGTGTTGGAGAGCGGAGAGCTTACACGCGTTGGAGGAAGTGAACCCGTCTTCTGTGATGTGCGCGTCATTGCAGCCACCAATCGCAATCTGAAAGCGGATTGCGAAGCCGGGCGTTTCCGTGAGGATCTTTTTTATCGGTTGAACGTGTTTCCGATTCACTTGCCGGCGTTACGCGATCGGCTGGATGATCTACCGTTGCTGATCGAACACCTGATGGCTCAGGTCGTTCCGTCAATGGGAATCACTGCGCCGAACATCAGTGACGATGGGATGGCGTGTCTGCGCCGCTACCGTTGGCCGGGGAATGTTCGTGAGCTGCGCAATGTGGTTGAACGTGCACTATTGTTGGCTGATGGTCAAATCGAGCCCCAGCACCTGCCCCCGGAGATCGTTCAAGCAACCGGTGAGGCTGAACCGCAAGGCGAAAAACAGGCTGGCGCATCCGCATTGGCCGAGCAGGAACGCAAGCTTGTGCTCGACGCACTTCAGCAGAACAACTGGAACCAGTCCGCCGCAGCTCGACAACTCGGAATCACCCGCGACATTCTGCGCTATCGCGTGAAACGCTACGGCCTCGTGCGCCCAGGCGCGGGGTGAGCCTCTCCCCATTTAGCCCTGGGTGAATACACCCGGGGCGGGAGAAAGTTTCTTAGTAGCCGCGGGTGAAGACCCGCGGGCGATCTGACGGATAAAGTTAGATTATCAAGCGCCGCCTCATCAAGCTCGTCCTTTTCCTCTTCCTCGGCGCGATCGTGGCACTTCCGTTGGGAATCGCGCTTGACGCCCTTTTCCAGGTCCCCTCAAGCTACCGTCCCCATTACACGGGCTCCATCAGCTTATGGCTCTACGGGGACGGCGCGGAGCTGCGGATCTGGGACGAAAGTGGCGATGAGCCCGATGATGATCCCACTGCGCTCGTGTACTTCATATGTCGGAGCCCACTTGAGGACATGAGTCCGATCTTTCCAACGAAAATGCAGGAAACTCGTGTTCTTCACATTTCACTGTTACCCAGCGAGCAGGAACTGTGGGGCAAACAGTGCGATCCGTGGCGACCGATGCTCGCAGAATATTTCAGCGACAACGGATATGACGCTCGATACGTCCAAGGCGTGCTGCTACCGGACGTGCGTCGGGACCGCACGATTTGGATTGCGGTGTGGGGCAACGGACTCATCGCCGTAGTTGTTCTTTATGGAATCTGGCCAGGATCATACCGGCTCGTTGTATGGCGTATCAAGCTCAATCGAGAGCGTAAAGGGTGCTGTCCGATGTGCGGCTACGACCTGCGCGGAACTTCCGGCGGCGGATGTGCCGAATGCGGATGGCAACGGGAAGGAGAGGCGTAGAATGTTGCCATGAAACGCTGGCTGTTCATACTCGTATCCTGCCTCTTCCTTGGCGCCGCAACGTCATTGGTGATCGCATGGTCAATTGCCGTCTACGTTCAGCACCGCCACCAGACCCGTTGGAACCGCGTCATCGATGGCTATGCAACCTACTACAGTGAATGGGGGTCCAGAGAACAGGTCAATTTTCATGGGGTCATCGTGTGGACCGTCTATCGATTCGGAGCAGCGCAGACCGGTTTCGAGTTGCCGGAAACCAACATCGAATGGCTGGGAAAGGTCACCGCACCAGCACTAAAACCGTGGTCAATGCGCCGAATACTCGGCCCCGAGTTTTCACAGAACGGCTGGCTTTCTTTCGAGGACATGGGTTATGGTTGGCCGAGGATCGCCATGGCTCACACCTGGCTGGACAACACACCCACTGGCGTACATCAAATGTTCCCCGACTCGATAGAGATCGGTCGCTGGAACCTGCCGAATCGCGTTGTATGGAGTGGTTTCGTCGTCGACACCGCCTTCTACGCCATGATTTGGTTTGCGCTTCCCTGGAGCTTCATACAAACGAGACGTGCCGTTCGGAAGCGGCGAGGCCGTTGCGTGAACTGCGGCTACGACCTGCGCGGAACTTCCGGGGGCGGTTGTGCCGAATGCGGATGGCAACGGGAAGGAGAGGCGTAGAATGTTGCGTGAAGCACCGTGTGTACATGCTCGTTGCGGTGCCGCTGTTGCTGCGATGAAGAATGTCGGAGTGTTGCGATGACGCGATGGACATACTTTGGCGTGCTACTGATCGGCCTTGCGCTCAATGCATGCGAGAACGGTTCAGCGCCGCCTGCCGTTTCGTTGAACGACGCAATCGTCACGCGCGACGGCGGTGCCGTGAAGGCCCACCTGGATGCCGGAACCGATGTGAACGTAGCGGATGCGAACGGAATCACGCCGCTGATCGTCGCTGTCACGTCAGGCCAACGTGATCTGGTGCAATTGTTGCTGTCGGCCGGTGCCGATATCAACGCGCGCGGGCCGGAGGAGCGCACCGCACTGATCTATGCGATCCAAGC
The DNA here is from genome assembly GCA_965369945.1 of uncultured bacterium. Lineage (GTDB taxonomy): Bacteria > Planctomycetota > Phycisphaerae > Phycisphaerales > SM1A02 > JADFNO01. The sequence goes on along the minus strand of CBDUST010000057.1, from coordinate 14,970 downwards.
TGAGCACCGGGAGATGGCTCTCTTCTTACTTGAACAAGAAGGAGTCGATCTGGAAGCGCGTGAGTCACACGGTAGTACGCCGCTCGTAGAAGCCGTTATCTACAGGCAAATGCAGGTTGCTGAGGCCCTGCTCGAAAACGGCGCTAACGTCAACGGACTCGGACCCGTTGGCCGAACGGCTCTCCATTGTATTGCTCCGCGACTGGATGTTGAGATGCTCAGATGGCTTCTGGAGCGTGGTGCTAATCCCGATGCGCGCGACCTTGATGGCGCAACCCCACTCCATCATGCTGCGTTCTTCCCCGCACCGGCAGATATCTTCGAGGGGAGGGATGTGGAGAGCGCGCTGCATCCACTGCTCGAATCGACAAGCGACATCAATGCGGTAAATAACATCGGGCAGACGCCCTTACACATCGCTGCGCTGTGGGCGGACCCGTGGTTGATCAAAGCGCTGCTCGACGCAGGTGCGGATCCCCTGGCTATGGATCGAGCGGGCTACAGCCCAGTCTGTTATAGCGCGGGGGGCGAGTATGCACGACTTCGAACGCCTGCCGAGTCCTTGGCAGTCATCGCCGTCTTTAGGGATAACGGCTTCACTGATGAGTCCGTCGTTGACAAGGACGGCGCCACGCTCAAGACATTCCAAGACCGGGTACGAGATCAGTCGTAACGATCCGGTAGCCGGGCGCGGTCGGCCCGAATGCGGCTGGCCGCGGGAAGCGGCGAACAGGGATCTCGACGCATAGATCACGAAGATGAAGGATGGGCGGACGCACTTGGCCCACAAGGCCGAGTAGGCGGTGGACATGGGCGCGAACCTGGCCGTGACCGTCCAGCGAGCGAATCGAGGCGACACGAAGTCGATCAATGAGACTTTGGCCGTCGCGATTGCGTTGGGGTCCCCGTTCGCCGTTTCACTTCCCGCCCCCGTTTTTGTGCCTTTGAGACTACGTTTCCACGTTCTCCTCGGAGGTAGGAGGCGTCGAATTGCATTTTCTCATTTTGTTCACGCCGCTCACATCAGTGATGATATGATCAGATACTCGCCAACTCGGCATCAACAGCGCCAAGAACCGTCAGCAGCAAAGGGAATCCAAGTCATGGTGCAAGTCAATGCTTCCGCAGTGACGAATACGGTGGCATTCGCATTCATCCTATCGTTCACGGCTACAACAACGCTCCGTGCCGACTCCACGACGCCTTCGAGCATTCCCTCCCCATTGCAGGTAGTTGCGCCTCCCTTGGGCAACGGAATCACAGCGCTCTCGCTCGATCACGATGCTTACGCAAACATTGGCCGTCTACGGGCGTTTGACATTGCTGATTTCCCTCTGAATAGAGATCGGCGGGTCGACTTGCGCGTTCGCCAGATCGACGTGTTCTCCGCAGATGCGCAGGTTGTGTTTGGCTCGGGCGAAGGCGATCAGCCCCTGGCACGCCCGGACGTCACGCTTCTCAGCGGCGAGGTTATCGGCGCGCCTGGCTCAATCGTCTTCCTCGGTCTGTCGCCGCACGGAACCCACGGTTACATCCAGTTTCCCGACGAGATGTTCATCATCTCCACGCGAGCCGGCAATACCGTGATCTATAGCCTCGCGGCGCTACCCGAGGGCCTGCTGACGTTGCCGGATTTTCAATGTAACGTGATTGAAGTCGTGGATCGAATCGGCGCCGATGTCGGGCGGAGCCAAACGGCGAACGGGTCCCCGGAGCAGTGTCGTGTGGTGGACATCGCCATCGAGTCGGATTGGGAATTTACACAAGTCTTTGACGGCGATGCCGAGGCGTCCAGTGCGTACGTCACGATACTCATTGGCGCCGCATCGGAAATCTACAGCCGCGATGTGTTCACGACGCTCAGAACCGTCTTCCTGCGGGTATGGGCGGAAAACGACGATCCTTGGAACGACGGCGGGCTCGGCGAGTTCGTCAACTTCTGGAACGCGAACATGCAGGATGTACAGCGCGACGTCGCGCATTTCCTCTCTGGACATTCCGGAGGCGGAGTCGCCTATCTGCCCGGCGTGTGTCAGGAGGGATTCGATTACGGCTACTCGAGCGGGATGAACGGCTACTTCCCCTACCCGCTCGAACACAACAACGATCAGAACTGGGACATCATCGTGGTTTGTCACGAGTTGGGTCATAACTTCGGCAGCCCGCACACACATGGCTATGACCCACCGATTGACGAGTGCGCCTTTGGCCAGTGCGAGAACGCCGAGAACGGCACCCTGATGAGCTACTGCCACACGTGTCCCGGCGGTCTGGCCAACTTCCGGCTGGAGTTCCATCCGATCGTGATCGAGACGATCCTGAACTACCTCGCCAATGATGCCCCGTGCGACACGCTGGCCCATCCCGCCGACCTCAACTGCGACGGGAGCGTAGGGGCAAGCGACGTACTCCTCCTCCTAGCAAGTTGGGGTCTATGCGCTGACTGCGGAGATTGCCCAGCCGATCTCAACGGCGATTGCACAGTCGGCGCGGGCGACTTGCTCATTCTCCTGGCCAATTGGGGATGAAGCCTGAAGCATGAAGCTGAGGCAAGGGGCGTCATGTCCGATATCGATCGCTGCTCGGTATGAAACCCCGGCCAAGATTGCGCTGCATAGCGCCGAACGAGCATTGATCTTCCCGTGACCCCGCAGATCGCTCCCAGCCGCTGATTCCGCTAAATATGGCACCCCGCCTAGCCGAACCATCCTTCGGTGCCGATGCGCTGATGTATGCGCGGCTTGGCTGTGTTCAATTGAAACCGCTGTATATGGAGATAGCCCAATGGAGGCTCAGTTCACTTCTGACAAGACCGGTAACGAAACCGCGGACCGGATCTCCGTCCGCTCAAGCCGTCGCCGTGCGTGGCTGATCACATCAAACATCGCTGCTTCCCTGGTCGTGCTGGTGGCCGGTTGCAGCTCGTGGAACTCGGGATCGGATTGGTCGGGCAAGGCCGCAAGCCCCAACTCGAATCTCGCCTTCGGAGAAGAAGGCCAGGAGCTGGACCGGACACGGAAGCACATCAAGCAAGCGGCCCGCGACGAGAACCTGCCCGAGCAGTTCGTCAGTGAGGCCCGGATCGGGATGGCGGAGGTGGAGCGAAGCCTTGCTAACGCACGAGCGATTGACATGGAGAGCCAGGCCAATCTGCGCGAGCAGCAGGCGAAGATCATTGCGCATCGGCAGGAGGCTGCTTCCCGCGAACAGATCGCCCTGGCCGACGCTGAGAATCGCCGCAAGCAGGCCAACGCCGAACAGAGCAAACTGTACGCAACCGTGTCGGCCCGCCAGCGCGAAGTCGACAGCACGGTGGCGAGGAACGAGGCCTTGGCAGATACGCTGCTAAAGGAACGCGAGACGATCTACGCAGATATGGCAAGCCAAGCGGACTCGGAGTTCGTGCAGTCCCAGGCACGGATCGACAAGCTGCGAACGATCCGCGGGACAACCGAAGCGGAGGGAATCGCGGCAATCCAGGACATGCGCGAGCGGTCCGAAGCGACGCGAACTCGCGGAACAGCCACTGCCGACGCGCTCCGGGCCGAAGCTTCCGCTACCAAAGAAGGAATGAAGGCTCGTATGGATGAGCTGGGAATTCAGATCAAGACCGTTCGTCAGCGGAGCGATGCCGAATCCGCCAAGCTCTCCGCTCGGGCCGATGCACTGGAGAACGATGCCCGGGCCGAGACGCAGGAACTAACAGCCCGCGCCGACGCATTGATGGCCCAGGCCTCCAAAGAACTGTTCGACCTCAAGGTCACCGCAGCGGAAATGACTTGGCGTCAAGCTCAGGCTGAGGCCCAAAGACGACGTTCGGGATCTCAAACGAAATTCCAACGTGCATCAGCAGAGATTGATCGGCTTCGGGCCGACGCCACTTGGTTCGCCAACGAGGCTAAGGCCGACTTCGGCAAGAGCCACGGCGAGTTGAACGCTTGGCTGGATAGCCAGTCCGCCGAAGCCAACAAGCTCCGCATCCGTGCCACCCGCACTGAAGAGGTTGCTCGGGCCGAGTTCGTCAAGGCAGAGGCACAAGCCCGCGCCAAAGCGTTGCGTGAGACGGCTCTGCACCAACAGGAGTTGGCTGAAGCTCAAATGAAGACCATCATCGCTGAAGCCGAGGCTGAAGCGGTTCGCCTGCGAGCCGAGATCTTCGAAGAGTTGGCGCGCAAGCACAAGAAGGGCAAAGTCGACTTCGCCGGCAAGACCGACGCGGCATTGGAACTTCCCACCGAGCTTCATGAGGTGCCCCAGTCTCCGACCGTCGAGCCTGTGACACCATATATCGAGCCGGAGCATATTGCCGCGTACCGCTCGGCCTTAGCCGAAGTAATGCGTGATCGTGCCACGGCTGATGCGCAGCAACTGGCCATCGACGCCTCGTTCAACGAGAACAACAGCAAGGCCCAGGCTGTGCTCAAGCAAGAACTCGCCGTTGCTACCGAGGAGTTGGCCCTGGCCGACGCCATCGAGGTCCAAGCCAGAGCGCAAGTCGACGAAGCCACGGCTCGCATCGGCTCAGCATTAGCCGTCGGCGAATCCACGTACAACCGCTCGATCGTCGAGGCTGAAAGCTTCCGTAAGGAGGCAACAGCCGGGGCGACCGATCTTCGCGCCGAGGCCAGGGCCAATCTGGAAGTGTCGTTAGCCCAAGCCGAGCAACTCCGCGCCGAATCCCAAGCCGTGTCTCACAATGGCAAGAGCGAGACTCAGGCTCTGGATGCCGAACTGGCAGCGACCAAGCGCCGTGGCAATGCCGAGACCAATCGGCTCATGGTAGAGGCCGACAGCGTCGAGCAGTCCGAGCACGCAATGGCGTCCGAGCTGCAAGCGCAGATCACCGCCGCTAACCGCACACTCAAGGCTGAGCTGACCAAGCTCGATCGTACGGTCGACTCGGCGATCGCTATCGCTCAAGCTAACTACGACGAAGGAATGGCCAAAGCCCACGTCTTCTCCCGCAAGACCGATGTCGAGGTTACGCGATTGAAGGCTCGTAACGAACTGGCTCGGGCCGTCGCCGCTGCTGAGATTGAGCACAATCGCAATCTCGTATTCTCCAACTCACTCCGCGCTGAAGCGGATGTTGATCGCCTGTTGGCCTCAGCGCATTCGCAGCGTGAGCACGCCGAAGCCATGGCCGACGCGCACCAAGCGTCCATCGCGGCTGACAGCCACGTGGCTCGCGCTCAGGCCGAGGCACATCGTCAGATCGCTTCTGCACGCACCGACGCCGTCGGAGCACTGTTCGACGCCCGTCTCGTACAGGCCGATTCGGCACGCGTTCGTGCCGAGACCGATCAGTTCCGCGAGATCCTGCATCGGCGCACGAATCTCGAAGCTGCCTTGGCCCAGGCCGAGTCCGCTCGTGCTGCGTCTCGAACCCGACTCGCCAAGCTGCGTAAGCAGCAGCACTTGCTGCAGGAGACCGCACTGAGGAATTGGGACGCTCGTTTGGCCAGCTTGAAGTACTACGACCCGGCCAGCACAGCCCGGCCGGGCATACCCGCCAGCGACCTCTCGATCGAGGCGCTCCCGGCGAGCGAAGTCGTCGAGGTCCCGACCGACCGCGATCCCTAACTGTTTCGTCCATTCACAGCGATTCGACCTCGCACGGGCTTGGGGGCCTGCGCGAGGTTTTCTTTTTGCGCCTAACAGACCGCCAAGAAGCGTCGTAACTCGCCAAGCTCCAGCTCCAGGTTCGCTGTGTTGTCAACGGTCTCAGCCACCGCATCGCGCAGGACCTGACGGAACTTCCGCTTGACGGTGTGGAGCATGCTCGAAACTTCTTCGGGGCCTCGCGCATCGCCTGATGTTACGAGCGAATCGATCGACGCCGGATCGACGCCGGTCACGGCTGGATGAACGACACGGGCCTCAAACACTCGCCAATGTGGCGCCAATCCGTCGCGATGACACGCCTCTTCCAAGCGATGCAGCGCGACATCCAAGACAGTCGCCGCCCATTGACGATCGAACGCCTGGGCTGGATCTGCTACGACATCCGGCTCGGCCTGGGCCAGCGCTTCCGGATCGCTGGGTATCAATATCTTCGGGCGCGTCCCTTCGCGCCCAAACTCTCGGCGATGTTCGTCGATCACGAATCTATCCAAGGCTGAAAGCATGAACGACCGAAAGCGCCCGCGATTCGGATCGGCACGCTCTACAAAACCGCGGTCCAACACAACCTCCGACAAGAAACCCTGCGTCAGGTCGGCAGCATCGTGCGGATCTTGCCCCCTTCGCCGTAGGTAGGCGTACACAGGGCTCCAATAAACGCTCAATAGCTCCTGAAGGTCTGCTCGGCTGGCCCGGGCCCCAACGATCAGCGTCCAACTCGTCGTGTGGAAACGACTTGCGGTCTCAGGTTGGTTCACAGTCAATCCTCATCCTCCGGGCAACAAATGCTCGGCTAGATCGCCGGTTCACTGCCGTAGCTATTGTATATGACGGGCAAGAGGAAACGAAGCATGCCGTTATCGCCGCAGCAGGCCCAGGTTCTGGCTGAACAGCTCCTCGATGAGGAGGAAACCCCCGGTGACCCGGTAACGGTATCAGAACCCGCCGGCGACCCCGAGAATCAGGGTTTACCCCAGCGCATCGGCTCGTATCGCATCATTGGTGTCATCGCCACGGGTGGAATGGGCGTAGTCTATAGAGCCGAGCAACAACACCCACAACGAGTGGTGGCACTGAAGGTCCTCAAGCGCGGCCTGGCTTCCCCCACTGCCCTGCGCCGCTTTGAATACGAGGCCCAGGTTCTCGCTCGTTTGCGACACGAAGGCATCGCGCACATCTACGAGGCAGGCACGCACGATGATCCGGGCTCGCCGGGAGAGCCCGTGCCCTACTTCGCGATGGAGTTCATCCCAAATGCCCGTTCGATCGTTCAGTTCGCCCAGGATCAGAAACTCTCGATGCGGGCGCGACTCGAGCTGTTCGCCGACGTCTGTGATGCAGTTCACTACGGCCATCAGAAGGGGATTATTCATCGCGACCTGAAACCGGCGAACATTCTTGTGGAAGGCACGGACCATTTAGCCCCCGGTGAATACACCGGAGGGTGGACGTCCGCAGACACTGATCGTTCCGACGCGCCCAAGCCTGCCAACCCCCGCATCAAAATCATCGACTTCGGCATCGCCCGTGCCACCGATGCCGATGTTGCGCTCACGACTTTGCAGACGGACGTTCGCGAATTGATCGGCACGTTACAGTACATGAGCCCGGAACAGTGCGCAGGCGATCCGCATGATCTGGACATTCGCAGTGACATCTATTCGCTCGGCGTCGTGTTGTATGAACTGCTGTGCGGCCAATTGCCTTACGATCTTCACGATACCGCCCTCCCCCACGCGACGCGGATGATCCAGGAGTGTGATCCACCTCGCCCCAGCACGATACATAAGTCGCTGAAAGGGGACATCGAGGCGATCGTGCTCAAAACGCTTCAGAAGGATCGCGAAAAGCGCTATCAGTCAGCTGCGGACCTGTGCCGAGATGTTCGACGGTTCCTGCTAGGCGAGCCCATCGAGGCACGTGCGCCATCACGTTGGTCGCTTTCGATGCGCTGGATGACTCGGCATCCGATCGTGACGACCACGGCGGCATGTTTGACGATTGCAGGATTGACGCTCGCCGCAACCTTTGGATCAATCTGGTATCTGAAACTGCGGCCATATACCGTGGAGCTAGCCGCTGACGGGCGTGAAGCAAGACTCGTCTCCGTTGCCGGCGAGACTCTCCACAGATGGCGATCCGAAGCCAAAGGCGGAATCGCCTTCGCCGAACTCATTGAGCGCCCACCCGAACTCGGCGGCGGCACGCTGGCCATCATCGCGTACACACAGAATGACAGGAGCGTATTGCAGGGCTCGCTCAGCGCCTTCCACATCCAAGGCGACCTGGATGAACCCGTTTGGAGCAACCGAGTAGAGACGGAAGATATCTTGCCCGAACTCATCACCCGTGAGTTCACCGGCCAGCAGTTTGGAGTTCGTCACAGCAAACCGGTTGATATATTTTCGGAGTATCCCGGTCAAGAGATTGTGGTCGCGTTCATGCACGGCCCGTACTCAGCGAGCGTCATTCGCATTTATGATCTGAGAGGCGAGTTGTTGTTTCAGCTCTGGCAGGACGGTGGGACCAACTCGTCATATTGGATGTCGGATGCTGAGGTACTCGTCTTTTCGGCTCTTGATGCTCGAGCCTATTGGGACGAGCGTGGCTTTCCTGAGGTGCTGGCCGCCCACCCGATGGTCGTCTTCGGTGTAAAGCCACGAGCAGGCCATATTGCCCACGAATGGCTTGCGACCACGGGAACGGATAACGAGATTGTGCCTTGGTACAAATGCATCCTTCCGCCCGAGGCGTCCGATTTTTTTGGGTCGCGAAAACTCCTTCGTCCGATCTCCAGTGATGAACCCGGCCGCCATGTGCGCCTCGATCTACAGTCCCGAGACGTGAGCAACGCAGCCATCAGCTGGTTGATTGACGAGAATGGCGTTGAACAGCGAGACATGCGCGTGATCAACGACGCCTACAAGCGGGCTGGAGACACACTCCCGCCGCTCGAGAAGTTCTACCTCGGCGACCTGCCGCCGATCATTCCGTCGCCTGAGTCCACGGACGAGGGTTCCGACGCCGGCCATTGACGGTCGTCACTCTCGACTCCCCCAAAAATTTTGCACCGCATCGGCTAGATCACCTTCCAGGAGCCGTAGTTCTAAGTACAGGAACCGCACTGCCGGGCGTACGGCTGTGTGCGACCCATGCTGGTAACAGGAAGGAGCGACCATGAATACCAAGCAACTGCGTCTCGTCGCGCTCGCTCTTGCAAGCGCGTGCGTCCTCGGCCTTTCATTCTTGGCAGTTGGACACGGCAACGACATCGAGGAGGCGCCGATTGATTCCAACACTGTCATCACCTATCAGGGCCAACTGTCATGGGACGGCGAGCCCGTCGAGGGGGTAGTAAATCTCGAGCTCAGGCTCTTCGACACGTCCGTGGACGGCGAACAGATCGGACCCACGCTGTACGCCGACGAATTGGCACTTGCGAACGGTCTTTTCATCGTCGATCTCGATTTCGGCGACGTACTCTTTGGCGACTACGAACGCTGGTTGCAAGTCACGGTGGACGGGACAACGCTCAGTCCGCGGCAGCAACTGACATCCGCACGTGCAGAACAGCCGACCGTCGTCGCAGACCAAGGACCAAGCGGTCAACGTGGGCAGCCCGGGCCAAAGGGTGATCCGGGGACCACGGGTGAAGCCGGTACGCCCGGATCCGCGGTACCAATGGGCTTGCAAGGACGACCGGGGTCTCCAGGCCCAAAGGGGGAGAAGGGATCAATCGGTCCAGCAGGGCCGCAGGGACCGGCGGGGCCGCGCGGTAAGGACGCCAATCCAACCGCCGGCGGCAATTGCGCCTGCTGGCAGATCAACGAAACCAGTATCTACTACAACGACGGTAATGTCGGCATCGGGACGAGCAATCCCCAGTTCCCGCTGCACATCAAGACCGCAGGGGCCCGAGCCTTGCACGCCCAGTCCAATGCCGCCTCGGGCAAGACCTACGGCTTGTACGGGGTAGCCAAGAGCGACCTGGGCCGAGGTGTTTTCGGCAAGGCGACGTCCCCCGTCGGAAACACCTATGGCGTGTACGGTTTGAGCGACAGCGAGACCGGCCGAGGCCTCTACGGCCGTGCCTCATCCGGTTCAGGTATGAACTATGGCGTCTATGGAAAGACTCTTAGCCCCCAAGGATTCGCCGGCTACTTCGAAGGTGGGCGGAACTACTTTGAAGGCAACGTCGGCATCGGGACAACCGACCCAGACCAGGTTCTCCACGTCAAAGGGAATCTCAAGGTCGGCGGAGGCAACTTCTGGATCGGCAGTGACACTGATCCGTACGTAACGTTCTTTGCCAACAACAGCCGCGCCCTGCAATTGCAGGCTGACCCAATCAGCCCCAACATACTCGGTGGCTATAGCGGAAACACCATAACGGCCGGTGTCTACGGCGCAACAATTAGCGGCGGCGGCGGGAGTGGCCAGCTAAACAGCGTCACTGCCATCTTTGGCACAGTAGGTGGTGGCCTCGGTAATCGAGCCGAAAATAACTTCGCAACGGTAGGTGGTGGTGTCAATAACATCGCCAGTGGTGATAGGAGTTTCATCGGTGGAGGAACTGCTAACACGGCGAGCGGGAGCGACTCTGTAGTTGTAGGAGGTTCCGACAACATATCTTCTGGAAACAATTCAATGATCCTCGCTGGTTCCCATTGCACGGCTAGGGGCAACAACTCGTTCGCGGGTGGCAGGGAGGCATATGCCGACCACCACGATTCGTTCGTGTGGAACACGCTCGACGATCCGCCGTTGCGCACCGATGCTCAAGACCAATGGAAGATTCGCGCGAATGGCGGCTTCTTCATCTATTCGGCAACCGACAACAACACAGGCGCTTGGTTGCCGCCCGGGCAAGGTCAGTGGCAGAGTCTCTCCGATCGCAATGCGAAAGAGAACGTCCGCACGATCGATACAGGCTCCGTCCTTGATCGACTTGCAAGCATCCCCATCACGACGTGGAATTACAAGGCGCAGGGCGCATTGATCCGACACATCGGACCCATGGCGCAGGACTTTCGGAGTGCTTTCGAACTCGGTATTGATGAGAAGAGCATCGCAACAGGTGATGCCGATGGCGTCGCGCTGGCCGCGATTCAGGGGCTCTACCATATCGTGCAGGAACAGGACGCCGAGATCGGTTCTCTTCAGGAACGCCTGGCCGCACTCGAAGGCGTGGTCGAGCGACTTGTCGATCAACTGGAAGGTCGTACGCGATGAAGAACCATAGCCGCAATATTTTGATGGTGATCACGCTCCTGTCCATGGCGGCCGTTTTCGCTCAGACCGGCGGTAAGTACCAACTGACAGGAAGCGTCGTCGATTTCGAGGCTTCGAGTTCATCTGTTGGGGGCTATGCACTCGCTGGCGGTATAATCCAGAGGAACACGCAGACGCCTCCGTCGGAAAGTCTGACTACGGGCGGTTACAGCCTCACCGGCGAGTTCCACGTCCAAGCGGGGCCGACACCACCGTTGTCGTGCCCGGGCGACTTGCTCGACCCGCCGGGCGTCGGCGTCGAGGACTTGCTGGCATTGATGCAGTCATTGGCCACAACGGACTCGTCGGCGGACCTCGACAACGACGGGCAGGTCGGTGCAAGTGACCTGTTGATATTGCTCGCGAATTGGGGGTGTGTTTCTGAAGAAGGCATCAAGGCATCGCGGCATCAAGGCATCGCCGCATCAAGGCATCGAGGCATTGGAAGCGTGAAGGACCCTCACCCCTAACCCCTCTCCCGGGAGGAGAGGGGGACAAGAGAACACCAAAGCCCGGGGAGGCCGCTCCCTGGGTTCTCCTGTTTCCTGTGTGCCGGGGCGTGTCGCCCCGGTGGGCGCGGTAGTACAGATTGCGCACGGACACGGTGTGACGTCGGACGTCCACCGGGTTGACACAACCCGGCTCACGGGGGTTGACATCCCGATTCCATCGGGAGCTCACTTCGGCGGTCAATCGTGCTGCAGCACCGGGCCGTCCTCGTCCATCAACTTGGTGAAGCTGAGGATGGCATCGTCGCCGTCCGGGCCGGTTTCCATTGCGAAGATGTTGTCGTGGTTGGTCTGCCCATCTTCGCTATAGCTGAGCCCGGCAACGAAGAACGACTCGAAGAAATCGACGTGCCCGTCGCCGAAGACGATGTGGCCGCCCCACTGGCCGTTGCGGCCATAGGTATAGGAACTGGGATTATCCACGCCGTCCAGCGGCCCCCGATTGCCCAGCAACGGCGCGCGGGAGTCAACGGTGAACTTCCAAAACCGATTGTACCGCCTGCCATGCAGGGGAATATGTGCAAACGACACATTCGATTCGAGGTCGAGATCAGCAACGAACGTCGGGTCCCAGAAAACGCCCTCATACGAGTCATACGCTCCGTAGTTGTAGTCCTCATCCTGCCAAACGTCGGGGTTGTACTCGTTGCCGGAGATCAGTTGGGCGGGGATCGTGTATTGCTGCATGACCATCGCCGAGAAGAGGTTGGCGGTGGTGTTGAGGCTGACGTCTCCCTCGCGGGCAACGGTGGCGGGCGTGATGAACGGGTCATCACCCATTAGAACGTTGGAGCCGACTGCGTCTGAGACCGCCATCGATTGGAATAGAGCCCGCAGATATTCCTTGTCCTGGAACGACGCGACGGTTCCGGGCATCGCCGACTTGGAGCCGGTGAGTGCTTGGTTGAGTGAATTGAGCAGGACGACGGACAGCACCATCATGATGGCCACCGAGATGAGCAGGCCGATCATCGAAAAACCTTGAACGGTTCGGTTAGTCATCGCATCAATGATACGCCCAGAACACCCGAGGTGGTTCACTTGTCGCCTTGTTCGGGCGATTCAAGGCTGATTTGCTCGGACTTGGGCCTGGGAAGTGTCTCAAGGAACGCCTCGTGCCGTCGACCCGCGGCTTGCGCCAGCAGTTGCTCGATCGGGGTCACGTCGCGGCTACGGCCGATGACGCGGTAGGTTCGCCGACCTTGGGGCCAACGCAATTGGATCCGGTAGGAGCGGCCCGGTGGCCGGTCGGTCGAAGTAGGACCGGCGTCGTACCATCCGTGCCGCTCGAGCAGATCGCGAAGATGCTGAATTTCCTCCGCGGTCATCGGGCCGAACCATGTCGTTTTTTCCAGCCGGGCGTCAAGACCGCCGCCGAAGTGGATGGTTCCATCGGGCTCGACGCGGTACAGCGCTGCGGCGTTGTCCTCTGTGAGTACGAGCATCGTCAGCGACAAACTGCCAGTTGGAGATTGGGGGTCAACACGAGAACCACCGGAGCAACCGAGCGGTGCAAGCATCGCCACCAACGCCACGCAAATCGTGGGCATGAGATGACTCAAGCGCGCGTGGCCGGCGCTCACGGCTGGCGGTACCGTTGATAGGGATCATCCCCGAAGTCGTATCGCCGTGGAATGATCGGGCTTCGCTGCGGCGGCAGATCGCTGGTCCACGCCAAGTGCGCCAAGTGGCGCGCCAACGAGCCGATGGCCGAGTCCGACGGCCCGTCAACGTCGATCATGCGCTGGAACCCCCAACGCTCGCCGTGGCCGGTCAGCGCCAGTAGATACGTGACTTGATCCGGCTGCGGCTCGATGAACTTCCAGTTGGTCAGCGGATCGGACTGGGCTTGATCGGCGAAACCGAGTTGCTGAAGGTCGGCCCAAAGTCCAGCGACTTGCGCTCGGTTCAAGGCGCGTAGCTGCATCGGTAACCAGCCGACGCCGCGGTCGTCATCAAGCCCGAAATGAAGCGAGCCGTCCGGGAGCAGGACGAAACGGCTCGGGCGTAGGTGTACCGGCAACGTCTGCTCACCGTCTGTGATGCGGAGAATGGTCAGGTCAATGGTGAAATCGGCCGGGGCGCCCGAAAGCGGATCGACAGCGTATTGAGGTGCCGCACTACAGCCGCCGAGCATAATTAGGATCACGAACGAGCTTCGCCGGATTCGTGCGGTGGGCATGGCAGGAGTGTACGTTCATGGCTCTCCGCAGCAAGTGAGCGGGCCGAACCCCCCTGGCAACGGGAGGGTTATCGGTATGGCCAGCAGTCGGGCCGGCGTCGACGGCTTTGTCGGTTGGCCCCCGCTACGGTACCTTGAGCGGCGCGATGTATGCCAGCGTAAAATGGATGAATGAATATCTGGACCCACCGGCCAGTGCGGACGAGCAGGCCGAGCTGCTTACTCGTGCCGGTTTTCCGTTGGAGGGGCGCGAGGATGTGGACGGTGGCGACGTTCGGCAAGACTTCGAGATGACGTCCAATCGCGGCGACGTTGGCTGCCACCTTGGGATGGCCCGGGAGATCGCAGCGATCTCGGGTCGCACGCTCAAATGCCCTCAACCGAGCCCGCGCTACACTGCCGGGCCCGCTGCGCAGTTTGTGGCCATCGTCAACAACGAGCCGCAGCTGTGCCCGCGATACACCGGTCGAGTCATCCGCGGCTTGCAAGTCGGCCCTTCGCCAAAGTGGCTTGCCGATCGGCTCATCTCTATCGGTCAAATCCCGCGCAACAACCTGGTCGATGCCAGCAACTTCGTGATGTTCGAGCTGGGTCAGCCGACACATGTGTTTGATTTACCCAAGCTCAAGGGCGCGCAGATCATCATCCGCATGGCCAAGGGAGGCGAGTCGTTCCTGCCCATCGGCGAAGGGGCGGCTCAGGTGAAACTGAGCGACCAAGATCTCGTGATCGCCGACGAACAGCGTGCTGTGGCAATCGCCGGCGTCAAGGGCGGGGATGAGACTGCCGTCACAGATTCGACCAACGATATTTTGATTGAAGCAGCCAGCTTCGATTCCGTGACGGTGCGCAACACGAGTCGCCGACTCAACATCGCCAGCGATTCAAGCTATCGGTTTGAGCGCGGCGTTCATCCGGGCCAAGTCGATTTCGCAGCCGAGCGATTGGCTGAGTTGATCCTGGACTTATGCGGCGGCGAATTATGCGAAGGTGTGCTAGCTGAAGGGCAGCCGATTCCTGAGCCGCGGAGCGTAACAATGCGCCCGGATCGCTGCCGAGCGTTGATCGGGGTCGAGATTCATGATGAACAGATGGTGCAATGGCTTGATCGACTCGATTTTCAGCCGCGGCTCGAGGGCGACATTGTCCACTGCACCGTGCCGATCTACCGCCTTGATATCGAGCGCGAAATCGACCTGATCGAAGAAGTGAGTCGGATGTTCGGGCACGACAATATCCCTGTGACCGAGACGATCGAAGTTCGAGTCGCACCGCCGCAGGCGCCGGAGTTGGCCAGACAAGCCGTAGCGAACGTTCTCGTCGGCATGGCGGTCGTGGAGACGGTGACGAACTCGCTGTTGCCCCAGCGACTGGCCGAACCGTTCA
>CBDUST010000056.1:0-19061 GCA_965369945.1 uncultured bacterium | reverse complement strand
GGGGGAGAGGGCTTTCTGACTCCCCTCTCCCTGTGGGAGAGGGGTCGGGGGTGAGGGTCTTGTGCCTTAATCTCACAACATTTGCTGGGGGTTCGTGATGGCCAGGGCGAAACGGAAGGCAAAACACAAACGAAAATCAACGCCGACGGTGCATGTGCCGTGTGGGTTGCTGCTTGATATCGAAGATGAGATCAACGATCTCACGGGGGCGCTGGAGTGCTTATCTGATCTTCGGATGATGAGTTCAACGATGCGCGACATTATTGAGCCGCCGAGGGCTGATCGGATCCCGACGAGTGCCGATCGGCTCGGGCAATGTGCGCTGAGGCACTTTGGTCAGCGATTGGACAAGCACCTCGACTCGGCCGGCAAGGCGTTTGTCAACGAACAATCGGGTATGGTGTGTCCAACTGACTTGGCGGAGGCGGCCGAAATGATCCCCGCAGCAGTGCAGTGGCGCCTATATCGCCTTGCAGCGCTGATTCGCTTGGCCAAAGCTGATCGCTAACGGTTTCTGTACTTCGCGTTTCAGTCGCTTCAGTGTTCTCAGTGCCTCTGTGTTGAGTTCTTTGATCACGTAGGTCAAGACGATGCGCTATTCGGCGTCGTCCAGTAGATCAACGCTCGGGAACGGCTTGCCTTCGAGCATGCGCAGGCTGGCGCCGCCGCCGGTTGATATGTGTGTGAATCCATCGGCCAGTCCGAACTGCTCCACCGCCGCAGCGATGTCTCCGCCGCCGACAACGCTCGTCGCGCCCGCCTCGGTGGCTCGAACGATCACCTCGGCAATCTGTTTGGATCCCACATCGAACGGCGGAGTCTCGAACGCACCCAGCGGGCCGTTCCAGATAATGGTTTTTGCCTTGTTCAGCTCCTGGGCATATTGGCCGACCGTCTCCGGGCCGATATCCAACCCCATCCACCCTTGTGGGATCGACTCGCCCACAATTCGCACCGGCGTGACGCGACTGATCTGCTTACCGCAAACATGATCGTTGGGGAGGATGAGGTCGACGGAACTTGCCGCCGCTGCGTCGATGATCTGTTGAGCTTGGGGCAACATACCGCGCTGCACCTGACTGGAGCCAACTCCGCGACCAAGCGCTTCGAGAAACGTATAGGCCATCGCCCCACCGACCAGGATCACGTCTACCTTGTCCATCAGATTGTTGATTGCCCCCAACTTGTCGGAGACCTTCGCGCCGCCGAGCACTGCAACGAAGGGTCGGGCAGCGTGCGACAGTGTGTCGGCCAGAAATCGAATTTCGCGATCCAAGAGCAGGCCAGCGACTTTCGGTCTGTCGTTCATCGCGCTGGGCAGCGCCACCATCGAGGCATCGTTGCGATGAGCGGTGCCGAACGCATCGTTACAGTAGATGTCGCCAAACGGTGCAAGCTGGTTCGCAAAACTTGAATCACCGGCCTTCTCGGCGGAATTGAATCGAAGATTCTCCAAAACCAGCACTTGTCCATCACTAAGCGCGTTGACCGCCTCTGTTGCCTCAGCACCCACGCAATCACCGGAAACAAAACTGACCGAGGCGCCACCGAGCAGTTCACCAAGACGATCAGCAGCCGGCTTCAGTGACAGCTTGGCCTCGTAACCGGTCCCTTGCGGTCGGCCCAGGTGGCTGACGAGAATCAGCCGTCCTTGTCGCTCAATCACAGATTGAATGCTCGGCAATGCAAGGCGAATGCGCCGATCGTCGGTAATAGCTGCGCTGTCATCCAGCGGCACGTTGAAATCCACGCGCATCAAAACACGTTTGGAGGCGACATCCACTTGTTCGATAGTCTTCTTAGCCATGCGGGCAGTTCCAATCTTCGATCGTTTTGCGGATCGGACACCGCCCCGGCCGCTGCGCGTCGTGAAACGGTGCCCTGTGGCCAGACAGTAGCACAATCGCTGGAATGTCTAAAACCCAGCTGGGCCTCTAGCATTCGATCGCAGATGTCTGAACCGAAGCCAATCATCGCGATCGTTGGGCCGACGGCCGGGGGCAAAACCGAGCTGGCGATCGAACTGGCCAAGCGCCTGCCAGGGCTGGGCGAGTGTATCTGCGCCGATTCGATGCAGATTTACCGCAGGATGGACATCGGAACCGCCAAGCCGTCGGTCGCTCAGCAACGCGAAATCCCGCACCATCTACTGGATATTGTCGAACCGTCCGAGGACGGTTTCTCGGTCGATCGCTGGTTAGCGCTGGCGCAGGAAGCGATCGCCGAAGTCCGCCGGCGCGGCCGCTGGCCAATCGTAGTTGGCGGCACAAACCTCTATATCCAGGCGCTACTCAAGGGGCTGTTCGACGGGCCTGAGCGAGATTTGTCCTTGCGAGCTGCGCTTGAGGCACTGGACGACAAGGCGTTACGGGAACGGCTGGAAGCGGTCGACGCACCGGCCGCAGCACGGATTCATGCCAATGATCGCAAGCGAGCCATTCGCGCCATCGAGGTGTACGAGCAGACCGGCCAGCGCATCAGCGACCTCCAGCAACAGTGGTCTGCAGCTCCGACGGCATCCGATGACATTCGCCTGATCGGTTTGGAATACAGCGTGCCGACCATCAACACCCGCATCAACGCCAGGGTCAAGGCGATGTTGGAAGCTGGGCTGGTCGGCGAGGTTCAAGCGCTTCAAGCGGGCGCGGGGCTGGGGCGCCAGGCGTCCGAGGCGTTGGGCTACAGCCAGATTTTGGATCATCTGGCCGGCCGAATGAGCCTCGATGAGGCAGCCGAGCAGATCAAGATCAGGACGCGGCGGTTTGCCAAGCAGCAGCGGACCTGGTTGAGGCGATTTCGCCACACAGCCGGCTCGATATGGATCGAGGCGGATGGTTTATCGCTGCAAGCGCTTGCATCTGAAGCACTTACGGGCATGGAAGCGCGAGCCGATCGCTAACACGCTTCCAGCCCTCGCCAGGAACCCAAACATTATTTTCCTTGACAGAGGTGATTTTCCCGGCATACCGTCCCGCCAATAGCTCCGGGTCGAAATTCATCCACCGTGTCGTTCTGACCGATACGCAAGTCGCTGATGGGCAAGTCATCCACCTCAAAAAAGAAGTCCGGGCCGAAGCGCAGCCGCGCCACAAAGGTTGACCTCACCGGCAAGCACTTGGTGATCGTCGAGTCTCCAGCTAAGGCCAAGACGATCAACCACTACCTCGGGCCAGACTACGTGGTCCAGGCATCGGTGGGTCATATACGCGACTTGCCGGCTCGTGCGGAGAAGGGCTCCAAGCAGCCGGTGCCGGGCGTGGACCTGGACGATGATTTCAAACCAACCTACACCGTCTTGCCGGACA
Organism: uncultured bacterium; assembly: GCA_965369945.1. Lineage (GTDB taxonomy): Bacteria > Planctomycetota > Phycisphaerae > Phycisphaerales > SM1A02 > JADFNO01. Next base: position 15,756 of record CBDUST010000056.1, on the reverse strand, counting down.
AGAAGAAGACCGTCACCGCACTGAAGGCCGCGGCCAAGCAAGCCGTCGATGTCTGGTTCGCGACCGACCTGGATCGTGAGGGCGAAGCGATCGCATGGCATTTGACTCAGGAGCTGGGGATCGACGCCGCCAAAGCCAAGCGGGTGATCTTCAACGCCATCACCAGGAGCCAGATTCAGCAGGCCTTTAAGCACCCGCACACCATCGACATGTACAAGGTCAACGCGCAACAGGCGCGGCGCATCCTCGATCGGATCGTCGGGTACCAAGTGTCGCCGCTGCTATGGAAGAAGGTAGCCCGTGGCCTGAGCGCCGGTCGTGTCCAGTCGGTCGCTGCGAGGATGATCGTTGATCGTGAGCGGGAGATTGGTCGATTCGTGCCCGACGAAAACTGGCGGATCACGGCTCGATTGAGTCTTGATGCCAGCGCTGCAGCCAAGCTGGCAAACCCGTGGCGCAAGTTTCGATCGAAGACAGACGACAAGGGTAAAAGGCCAACGGTCAAATCTCAGAACGCCTGGCTCACCGAGCACCATTGCATCAAGGCGGAGTTGGTTGAGTTGGACGGCGAGAAATTCGAAATTGGCTGCTCGGCCGATAAACCGCTAGATCTGTCAGGTGAGGTAGCGCAGGTTGCGGAAGCGACGGGAATGGTAAACATCACCACTGCTGTCCAAGAGGACGCAGATGGAAGAGGACCGGCGCGCTTTCGACGAACCGTCACCGGCGACGTCGGTCCCGAAGTGCGATACCAAGTCAAATCGATTCAGACAAAGCGCACGACGAGCAAGCCACCCGCACCGTTCATCACCGCCAGCCTTCAAGCGACGGCGGCGAACTCGCTCGGCTTTGCCGCTGAGCGAACGATGAGAGCCGCCCAGGCCCTTTACGAAGGTGTCAACATCCCCGGCGAGGGGCAGGTCGGTCTCATCACGTACATGCGAACCGACTCCACTCATTTGAGCAAGGAAGCCGCCACGGCTGTGCGGGATTACATCTCTGATGAATTCGGCTCGAACTATCTGCCGGACAAGCTGCTGGTCTATACCGGATCGGGCAAAGCCCAAGAGGCGCACGAGGCGATCCGTCCGACTGATGTTCGACGACATCCGCGGGGCTTAGCTCACGCTCTGAAGGAGGACCAACTCAAGCTTTACCGTCTGATTTGGACACGCTTCGTCACCTGCCAGATGGTTGCCGCCGAATGGGATTCCACAACGGTTCATCTTGAGCGGAGCGACGCGTCGACGGGAGCCGTGTTCAAGACCGGCGGGCGAGTGTTGACCTTCGATGGTTTTTATCGCGTTGCCGGAGTGCCCACAGCCTCGGACGAGCAGATTCTGCCCAAGATGGAAGAAAAAGATGAACTCGCGCCCTTTGCAATCGACCCGGAGCAGCTATTTACCTCGTCTCCACCCCGGTATACCGAGGCATCGCTCATCAAATCCTTGGAGGCTGAAGGCATCGGTCGTCCGTCGACTTATGCCTCCATCATTCGTGTCATTCAGGATCGTAAATACGTAGAACAGATCGACCGCCGGTTCCACGCGACGGACCTTGGCGAGGTCGTGACGGACAAGCTCGTGGAAGGCTTCCCTCGGCTCATGGAAATCAGCTACACCCGCCAGCTCGAAGAAAAACTCGACAAGATCGAGGAGCAACACACCGATTGGGTCACGATGCTGGATGAGTTCTACGACCGTTTCTCCACGTCCTTGAAGAAAGCCCACGAAACGATGACGCACGCCAAGGCGGAGAAGCAGCCGGCCATATATGAATGCCCAAAATGCGGCAGCAGCACCTGCTATCGCTTTGGCAAGAACGGACGATTCCTTTCTTGTATGTCCTATCCGGATTGTGACTATGCAGCGCCAATCGATCGCGAGGGTCGGCCTCTGCTGCCGGAACGGGTGAACGTGGCGTGCCCCGAAGACGGATCGCAGATGATGCTTCGCACCGGTCGGTTCGGTAAGTTTCTCGCGTCCGTCAACTATCCCGAAATCAAGTGCGTGGTAAACCTCGATAAGGCAGAGCAGATCAAATATCCGGCGCGCCCGCCAATTGCCACCGAACTTGTGTGTCCCAAATGTGAATCACCGCTGAATCTGCGTCGCGGCAAGCGCGGACCATGGCTGGGCTGCTCGAAGTTTCCCAAGTGCAGAGGCCGAATGGGGTGGACCAAACTCGAGGAAGCGACGCAAAAAGAGCTTTCTGCGGCCCTCGAGGCTCACGAAGAAGCGAACCCGCAAATCATAATCCACACACTTGACGGTCGGGTTATCCCTGAAGGCACACCGATTAGTGAACTGGTCATGCCCGGCGGCGTGGAGGAACTGCAGATCCACCCGTCCGCTGAGATGCCCCGCGCCAAGACTGCCTAGGTTCTGCCTGATGGATCAAGAGAGTGCTCTTCTTAGTGGAACGGGCTTCCAGCCCGTCGTCTTCACTCTTACAGACGGGCAAGATGCCCGTCCCACTATTCGTCACACAGAACCTAGCTGAAATACACCTCCAGCTGCGGTACACTGCGCGCTCATGTGCCATTGCCGTACCATGCCACGACTGCGCGCTGCGGATCGGCGTCGCCAATTGCTAGAGGTGGCCGCTGATCTATTCGCGCGCCGCGGCTTTCGCGGTACGACGACCGCCGAGCTAGCCAAGAGCGCGGGCGTCACCGAGCCAATCCTATACCGACATTTCACGAGCAAGCTCGATCTGTTCGTCACGTTGATAGAAGAGGTCGGCGATGAACTTATTCAGGCATACCAAGAGGGATCGGTTGACGTTCTCCATCCAACGGATCGTTTGCAACTGCTCGTCGCTGGATTTCCGACCATTTCGCAGCGCCAGCCTGATCCATACCGATTCATACTTCAGGCGCTGACCGATGCGTCACTTGAACCGAAGATTGCGATCGCTATTGGGCGATTTTTCGACAAGTTACAGTCTGTGTTGGTCGAGCAGATCAGTGATTTGCAAGAGACCGGCATTGTGCGCCGAGACGAGTCCGCCAAAACGCTTGCATCTGTTATTCGGATCGTTTCCATCGGAACCGCGTTGGCCGCCCCGCTTGTCGGTGACGACCCTGATCAATCCACCCGCGGGTCGGATACCCCACGACTACTCCTGAAATTCCTGTCAGGGGAATCGTCCGCACGCCAAATAGCTCAAGTTCAAGGCGCTGCTTCTTCAGCAACCGCTTCCCCCCGGTCCTGAGCGGAAGCCTCATCCATCACTGATCTGCGATCTCGAAACGCGATAATGAAGACGATCATGATCACAGTGGCCATACCAGCTAACGGCATCCAGACCTTGGGCCAATAAGGCAGGGCCCGTGCACTATTGCTGGCGATATCACCGAACGCGTTCTTGGCGAGTTCACCGGCCGCTACTGCGCCGATGAGCAATCCGAGTCCCTGCGTAAAGAAAACAAGCATTCCTTGTGCCTGACCTCGAATGTTTGCGGGCGTGCACTTGTCCACATACACCATGCCCGTCACGAAGAAAAAGTCATAGCAGATTCCGTGCAGGGCAATCCCAGCAATGACCAGCGCAACTCCCTGCGGTGATGCGCCCAACGAAAACAGGATATATCGCAAGACCCACGCTCCGATGCCGATGACGATCATCCACTTTACGCCTAGCCGTCGGAAAAAGAATGGCATCAAGAACATCATGCCCGCCTCGAGGAACGTGCCGGTGTTCTTCCAAGCAGCGATGTAGGTCATGTCCATCGCTTCCATCTGCTGTTGCAGAGACGCGTAGTATGCGGCAAGAGGAATACACACCAGGAAGGAACCGATCATAAAAACAGCGAACGGAACGTGTCGGAATTGACGCCATGCGTCCCAAAACAGCAAATCACGAAGAATGATCGGCTCGCCTTTCTTCGGTGCCGGTGTGCGCGGCAACGTGAGGCAATACAAACCCAGCACAACGCTTGCAGTTCCACCGAGGTAGAATTGGATAGCTTTCATCTCTCCTTTGGCAGCCTCATCTGTGAATCCGAGCGCGAGAATAAACCCCGCCACGATCCACCCAATCGTTCCCCAAAGGCGAATGAGTGGAAACTGCTCCGCGCCTTTCTTGAGATTATGGAATGACATGCTTGCGGTCAGCGCGACTGTCGGCATGTAGCAAAGCATGTGTGCGAGAATAACCCAGTTAAAAAGCTCTCCCTTTTCGATCGTCAATCCCAAGACGGTCACGTTCTCAGCCGTGACAATGCGCGATCCGCCAGCCCCATCCTGAAAAGCGGTCGCAACACCCTGCATGTTCCCTACCGCCGGCAACAACAGCATGAAGGCGCCGGCGAGCAAGAACAACCCTGCCAGTACTCGCTCGGTATTGAAAAAACGATCGGCGATAAGCCCAGTGAAGAAAGGTGCCAAGATCGCGGCCAGCGGACCTGCGGTGTAAGCGTAGTAACGTGCATCCCCCATGCCATGCTCGTACATGTACAAGCTCACACTGAGGTACCATGCGCCCCAGATGAAGAACTGAATGAACATCATCACCGACAAACGAAGCCCGATGAGATGTTTGGCGGTTTGGCTGGCCACGATCCGACGCCTCCTCAGCAAAACGGTGGTGGCGGCGATCATACTGCACAGCGCCCAGCCGCGCAAGTGCCGCCTCGGCGACCGACCGTGGTGTCCGTGTCAACGCGACGACGGCCTCAGCTCACACTTGACCCGCTGCGGAAGAAGGAGTGCTTGATCGGAAGATTACCTGAAGAACCCGATGAAGGTTGCCGCGACAACTGGCTCTTAGAGCGTAGTAAAGGGAACTAGCCGACTTCTTTTTGGGGCGGCGCTTGCTCTGACAGTGCAGCTTCCTGGCTCTCGTCGATTTGCACGAACAAGCTGGGATCAATTGGGCGGTCGAACTTTACGCTGACTTCATGGAGAAGCCCTTGGATATGTCGGCAGTTGACAATCTCGCCCCCGGTCTCCATGGTCTCCTCGAGTTCCGGTCTAAGCCGTAACATGCATTGTGATCCCGTGTAGAGAAAACCCCCATGGAGGAAGGCAACTCCACCGGCTGAGATGTTTCGAGGCGACACCGACAAGCACGTGGTCACGCCGCCGGGTTGCTCAACAGCGATCGAGATGGATCCGGGACGGTATGTGTACCTGCGGTCTCGTCGGCGGCTATCGTCCGGACTCACATCTTCGCTGGCGACCGTTTGCGCGCGATCGAGCTCGTCCAGCAGGCGACGGCGTTCGTCGTCGCTGATTCGAACAGTGTTTCGATATTCATCCTTCTTCATAATCCGGTCCCGATCATCAAGCTTCTTGGCCACCTCATCAACCGAACGCGACGCACGGCACATCGCAACAACGCCGGGCTCCGCTGTTTAAGCACGCTTACCCTCGGAACCTTTCGTTCGGGCCGGCCGCACGGACGAGGTGCAGCTCATTCGCCCGCAGATCGATACCAACCGACGCAGCTGTGCTTGGCTTTCTTTCGAAGCGTCGCAAGCGTCCATGGTTTTAAGCACATCGCGAGCTGCCGCAGTCGCTGCGCCGAAACCGTAACCCGTAGCGGATCCTTGTATTGCCAGACACACTTCACGAACGACCACCTGATTTTCGGCAGCGATCGCCTTTTGTAATTTCAACATCATTCGCCTTGCCTGTTCGATGAAGTCAATGATCAGGTCCGCCATCCCCGGATCGTCTTCCACAGTGCTGTAGATCGGATCCTTAATCGATGTATGTTCGAGCCAGTCGGCCATGACGGTAATCAGCGCGTCTGTGCTATAGGGCTTCCCAATGATTTCGTTGGCTCCGGCGGATCTGGCCCGAAGCAGAAGTTTCAGATCGGTCTCGGCTGTCAAGACCACAATCGGACAGGTGACCTCGTATGACCGCATCTGCTCGATCATCCGGGCTGGCTCTTCTTCCTTGAGATTCAGATCGCACAACACGAGGTTAAATTCATGTTTCCGCACCGCGTCAAGAGCCGCGCCCGGCGTTGCCGCTGAGGTTATTTCCACGCCCGTGGCCTTGAGATGATGCACCAGCAAACGCCGGTCCGCCGTTGATCCATCGACAACTAGGATCGAGCCATCAAGCGTCGGCAATTCACGCCCTGTGAGTAGTCCGCCGGCCTCTTCGATCTGCTCGGGCGTCAGAATCTCGTACGGATCCACCTCGTTCAGGAAACGAATCCCCAACTCATGATGATGGCCACTGATGTGCCGACAATGTATCACCTCACCGGATAGCGCCATGGGAGATCCGTCCGGGCAAGAGAGCAGGAGTCTGCATTCAGTGCCCGGATGTAAGTAGCCGCCATGAATGAGCGAAAGTCCGCTCGCCGAGATGTTGCGCGCACATACGAGGAACCGCCCGCTTCCGCCGCCGGGATGCTGGACGATCATGGCGATTTCTTCCGCCCGATATTCACATCGCTTGTGCCGGCGGCGCTCGGCGCTCTTTCCGGCCGGCGACCCTTGGTCCAAGCGGCACAGCAGCTTGCTCTGCTCGGTGCTAGTCAGGTGCAAATGATTGGTAAACTCAGCGCCCACCGATATCCCTCTTGCTGTGTGCACGATGCCCTAGAGGTATCGGTTGATCTGTCCGGCACGATAATTCTGGGCTGGCGGATCATCCGCGTGCATCTCCTCCGAGCCGGAACAAACCGATTTGACATACGAGTGTGAGGCGAAAAAATGCTTTGCGGCATCGGCTGCCGATAATCATGCGATCATCTTCTTGCACCGTCGCGTGGTCCGGGGAACGCACCCACCTTAGAATCCGCCTGCCATGACCTCACGACGCCCCACCAAAAAGATCAACGTCGGCAACGAACGCACCGGCATCGTGCCGATCGGCGGAGACGCGCCTGTCTCCGTACAAACTATGACCGCAGGCTATACCTACGAAATCGACGCCTGTGTGGCGGAGATCAATCGGCTGGCCGCGGCCGGATCGGACATCGTCCGCGTCGCCGTACCGCAGCGCAAGGACACCGCCGCCCTGCCGGAGATTCTCCGCCAGACGACCATCCCCATTGTCGCCGACGTTCACTTTCATTACCAACGCGCGTTGGAGGCAGTCGAGGCCGGAGTCCACAAGATCCGCCTCAACCCCGGCAATATCTCCGACCGTGATCAAGTCAATAGTGTCATCGATGCCTGCAAAGACGCGGGCATCCCCATCCGCATCGGCGTGAACGAGGGCTCCATCGTTGAGCGAAAAGACAAGCAGACCCGAATGAAGGAACTCGGGAAGTTCTTTTGCGATCACAAACATGGCCATCTGATCGCGTTGATGATCGCCAAGCTTGAAGAATACCTGGACATCTTCGCGGAGCGCGACTTCCACGATCTTTGCCTTAGCGCCAAGTCGATGGACGCCGGTGTAGTGATCGACGTGTACACCGAGGTCTCCAAGCGTTTTGATTATCCGTTGCACTTGGGCGTCACACATGCCGGACCCAAGGAAACCGGCGCAATCCGTAGCGTGGTCGCGCTAGGCACGCTGCTATCCAACGGAATCGGCGACACGGTGCGCATCAGCTACGCCTCCGATCACGTTCACGAAGTCGAAGATGCCCTGGAGATGTTGTATTGCCTGGGGCTGCGTACACGCCAAGGCGCTGAGCTGATCGCCTGCCCCACTTGCGGCCGGATTCAAGTCGACCTGTTCACGCTCGTTCAACAAGTGCGAAAGAAGCTGGCCGACGAAATCACGCTCCCGATCAAGGTCGCTGTCATGGGTTGCGTGGTCAATGGCCCCGGTGAAGCCGAAGGCGCAGACATAGCGGTCTTCGCCGGCAACCGTCGAGGCATTATCTACGTCCAAGGTGAACGCGTCGCCAATGTTCCCGAACAAGAGATTCTCGATCAACTGCTCACGCATTGTCGCCACTTCCAGGAGCGCGTGCAGCGAGGCGACGCCAAGCTTGGCGACAAGAACGTACAAATCGTTCCGCCCGATCCGATCGGCGAGCTTGGCAGCGGCGTACAGAAGATCGCAGCCGGGCAAGTCGAGAAGCTCACTGTTGGCCACACCTAAACGGCAATGCGCCGCGGCGAACCAATGTTCTATCGTGACGCTGGTCCAAGCCGATACACTCCGTGCGTGAGTAATCACTCCATTTCAATTGCAATGACGCTCCGTGGCGGACTGTTGTGCGCCTGCTTGCTCTTTTGCGGCGGCTGTTCAGCGGACGAGCCGCTCAACCCGTCCTTTGCGCTTGTCTACAACGACGCAAAAGCGGTATTGCACGAAATGCAACTTGAGCCCGAACCACTACAGCGACCACTGATCGTTGCCGCCGGCATCCATGACCCGGGATTGATCGCCCCCAGCCTCGTACGCAAACTCCGAAACATAACCTCAGATGACGATCGCATTCTGAGCGTCTCGTTCTTCGGCCTATCACTGCTCACATTCGATGCCTGCCGTGAACATCTCGTTGACGCGGTCGAACAAGCATTTCCCAGCGACGATCCGGCAAACACGATCGAAGTTGACGTCATCGGTTACTCGATGGGCGGTCTTGTCGCACGGCTCGCAGCCACGGAGAACGCCTCGGGCAAGCGCCTTCGCATCAAGCGGTTGTTCACGATTAGCACGCCGCACCGTGGGGCCAAACTTGCAGGGCTCCCCACACTCGATGAGCGCACGATCGACATGCGGGCCGGTTCGGCGTTTCTGGCAGGCCTGGATTCGCAGCTCCAAGACGCGGAATACGAACTGCTGACCTATACCCGTCTGGGCGACATGATTGTCGGCGCTGAGAATGCATCTGCGCCGGGCGCCTCCCCGTGGTGGGTTGCCAATCCCCCCTTCTCGGCAGCCCATCTTTCCGCCAGCACCGACCCCAGAATCCTGGCCGACATCGCTCGACGCCTGCGTAACGAAGAGCCGTTCGCCACGAATCCCCCCGCGCCTCTGCCCGGCGAAGAGCCCCCGACCGGCCCGTAGACCGGCCCGCGGCGGCGCTCGCCTCGCAGAAACACCTGGGCCGGCAGGTCTTTTCGGTCCCATCGCTCCGGTTTGGTTGACCGCAGCAATCACTTGAACGAGTGGTAGCACTCCGCGATCGGAAAGCGCTTCACGCCGTTCGACCAGTACAGCTCAGGATCTGGCTCCGGCGAAATTAGGCAATGATGGTAGCCGCGTGTATCGAGCAACTCTTGGGCATCGTCTTCGAGCTGGTGTTGCTGTCGAGCCGCCTCGGCCTTTGAGATCGGCGGGACAAAATGCGCTGCAAGAAGTAGAGCAGAACTTGCGCCCAGCAGAAATATGGAGAATGTCAGCAGCGTTCATTCTAACAACCACGCCCTGAGCGAAGAACCAGCGCTTAGCTGGCGTATCAAAAGCCGACGAGGTGATTCGCGCCTTGGCCGCCTTACACGTGATTGAACGGAATTCCGTTGAGCCAGGGCTGTGGACGGCGCATAACAGAGTTTAGTATAGCGGCGCGATTGCCGGACTGAACGGAAAAGGCAAATCATGTGCCGGCCGTTCCGGGGTGGCGGCGAGCCGGTCCGTGTCGGACCGGTGGACGCGGCATATTTATGGCGTTCGGGCGCAAGGTGATTTCGGGCGACCACCGGGCTGACACAGGTCGGCTTGCTGGGACGGACACAACTCGGCTCACGCGCTCCCCCGTCGGGTCAAGCCCGACGGCTAAACGTTATTGCCACGACGCCACGATTACTCGATAGAGCAGCGCGACCACTGGTCGCGGCTTTACAGTTCTTTGCGCAACCACTGGTCGCGGCTTTACAGTTGTTCTTAGTACACCTTACGGCGACGCGCTGGCGGGATATCGAGTTGTTGGCGGTACTTGACAACCGTGCGGCGCGCGATGTCGATGCCGCGCTCTTTCAGTTGGTCGGCCAGCGCGGAGTCCGACAACGGACTGGATTTATCTTCATTGTCAACGACTTCTTGGAGCTTGGCTTTGACCGCTTCCCATGAAAGATTTTCGCCGGTGTCGGTCGCTGTGCCGCCTGAGAAGAACTTGCGAAGCGCGACGAGTCCACGCGGCGTCTGCATCCATTTGTCAGCGACAGCCCGGCTCACTGTCGCTACATGAACCCCAAGCTGATCAGCAACATCGATCATCGGCAGCGGACGCAAGTGCTGCGACCCGTGGTCGAAATACTCGCGCTGCCTGGTCAACACGACATTCACCACACGAAGCAGCGTATTCTTGCGCTGATTGATCGATTCGATCAGCCACTGGGCGTTGCGCACGTTGGTGGTGACGAACTCGCGCGTCTCCTTTTCCGTCGATTTGTCCTTGGACATCTGCGTGTATTGTTTGGAAACACGCAGAGCCGGCAGCAACCCGTCGCACAGCGCTGCCACGTATTGATCACGCTCCTCGTCAAAGTCCACAACCACATCAGGAATGATTGGCGGGACCTCCTCGTCGACAACGTCGCGCCCGGGACTGAGGCTGAGTTTGCGCATCAACGTCATCGCATCCTGGATCGCTGGCAACGACAAGCCGGTCTTCTGCGCGATCTTCGGCAGACGATTCTGCAGCAGATCGTCGTAATGATCATTGATGAGCCGACGAACGTCCGGCCAGCCCGAGTCGCTATCCGACTCCATCATGAAGCGATCGACTTGAAGGAGCATGCATTCGCGGTGATTGCGTGCAGCCACACCGGGCGGATCGAGTCGCCGCTGTATCTCGGCGAGGGCCTGTTCAAGCAGCTCCAGCGAAAGTTCCTGACCGGGCACGTTCTGATTCTGCTCCAGGATCGTTTCGAGATCTGATCCGAGCAGACCGTCGTCGTTCACAAAGGCCAGCAGAACTTTCCCGACCACAGCAACGTCCGGATCCACCTCGGCGAACGTCCACTGATGCAAAAGCTGCTCGGTGAGACTCTCGCCTTTGGCTGGAAGATTGGCGAATGCATCCAACTTTCGGTCGCGCTCTTGGTCGCCCCCGGACCGCGTGTATTTCTTGAATGAATACTCATTATCGAACGCTTCTTGGTAGCCGGACTCAAGCTCCCCAAGTCGGGCCCAATCATCCGTTGCAGCGGCGTTGTCTTCACCGATCACCAAGTCGGTTTGATCAAGTCGTTCGGCAAGTTGATCATCTTCACGTTCTGCGGTGGTGTCGGCGGTTTCTGATCCAGGCTCGACCAATTCCAGCGCGATGTTGGACTCCAACTCTTGGTCGATGCGCTCCTGCAACGCCAGCATCGGCATCTGCAGAATCTCCATCGATTGGATCATGCGCGGCGCCAGCTTCATGTGCTGGCCCATTCGCATCTGTTGGCTGGCTTCGAACCGCATGGGGGAGTTAGGAGTTAGGAGTTAGGAGTTAGGAAGATACTGCGGTGGGTTTACCAACCCGACGGCTGGTCTATCTATGTAATAATAGTATCGGCTGATGTCGGTGGGGGGGAGTTGAAACTTAGTTCTACTTCCCCATCCCCCCCAATCGGCGTCGCACACCGCAAAGTCGCTCAATGTTCCGGTTCCATCGGCTGGCGACCTCGGATCGCATCGGCCAGGACCGCAGAGTTGGCGTATTCCAGTTGCGATCCCGCCGGAAGCCCACGCGCCAATCTCGTCACAGACACACCCCGAGAAGCAAGTTGATCGGCGAGGTAGAGGGCGGTGCTGTCGCCCTCGAGATTCGGGTTCAAGCCGAGAATGACCTCCTTGACCGGAGTCTCCTGACAATTGCGCTCTGCATTATCGACACGCTCCAAAAGCGTATCGATCGTCAGTGCCTCCGGTCCAACACCGCCCAGCGGATCCAACCGTCCCATCAGCACGTGATACACACCGCGATGCATGCCAGCCTGCTCCAGACTGATCACATCCTTGGGTTGCTCAACCACCAGCACGATCGAGGCATCGCGGTGCTGGTTCGTGCAGATCGCGCAAGTCTCTTGGTCGGTCAGGTTATTGCAGATTCGACAGTGTCGGACGTCCTGCTTGACATCGGCAATGGCCTGTGACAACCGCATCGCCTCGTCCGATGTCGCTTTGAGAAGATGAAACGCCATGCGCTCGGCGCTGCGCGTGCCGATGCCCGGCAGCTTCGCAAGCTCGTCGATCAATCGCTCGACGGGTTCAGGATGTGCTGTTCCGCGCGACGGCCGGAAGGGTTGGGCGCGGGGCTTGGGATTCGAGTCAGTCAACGTTTATCTCTCGGGACGGCAGTCGATCAGATCAATCCAGCCAAACCGCCCGGTGGAATCGGAAGGCCCATTTCCCCTGCAGCGCCGGCCATTTCTTCTTCGGCCATGTGACGAGCCTTTTCCATGGCAGAATTCACCGCGCCGGCGATCAACTCTTCGGCCACCGCACAATCATCGGGGTTTGACGCATCAACGAGACCGGCAAGCAACGCTTGATCGATGTGCACGGACTCGACGCGTAACAATCCGTTTGCCGTCACTCGAACCGCGCCCCCACCGGTCTCCGCCGTCACGGATCGTTCACCCAAGCGGCGTTTGACTTCTTGCATCTTGGCTTTGATCTTCGGCAGGTCCTTCATGATTCCGGCTAGGCCGGCCATTCCCTTGATGCCCTCAAACATGATCCTGGCTCCCTGGTTTATCCTGGGTTGTAGCGGACGGCATCGGCAAATCCTGCACATCGACGACGTCTGCGTTGAAAATTTGCGCCGCCGTTTGCACCAAGGGAAGCTGGCGGGCTTGTTCGATCTTGGCGGCGCGTGAATCGGTCGCCTGTGTCGCCGGCAACGAGGGCGATGCCAATTCAATCTTTACACCGACACCAGTCGCTTGCTGCACAAACGACGCTAGCTCTTTGGTTTGACTGGCGAGCCAGCGCGCCTGCCCCGGCTCCGGTGTATCCACAGCCAGACGAAGCGTCGTACCGTCAAACGACTCATACTTCAGATGCTGCACCTTGGCTTGGCCAAGCGGTGAGCGGCTCGCAAACTGCCGCACCATATCCCAAAGCTCGGTCCCATCGCGCGGCGCATCGGGAGCAGCCGCTGGTTCGGTTTTCACTTCGACGACGGCGATCGGCGCGGTATCAGGCGGTGACTTGGGCGGCGCCGTGGGTTGATTGACTACTGGTGCTTTTTTTTTTCGCACCGCAGCGCCCTTGGCCGGTGCAACCGACCCGGTCTTGCCGAGCAAGGCAGCCACATCGGCCAAGTGCTCAGACATCGCCAGGCGAACAACGGTAGCGTCGAAGATCGCTCGGGCTGCGGCAGAACTTTTGGCGTTGCGCGCGGCGGAATCACAAAGTGCGATCATGTGGACAAGCCCGGCCGGGTCGAACCGTTGCGCTTGCTCCACGGCCGCCTGCCGCGCAGGACCGGCAAGATCCGCCAATTCCGTCTCGTCGCCGCAGGCCGCGATAAGCATCAATTGGCGCAGGTGTTCGATGAGCGTTTCTATCGCCTGGTCGATGGACGAGCCGGCGGCGAGAAGGCTCTCGCCGGCTTTCAATGTAGCGGCGGCGTCACCGGACACGATCGCGTCGATAAGGTTGGAAACAAGCGACTGGTCAGGCAGCCCGAGCATTTGCTCCAAGAGTTCGCCGGTCAGTTTGTCGCCGCTGGCCAGTAGGCGGTCTAGCAGGCTGAGGGCGTCGCGCATCGATCCACGTCCAAGACGCGCGATCTGGGTGATGACGTGTTCATCCGCCTCAACCTTCTCCTGCTCAAGAATCATTTTCAACTGCCCCGCAATCTGGGAGGTCGAGAGCGGGCGGAAATCAAATCGCTGACATCGGCTCTGAATCGTCGCGGGAATCTTCTGCGCTTCAGTTGTACAGAGTATGAACTTCACATGAGCCGGCGGCTCTTCCATCGTTTTGAGAAGCGCGTTGAACGCCGGTGTCGTCAGCATGTGAACTTCGTCGATGATGTAGATCTTGTATTGACACCGAGCGGGCGACAGGCCGGCTCCGGCAATGAGATCTTTGGCTTCGTTGATTCCTCGGTTGGAGGCGCCGTCAATCTCGATGACATCGAGGTCGTCGCCTCGGAAGATCGCCTCGGTAATCTCGTCAGCCTGGGCCAAATCATCGCTGACGTTGAGGGCTTTGGCCAAAATGCGAGCCATCGACGTCTTGCCCACGCCGCGCGTCCCACAGAACAGATAGGCGTGGGCAGCCCGACCGGAAGCCACAGCGTTTCGAAGCGTACGGGCGATGGGCTCCTGCCCAACGAGTTCGTCGAAATCTCGTGACCGGTATCGTCGAGCTAGGACTGTGTAACTCACCGTCGCTCCCTGCGGTGTTGAAGGGTCGTCAAATGCCGCCGATGCCGGGGAAGACGGCCAGGTCACCGCAAGCTCGGACGACACCGCTTATGGCTGCTGCGATCAAGCCCTGACCAAGTTCACGAGCCACCCGTCCAACGGGCCCGGCCGTCATCCCACGCCATCGGGCGGGGAAGGCATCTTAGCTGATGGGCCGAGCGTGGTACACTTACTGCACATGGTCGATCAACACCCATCCACGGACCAAGAAGCTTCGGCGGAATTGCCCGCCTCGGCAGAGACGATCGAGCTGCCATCGCTGATTCCTCAGTCAAAGGAGAGCACCGAGCGAGTGATGCTACGGGCGATCCGATTGCTTTTCATGGTGCTGCTGGCGGTCGTGACGCTACTGCCGTTCGTCGGACCCGTCACCGATTTCCAAGGATCAGCCGGTAACCAGCAGCAGTTCAGCGTCTGGGAGTTCTTCGCCTTGCTGGGCGCTGTCTTCGCCTTTGGCGTCTTGGTCGTCATGATCGACTGGCTGACGCCGAACAAGAAACTCGGCGCGGTTTTCGGCGTGTACTTGGGGATTGTCGCCGGCCTCGTCGGAGCGCTGGCCGTCGGCGCTCTGATCGACCTGGTCGCCGACTCCTGGGAACTCACCGGTCCAAAGCAGGAGGCCTATCGGGACGTGATCAAACTGGCGGTCGGCATCGCCCTGTGCTACCTGGCGGTATCGATCGTGCTGGCAACGAAAGATGATTTCCGATTGGTCATCCCCTATGTCGAGTTCGCCAAGCAAGTGCGCGGCGTTCGGCCTCTGTTGGTGGATACCTCAGCCCTGATCGACGGCCGCATCGACGGGCTCGGGCAGACCGGGTTTATTGCGTCGCCCTTGGTTGTTCCTCGGTTCGTGCTGGACGAATTGCAAACTCTGGCCGACTCGGGCGATAGACTCAAGCGCGGCAAAGGTCGGCGTGGCCTGAACATGATTACGAAGCTTCAAGAGAATGCGTTCTTAGATATCTCCATCGACGCCACTGAAGTACCGGGTGGCTCCGTTGACCATATGTTGCTGGAGCTGGCAGCGCAGCAACAAATGCGCATCCTCACTACGGATTACAACCTGGAGAAAGTCGCGCAGATCCGCAATGTGGCCGTGCTGAACATCAACGAGCTGGCCAATACGCTCAAGCCGCAAGCGATCCCCGGCGAATCGTTCTCGATCGAAATCGTCAAACGCGGTGAAGCCGCTGGGCAAGGTGTCGGCTACCTGCCCGACGGAACGATGGTTGTTGTAGAAGATGCCGCTGAGCGGGTTGGCGCCGACGTGCTCGTCGCCGTGACGAATTCTCTGCAAACCAGCGCTGGGCGGATGATTTTCGGCCGAATCGCCGATGCCGACGATTCAGCCCATCATGTCCAGCGGATGGCCCAAGCCGCGACACATCAACCGCGAGCAACGGGTAGACCGAACGAACACTAGAGCAGTTTCGATGCTCTAGTGGCGTGAGGGCATGGCAGAAGAGGTGCGACTGTCCGGTGGCACGGGCATCCTGCCCGTGCAGATGTCA
>CBDUST010000055.1:0-19325 GCA_965369945.1 uncultured bacterium | reverse complement strand
CGGCTCGCCCGGTTGACAGACGCAAAGCTCGCAACGTTCAGTCAAGCCCATCGCTTCGAGGAGTTGCGCCTCCTCTGGATTCACGTCCATCGCGGCGACCCGACAGCGCTGGCCGCCGGTCAGTTGCGCAAGCGGCACGGTCGGGGCGAAGTGCATCTGGGCGGAATGGTCGTTGGCGGCGGTCATGGCTGGGGGTCCTGGCTGCGGGTTTGGGGCCATTCCCGGTATTGAGATTGGTTCTCAATTGCGCTGGCAGTCTAGCATACCGGACCAGCTTGTCCAGTGATCGACTCATCGGAATGGACCGATCCGGATTTTTTTTGGCCTGGGCTGGGATGGGCCCTAAATGAGCCGTGTGCCTGCTCAATCAAAGAACCGCCGGTGCCAGCAGCAGGCCGGTGGAGGAACGACCACATGCGACGTTCAGCCGTTCATGAGTCCCACACGCCGCACAGGGGCGTTCTGATGCGTTCGCTTTGACTCGATAGACTTTGCGCCATGCAGACGTGGAACGCGACAACGATCCTCTCTGTGCGTAAAGGATCGCAGGTGGCCGTGGCCGGCGACGGGCAGGTGACCCTTGGGGAGACGATCGCCAAGGCCGACGCCGTGAAGGTGCGCAGGCTCGATGACGTTGGCGCCGAGACGGCGGGGGTGCTGGTCGGATTCGCCGGGTCGGCGGCCGATGCTTTCGCCTTGTTGGAGCGATTCGAGGCCAAGCTGAAGGAATCGCCGACGAATCTCATGCGGGCCGCGATCGAGCTGGCCAAGTTGTGGCGCACCGACCGGATGCTGCGCCGACTTGAGTCGTTGCTGGTCGTTGCGGATCGCGCCAAGACACTGATGATCTCCGGCCAAGGCGATGTCATCGAACCATCGGACGGCATCTGTGCGATCGGGTCCGGCGGACCGTTCGCCTTGGCAGCGGCGCGGGCATTGCTAAGGCACACTGAGATGAATCCGGCCCAACTCTGCGAGGAGGCGCTGCGAACCGCAGGCGAAATCTGCATCTACTCCAACGACTGCTTGACGGTGCTGGAACTGGATGGATCCGATGGCGCCAAGGCGCTATCGGAATAGGGCGGCTGATCGGGATCGCACTGTGGATCGTGCCGATCCTGGGCCTGGGGCGCGGGACGATCTTGCTTGATCGCGTAGCTGCGGTTTATCGGACCACGTTGTCTAGGTCCTCTAATCCCACCAGCGTTGAATCGGACCCACCAAAGTGTCGATCCTATAGGTCGTGGGTATATGGCTAGAGAAAGTGAAACGGGCGTTGAGCACCCAAGTTGACACCGCGGAAAAGGTCCGCCGGCTATTGAATGAGGCCCATCGCGCGCGCTCGACCGTCGAATTGGAGCCCGTGTCCCAGAGCGGGCCCCACAAGCTGGTGTTGGTCGCCACGATCGAGCAGGTCCTCGATGACGGAGTGGTCATCAGTCAGCCGCTGATTGGGACATTGAACCATCCGCTGACCACCGGGGAACACCTGGTCATGAGTTTCGGGGTGGAGTCCGTTGGTCGAGTGAGCGGCAAGACTCAGGCGATGGGGCGGGTACAGGTTCCATCCGGAGGTATGCGGCTTCTGTACGGCTATCGTCTTGCAACACCGACCGCGTTGCGCGCTGATGAGCGGCGAGCGAGTCGTCGCGTGACGTTCGGTTCAGGCCCCCCCCCCGCCGCGGCGCTCTACCCCAAGGCCAAGGAATCGCCAGTGCGAGGAACCGTCCAGGACATCAGTACCGGCGGTATGCTCATCCGCGTGCTCCACGAGCCGAATCTTGAGCTGCGGTTGCAGCAGCACGTTCATCTGAGCGTGCATCTTCCTCCCCCGGTCGGTGTCATCGACCAAAGAGTGACTATCGTTCGCGTGGTTCCCGGCGCCAACCGCACGCACAACTACATCGGCATCGCTTTCGAACGTGAGGTCGTGGGTCTGGAGGACCTGGTTCGCGAGCTGAAGGACGGGCAGCAATCCCACCGAGCTGCCGGGTAGCTTATTCGCCTGCTTCTGCAGCCTCGTCGCGTCGGCCGGTACGGTGATACCGACCTCGGCGCTCGGCGTACTCCTGCGGCGAGATCGGCAAATCCGGCTCATCTCCTTCTTGCCATTGGCGATGAAGATCCGTCAAGAACGGGACACACCAGTGGCATCCGGTTCCCGCCCCCAAACACTCACTGAGCCGTGACGGAACCGGCGGTCGCTCGCGTTTCATGTAATTCGTGAGCTTGCGAAGACTCACTCGATAGCACAGGCAAACATGATCATCCGGCTGCATAAGCCAACACACCCAACCACCATCCCTCATCCCGCATCCCTTCCCTACACCCACACCTGGCAGATCAACTGCGGCTCCTTGAGTTTGCCGGTCATCGTACCCACTGTCGAGGTGACGAACTTCACCTCGTATTGCGGATGAGCGTCCAGCCATTCGTTGACGGACTGGTCAAGGTACGTCAGCGCATCCACGGTCAGCTTACTGTGGAACGTTCGAACGTGGATCGCACCTTGACCGGTTGTGTTGGGGGTGCGCGACCACTTTTCCTCGTGCCGGCGTTGCTTCTCGAATGCAGTGATCTTCTTCGAACTGGCCGCTCCGCCAAGGTTCTCGACCATCGGCAGCTCGCTCGTATCGGGTGCGCCGACGTCCTCCACCGGCGCCGGCGGTTGGCCCGTGCCGAACTGCGGCTGCGTATGGCGGATCTTGCTGGGGGTGTCACCGTCCGGCCGCTTGGGTGTGGTGTCCATGCTTGGGTCCTTTTTCCTCAGTCTGCCTGGCCTTGCACGACCGGCACGACAGTTTGGTCTTGCCACGATGCCGGTGCAAGTTAGCCTAGACGAACGACGCTCTGACGAACAGCCGCCCATCAGGACTTCATCGCTCAGCGTCGCTTATGGCCTCTACGGCCTCGCAAACTGCCTCCCAAGCCGTGGCGGCGCCCTCCAGATGCTCCAGGTGTAGCCGCTGACGAATCGACCCGCCTCCGCCGCGGTCCTGCCAGCATATTTCCAGCGTCCAGGATGATGGCGACTGGCGAGACTCGTTCACTACCGAGCCCCGAGCCAACAGGCGGACCGACCCGCGATCGCCTGAAATCGCGCCCTCATAGTCCAGGTACGCCGGCCGATGGTCGGCAATCCGCTCCGCCTTTGCGCGCTGGCCCGGCCTCAGCTCATCAATCCGACGCTGGAGGCGGAAACTAATCAGCGGTTCCTCACCGGCCGGATCACGTGCGATCATCCAATCAATATGGCTCGATCCGTCTGGAAGCTCATGCTGCAATTGCACAGTTCGCCGGCTGGTGGCATCTGCGGTGGGCATCACTGGTAATCGTAGAAGCATTACCCCATCGCATCTTGCGGTCTCGGCTGTATGATGCCGGTTCGTCTTCGCCATGGAGAGGCAATAGCTATGCGACGATCACGAATCCTAATGATCCTGTTGAGCAGCGCCGTACTGACCGGGTGCCAGCGACCCGCCGAGACCATTCGACAAAGCGGTGATTTCAGCTTTGATCACCGCGATTACAACACGGCTGCCAGGGAGTACGCCGAAATAACCGACCGCTACCCCGGTGATTGGCGTGCGCAATTCCGCCTTGGGTTGTGCCTTTTGGAGATCGGCCGACCGGCCCGAGCTCGTGAAGCCCTGGAGGTTGCCCACACGCATCGTCCGCGCAACCCAGAGGTCACAGACGCTCTAGCCGAAGCGTTATTCCAGCTCGGTGAGGAATCTCGATTGTTCGCTTTTCTGCGGCAACGGGCTGAGTCCATGCAGACGCCCAGCGCGTATTTGCGGCTGGCCCGGTATTCGCTGGAACTGAGCGATCCCGATTCCGCTGGTGTCGCCCTGGAGAAGGCGATCGTGCTCGACGACGGTCAGACTGTTGAACCCTATCTCGCCGCTGCCTCCTTCGCCGAACGTCTGGGCGACCTGGACACTGCGCTGCACCGGCTTCGACAGGCCTACGGCATCGACCATACCGATGGGCGTGTCCTGCAGCGACTCAAAGACCTTGGTGAGATACCCGGTCCGACCCTCGCAATGCCTCCGGGCAACTAACGATGACCTCGGATTCCGATACCCCCGCTTTGCTGACCTGGCTTGCACCGCTCAGCGACTTGGCGCGTCTGCGCATCCTTCGCTTGCTGGCAAACGAGGAACTCAGCGTGGGTGAACTGGCGATGGTCGTTCAATTGCCGCAATCAACGGTGAGCCGGCATCTGAAACTCCTCAGCGAAAGCGCGTGGATCGTCAAGCGCTCCGCCGGAACCGCCAGCCTCTATCGCATGGCCGTAAATGATCTTCCGCAAATCGCCCAGGAACTCTGGGAAGCAACCAGTCACGGGCTGGGCGACTCGCGCACCTTCGACGCTGATGACCACCGCGTCGCTGAAGTGCTCGCGCAACGCCGCACTGATTCCAAAGCCTTTTTCGGACAGATCGGCGGTGAATGGGACGACATGCGCCGGCAACTTTTTGGCGATTCGTTTACGTCGCAGGCGCTTATCACACTGCTCGACCCGACTTGGACGGTCGCTGACCTGGGTTGCGGCACCGGCAACGTCACCGAACAACTGGCGCCGATCGTCAAGCAGGTGATCGCTGTAGATCGTGAGCCGGCGATGCTCAAAGCCGCCCGTCGCCGTCTCGCCGCTTTCTCCAATATCGAGTTCCGTGAAGGGGAATTGACCGAAATCCCCATCGCTGCCGCTCAGGTCGATGCAGCGATCATGTTTCTCGTCACGGTCTACCTACCAAAACCGATTGAGGCGATACGCGAAATTACACGTATCCTTCGGACGGGCGGCGTCGCCCTCGTCGTCGACCTCGCCCCGCACGACCGAGAAACCTATCGCCACACCATGGGCCATCAACACATGGGCTTCGATGAAAAGCAAATCAACCGTTGGGCAAACGATGTCGGCCTTACGAATGTTCGCTATCGACTGCTCAAACCCGACACCACCGCCAAAGGCCCCCAACTGTTCGTCGCGACGATGCGGAAGAAGTAAGAGGCGCGCTCACGCACTCTGTGGTTTCTGTGCTGAAAACTGGCAACTCCAGATGCCGCCGACGAGCGATTCAGCGACATCATGTGATTCAACACAACCCTTCGGACCGCAGCAATGATCAGATTCTTTCTGAACCACATCAAGCTCGGCATCGATCGCCGACTCGATCTGTTGCGAGTCATAGAGCACGCGCTGTTTGACGGTGACGTCTTCCAGACCCGCTGCTTTGAGTCCAGCGACGTACTGCGACTCACTGATCGCGCCCGCAACACAGCCGTTGTAAAGGAACTGATTGTCTCGTAGCGCCTGAGGCAGGTTCTCAACGACGATATCGGAGACGAGCATTCGCCCGCCCGGCTTGAGTACCCGCGCAATCTCAGCGAACACGCGGTCCTTCTGGGGCGAAAGATTGATCACGCAGTTGGAGATCACCCAATCGACGGAATCATCTTCAACCGGCAAATCCTCGATCAAGCCCTTGCGCACTTCAACGTTGGTTACGTCGGCCTGAGCGATGTTCTCGTTGGCCTTGGCGATCATTTCGTCGGTCATATCCACGCCGATGACCCGTCCGTTGGGGCCGACGCGATCTGCGGCGAGGAGGATATCGATACCCGCGCCGGATCCGAGATCGAGTACGGTGTCGCCGGCTTCGACGTCGACATAGGACAAGGGATTGCCGCAGCCGAGCGAATGGCGAACCGCATCTTCGGGTAGGTGCGTCAGTTCGTCGGAGGTGTAGCCCTTCGGCGCTTCCGCACAACCGCATCCACAACTGGTTGGCTCCTGGGTGACTGCGCTCGCGTAAGCGGTAGCGACGGAATCTCGGATGTCTTCGTTGCTTCGGGGCATAATCAATCTCCTTTACAGCAGCAGTCGTCGGGGCAGCACGCTTCGATCGCACCGGCTATGGACCGCAGTGTTTGGGTGAGGGTGTCGTATCGAACGGAGTAATAGACTTGTTTGCCGCGTTTTTCGGACTCGAGCATCTCAGCCGTCTTGAGTGCTGCCAGATGACGCGAGACGACCGAGAGATCGATCGGATAGCAGCAGGCGATCTCACTGACGGTGGCAGCACGGCCGAACCCAGCTAAGCGGACCAGAATGGCGATCCGTGTCGGATCACTGAGTACCTTGAAGAAATCCGCTGACATCGTTGCGTCAAGTTTCTTGCAACATCGGCGCGAATCAGCCGTGGAGAGTTGCTTGTTTATTTGCGTCATCATGCAAGTATAGATTCCCAGCCGCGAAGGTCAAGCCAAGGCGCCAGTTTTTCACTGGTTGGGGTTGGCCAGGTCAATTACAACTCGTTCCAACCCGTCCACAACACGGGCCATGCGGTCATAATCGAGCTTGTCGGGCGTGTCTGTAGGCTCGTGATAATGCGGGTACCGATACGGCGCGGTATCCGTCACCATGATGGCTGGATACCCCTCCTGCCAGAACGCCCAGTGATCCGACCACCCGACGCCGGGCATCGACCCCGGAAGCGCGCCACCCTCGGATGGAAATTTCGCGTGACGCCGAAACGACCCGATCGACTGACGAACCAGTTCTCGCGATCCCACATTGCCGACAAACGTGATGAAGTTGCCCGTCGACGGGTAAAGCAACCCAAGCGGAAATGGGTATTTTTGAGAACCAGGCTCATCGGAGTAGTACCCGATCGTTTCTAGTGACACCATGGCGACGATGTTCTCGTTGCGCTCTCTGCACCGCTTTGCGTACACCCAACTTCCCATAAACGGTTTCTGAAAGAAGGGCGGTTCTTCGTTGACGAACAAGACAAATCGCACCGTGCGCTGCGGTGATCGCTCAGCGAACGCACGCGCTAAAGCCAGTGTCGCTGCGGTACCGGAGGCGTTGTCATTGGCGCCGGGGCACAGTTGGCTCTCCACCAGAACCGAGTCGTAATGCCCGCCGATCACGACGATTTCATCGGCAAGCGAACTGCCTCGGCGCTCAGCTTCGATATTGCAACTTGAGGTGCCGCCGAACTCTACGCACTGCCGTGCGACCTCGTACCCAGCGTCGGCTAACGATCGTTCGATGAACGCAGCGGCGGCGGCCAGTGCTTCCGGTTCCATCACGCCGCGCGGCCCAATCTCGCCGGCCAACATCTCGACATCGCTCAATAGCGAATCGCGCAGCGCCAACTGCACTTCACTAAGCGGCGGCATTGGCCCTCGAAAACTCGCGCCCGGCATTCTAATCATGGTCATGTACGCCCAACTGAGTGGTACCGTTGCAACAGCAAAAAATATCGCCAGTCGTACGGCTGCGCGGCGAGTCATCAATCTCAATCCACATATCTTCCTCATCATCGGCGTCTCTTATGCTCTTTTGCCATCAAACAATTCGTACCATGCTCATGGCGGTTTCACTGGCGATGAACTTCAATCCGCGGTAAGAACATCCTTTGCACTTGCAACCTGATCGGTTCGGATCACCCATGCTCTTTCGATTCAGTCTCTACGGTTTCCTGAAGAGTCAGCGCTACTTCGAGCCGTTCCTGTTGCTCGTGCTGGTCGACAAGGGACTGAGCTTCACCGCGATCGGCCTACTTATTGCCATTCGAGAGCTGACGGTCAACTGTCTGGAGATTCCATCGGGCGCGATCGCGGACCTATGGGGACGACGCGATGCAATGATCCTCGCGTTCGTCGCTTACATCGCCAGCTTTCTCTTGTTCGGCTTGGCGGATCACTTCGCGCTACTCGCAGGGGCAATGTTCTTCTACGGCATCGGCGAAGCCTTCCGCACCGGAACACACAAAGCGATGATCTTTGCCTGGCTTGAGCTTCAAGGGCGGACGGATGAACGAACGCTCGTCTACGGCTACACCCGCTCGTGGAGCAAGCTCGGCTCGGCGTTCTCGATCATCATTGCAACGGCGATCGTGCTGTTCAGTCACAGCTACGAGTATGTGTTCTACGTCGCTGTGATTCCGTATCTCGTGTGTCTCGTCAATTTCCTCGGCTATCCCAGTGAGTTGAATCGATCCGAAGATGTTCGGCCATCGCTTGCGAACTTGACGCGAAGAACTGTGCAGACGCTCCGTGATACGGCACGACGCAGGAACCTACGGCGAGTCGTCATCGAAGGGATGGCGTTCGACGGCACGTTCGCAACGGTCAAGGATTATCTACAGCCGATTCTCGCGGCGGCGGCCGTACTCGGGGCCGGCCATCTTTTGCTCGTTGCGGATTTGGCGCCGATCCAGCAATCAGCGGTGTTCATCGGCGCCGCCTATCTCGTGTTACATTTGATGTCAGCCTCGGCGAGTCGACAGGCACATCGGCTCGTGCAGGTGATTGGTGATGAGCGACGGGCGGCGCGTGCGTACTGGGCGATCGGCGCCGTTCTCTTCTTGGCAATTGCAATCGGTGCATACGGCGCAGCGCTTTGGGCTGTCATCGGCGCGTTTGTGTTGCTGCACGTACTCCAAAACCTGTGGCGGCCGGTCCTCATCGGTCGTCTGGCAATACAAAGTGACGAATCGCAACGAGCGACGACACTCTCGATCGAGAGCATGGCACGCAGGATGCTCATGATGATCATCGCGCCGCTTCTTGGATGGGCGGTGGATGTCGCAGGCGACCCCGATAGCGGCGTTGCATTCTGGCCCGTCGGTGCGGTCGGCGCAATCATCTTCGTATACTTCGCGATCACCTACCGTCGATCTGAGTGAGACCGCCCACGATTCGCTACTGATATGCAAAGCGATAACTCGCCATCCTCGAGTCGTGTCATTCTTCTCGGCGCGAGTAATCTGACCCGCGCGATCTCCACGATTGTCGGGACCGCGCAGGCAATGCTCGGGTCGCCCTTGGAGTTGTATATCGCGATGGGGCATGGGCGATCGTTCGGCCGAGCCAGCCGCGTACTCGGACGAACATTGCCGGGCATTGCTGAGTGTGGTCTTTGGGATTCGCTCAAGGATGCCCCGCCGGCGCCAACCTACGCGCTGATCACCGATATCGGGAACGACATCGTGTATGGCTACGACGTCGCGATGATCACCGATTGGATCGAACGTACTCTGTCGCGGCTCAAGGATCTCAAAGCTCGCACCGTCATCACCCGACTTCCCGTCCAGAGCATCGAATCCCTTTCGGCCTTCAGATACCACACAGCCAAAGCGATTCTGTTTCCCGGGCGGAAGTTGTCGTTGGATGAAGCGAAACGCCGTGTCCGTGAGATCGATTCGGCCGTACGGACGTTGGCAACCCACTACGCAGCGACTGCGGTCGGTTTGCCTGGCGATTGGTACGGCTTTGATCCGGTGCACTTGAGGCGATCGCATTACTCAGCGGCCTTCGCGCAGATCCTGGCGAGTTGGTCGGACAGCGACGGCCAGCTTGCTGAAGCGTCCGGTTCAGTTGCCCGTTGGCTCAAGCTGCGCCTGGCCAGACCACAGCGGTGGGGGTTGCTGGGGGTCCAGCTCGGTTCGACCCAACCGGCCGTCCGCCTCGGCGATGGTTCCAACGTGGCCCTGTATTGAGCCGTGGGACACCATCTAGACCATTCAACCCAACTCCGCTTGACGATGGCGAGATAGGTGGTACTATTCATCTGTTCATCCGGATGGATGGATAAAACTGCCGCGATTGTGTATTCGCCATGAAGGCGACCAGCAACGCTGCCGATACGCAGCCGGTGGGACAAGCCACGACTGCTCATCGCACACCAACTACTGGAGATCTCCTGTGACCACGCTCGCATCTGCCCAAAGCTCGGCAACGACGTTCGCTGATACTGGACTGCCATTATTCTCGGACCTTCCCTACAAGGTTGCCGACCTGTCGCCGCAAACCGTGGCGTTTGGTCGCAAGGAAATCGAGCTGGCCGAGCACGAGATGCCCGGCTTGATGTCGATCCGCCAGCAGCATCGCCAGGACAAGCCGCTCACCGGCGCTCGGATCACCGGCTCCCTTCACATGACCATCCAGACCGCGGTGCTGATCGAGACGCTCATCGATCTGGGCGCCGAGGTCCGCTGGGCCAGTTGCAACATCTTCTCGACCCAGGATCACGCGGCCGCGGCCGTCGCGGTTGGTCCGCCGTCGCTCGGCGGTACGCCGGAAACCCCCAAAGGCCCGCCCGTTTTCGCATGGAAGGGCGAAACACTGGGCGAGTATTGGTGGTGTACGTTCCAGGCCTTGAACTGGGGCGATGGCAGAGGACCGACCATAATCCTCGATGACGGTGGCGATGCAACGCTGCTCATCCATAAGGGAGTCGAGTTCAATAAAGCCGGCGCCGTTCCCGCACCCCAACCTACCGACAACGAAGAGTACAGCCTGATCCTCAAACTGCTTGCCGATATCCACGCAGCCGATCCCAAGTTCTGGGAGCCAATCGCCAACGAGATCGCCGGAGTCTCCGAAGAAACCACGACAGGCGTGCATCGGCTCTACCAAATGCAGGAACGCAACGAGCTGCTCTTCCCCGCGATCGACGTCAACAACTCCGTCACAAAGAGCAAGTTCGACAACATCTATGGCTGCCGACATTCGCTTGTCGATGGTCTGATGCGAGCGACTGATGTGATGTTGGCCGGCAAGACCGCGCTCGTGTGCGGCTATGGCGACGTGGGGAAGGGATGCGCTCAGTCTCTGGCCGGGCAGAAGTGCCGAGTGCTCATCACCGAAGTCGATCCCATCTGCGCGCTTCAGGCCGCGATGGATGGCTTTGAGGTGGTCACACTCGATGATGTCGTCGACAAGGTTGACCTCTTCGTCACCGCCACCGGCAACTACAACATCATCACCGCAGCGCACATGCAGCGCATGAAGGACAAAGCGATCGTCGGCAACATCGGCCACTTTGATAATGAAATCGACATCGCCGGCCTGTCCGATCTCGACGGCATCCAAAAGGTCAACATCAAACCGCAAGTCGATGAGTGGCAATTCAAAGATGGCCACTCGATTATCGTGCTTGCTGAAGGTCGCCTGCTGAACCTGGGCTGCGCGACGGGTCATCCCAGCTTCGTGATGAGTAACAGCTTCTCCAACCAGGTGTTGGCGCAGATCGAACTGCATGCCAATCACGGAGCGTACGAGAAGAAGGTGTATACGCTTCCCAAGAAGCTGGATGAAGAGGTCGCTCGATTGCACCTTGACAAACTCGGCGTGAAGCTGACGAAACTCACTAAGGAGCAGGCGGACTACATCGGCGTGCCGATCGAGGGGCCGTATAAGGCCGAGCACTATCGGTATTAGGAAGAAGGCATTAGGCATTAGGGAAGAGTTTGATAGCCGCGGATGCATATCCGCGGTTTCTTCGTTTTGCGCGCACGAGATTGAGAGCGACATAGGGTTTAGTTCGTGCGCGCCACAGACGCCGCGCTGCCGGAACCTCTGCTTGCATCGCCGTGCCCATTTGACCATGGAAGAACAGCTCCTTTCATAGAGGGATTAGTGGCTTCACGGGCGCGCGCTGAGAACGCCGTCTCGGTCAGTCGCTCGACAAAATGCGGCTTGACAGCTCACCAGGCGGGATATTTTTCCCAAGAATTTTGAGTGGACCTGCGCGATTCAGCGACTTGCAGGCGCGCGCCAGCGAACCGCCCCGATTCCCCCTTGTAAACAGGGCCTCGGGAGGTAGACTTTTGGAAGTCCGGCTGCACGGGGGGCATTCCGGCGGCCATGAACTTGCGGCAGGCGTCGTCGCTGTGTGGCCTCTCGGACGGAAGGAGGCGCAGGCATGTCGTTCAACTCAAGCTTGGCAAACTCGGCCAGCGCTGGGATCAGTACATCACGGCGGAGACTGTATCGCCAGAGTAAGCGTTTGCTTATACGGCTGATGGCCGGAAGATGGTCGGGACCGCCCCGCGCTCTGGAGCCGGCGGTTCGGGGTTTTCTTCGGGCGCGATCGCGAAGCTACCTGCTACACCTGGCGGGGAACCGCGCGTTTGCGCTGGCGGCGGCGGCAACGTTGCTTGCTATCGGGACGGCGCGGGGTTTGCCTCCCGTTGAATTGTCCGATGTCGTAGCCGGCAACGGGGGATTCGTCATCAACGGATCCGATTCGCATGACCTCTCGGGCTGGAGCGTCTCGGGGGCGGGTGACGTCAACGGGGACGGAGTGCCCGATGTCATCGTGGCGGCATCACGCGCCGACCCGGGCGGCAACAATTACGCGGGCGAGAGCTATGTAGTCTTCGGCAAGGCCGACGGGAGGCCCGTGGATCTGGCCGACATCATCGCCGGCGTTGGAGGCTTCGTCATCAATGGCATCGATGAGGACGACTTCTCGGGCTCTAGCGTTGCTGGGGCCGGTGACGTCAACGGGGACGGGCTGGACGATGTCATCGTGGGAGCACCACGCGCCGACCCGGGCGGCAACTCCGACGCGGGCGAGAGCTATGTGGTCTTCGGCAAGGCCGACGGCACGCCCGTGGACCTAGCCGACATCGCCGCTGGCAACGGGGGCTTCGTCATCAATGGCATCCACTCGCCGGATAGGTCGGGCGGTAGCGTCTCGGGGGCCGGTGATGTCAATGGGGATGGGCTGGATGACGTCATCGTGGGGGCACGATCCGCCAGCCCGGACGGCAAGATCTTCCCGGGCGCGAGCTACGTGGTATTCGGCAAGGCCGACACCGCGGCGGTGAACCTGGCCGACGTCGCCGCGGGTAATGGGGGCTTCGTCATGAATGGCATCGATCCGGACGACCGCTCGGGATTTACCGTCTCGGGGGCGGGTGACGTCAACGGGGACGGGCTGGACGATGTCATCGTGGGAGCACCACGCGCCGACCCGGGCGGCAACTCCGACGCGGGTGAGAGCTATGTGGTCTTCGGCAAGGCCGACGGGACGCCCGTGGACCTAGCCGACATCGCCGCTGGCAACGGGGGCTTCGTCATCAACGGATCCGATTCGCATGACTACTCGGGCTGGAGTGTCTCCGGGGCCGGTGACGTCAACGGGGACGGGCTGGCGGATGTCATCGTGGGGGCTCCATACGCCGAACCGGTCGGCTGCTGCTACTGGGGCGAGAGCTACGTGGTCTTCGGCAAGGCTGATACCGCGGCGGTGAACCTTTCCGAGGTCGTCAGCGGCGATGGGGGCTTCGCCATGAAGAGTATGTCTGTGTATGACTACACGGGCTGGAGTGTCTCCGGGGCCGGTGACGTGAACGGCGACGGGCTGGACGACGTCATCGTCGGTGCGCCACGCTACGACTACTGCCTCTACGGGCCAGGCAAGAGCTACGTGGTCTTCGGCAAGGCCGATACCGCGGCGGTGGAACTGGCCGACGTTGCCGCCGGCGACGGGGGCTTCGTCATCAATAGCGTTCCTGATCCGTTTGGTTTCGAGGCCCACGCGGGCAGCAGCGTCTCGGAAGCTGGCGACGTCAATGGCGACGGGCTGGACGACGTCATCGTGGGGAATTGGAGGGTCGACGGGGACGGCCAGTTAGAGGGCCAGAGCTACGTGGTCTTCAGCCACGCCGAACCACCAACTACACCCGGATCGTTCAGTGCGTTCCGCGGATTCTTCGCTTCCGGTACGCTCGCCGACCTTCTGGAATCGGATGACAGCGATCTGTGTTACAACCCAGGCATCGTACTCGATGCAACCGAAGCTCCAGTGACGCTGGATTTCGTCGGAACGTTGCCAACCGATTCGCCGGCCACACTCGACGTGACGATCGAATCCTCGGCGAACACTGTCGGGTTGAGACTCAGATTCTCATTCTGGAACTTCAACACGGAGTCGTGGGATGTTGTCGGCACGGACACGCAAACGCTCAACACCGATACGGTCAGGAAGTTTGCCGGCATACCGGCGGATCATGTAGAGGCGGGTACTGGTGAAGTGAGGACTCGATACGAAGTTCGTCAAGTGAGCTTCATATTCCTGTTCCCATGGTTGGATTGCGTTGACCGTGTCGTCTGGACAATAACCAGCTAGCAACTCGCTTGACCGACAATTCCGTGACAGCTAAGAGCGCGACCACCGGTCGCGGCTTTACAGCGCGCGGTGGGCGGGGTTTGTATGCGGGCGTGAACCGGGGCGACACGCCCCGGCTCGCTGGGAACCCACGGATTGCTATCCGTGGGCGTCGGATAGCCGATATGTATCTCTATGTTTATTGCTATCAATCGAATTCGTGTGACGCGCGGGGAGGGTGGGGAGCTCGAGGAACGTTTCGCTACGTCCAGTGGGATTGAGGAGTTGGCCGGGTTCGGCGGGTTTCGGCTACTCAAGAAAACTTGGGGGCATGGCGACGACGAAGCGGATGAATACCTTTCGGTCACGCAATGGAACTCTAAAGCTGACTTTGTTGCGTGGACAAAGAGTGAGGCGTTCAAGAAAGCACATTCCGGGCCGAGGGCGAAGGGCGTGATCGGGGCGCAGCCCGCGGGGTATGAGGTGGTGGTGGAAAGAGGGCTTGAGGCTTGAGGCTTGAGGCTTGAGAGAAGAGACCCAGGGATTGGTATCCCTGGGCGTCGGGAGTGATCGAGTTGTAGCGGTCAGTCGGAGTTTGCCGGTTGTTCTGATTGGGCAAGCTCGATAGTTGCAGGTGGGCTTAGGACGCCCTGCTCGGTCGCCGATCCAATTCAAGTGAGTTTGTTGAGGTCTGGAGTGGGGCTTAGCGTCCATCAGGAGCAGGTAATGTCACGAATGAAGCGAACGAGTCTGAAGATTATGTGTACGTTGGGGGCGGTGCTTGGCCTGGCCAGCTGCGGTCATCTGTCGAGCCATGTGGTTTGGGAAGCAGACGGCACACCACAGCACGTGCCGCACAACGATCAGGCGTGGTGGCGATACCAGTTCGTGTACCACCCCGAAGCGCAGGTGTACTTCAATCCATATACACACGTGTATTACTGGTACTCGGGTCGCGAATGGGTCGAGGGCCAACGGCTTCCTGAGCACATCATCCTCGATAAGAATCTGGCGCGGGTTGTACGTGTGCATTCCAAGCCGCCGCATCTGCAGCACCGCACGATTACCACGGTGGTCGCCGGGCCTTCCTACGGCGTCTTTCCGTCCTCAGCCAACGAGTTGGGTGGTCAGTTCGCAATCACGACCGCTGGACCCGCAGACGAACACTGATCCATTACACCGACAGACTGTGATTTGTAACGACAAAGCCCACGGGTCGATGCCCGTGGGTTTTTCAATGCCGAAGCGTCAAATGAACGTTCACTCGCACCGGTTATAGGTCGATCACGTGATCTCAGGGCCACTGCCGGATGATTCGATCCCACGGCGGTTGCTTCCAGGGATCAACAGAGGATAGCTCCATGGACGAGATGCGTGGCCTCACCGGCGACATTCTACTCGAGGCAGGCACCAATGAGTTTGAAGTGCTGGTGTTTCGCCTTGGTGATCAGAGCTTTGGGGTAAACGTCGCGAAGGTTCGAGAGGTTCTTCAGCCGTTGCCGGTCGTGCAAATCCCACACAAGCATCCTTCGGTCATCGGGTTTATTCATATGCGCGGAACGACGCTAACACTGATTGACCTGAAGGCCCATTTGTCCGCCCAGAAGATAGCAACGTCGGATGGAAGTGAAGGCACGGTCATCATCACCGAGTTCAATGCGGTGCGTATTGGTTTTCTTGTGACCGATGTGGAGCGGATTCATCGGTTGAGCTGGTCGAAGCTCTTGCCGATCCCGTCGCTGAATTTCGCCGATTCCGACGGCCAGAAAATCGGCTGCACGACGGGAGCGCTGGATATTGACGGCCGGCTGATCCTGATGGTTGACTTCGAGTCGGTCGCCGATTCGATCCTGATGCAGTACAAGCTGAAGATCAAGTCGGTTGACAATCCGCTTGGCGTAGATCGCGGTTCAAAGCGGGTCATCATTGCCGAGGACTCGCCGTTCATGCGCAACCAACTGGGTCGAATCATGCTCGCCTCGGGATATTCCAAAGTGGAGCTGTATTCGGACGGTCAGGCAGCATGGGAAGCGATCTGCTCGGGCGAAGGTGCGCCGATTGACGCAATCGTCAGCGACATCGAAATGCCGCGAATGGATGGACTGCACCTGACGAAGCTGATCAAGGAAACCCAGCAGTTCAAACACATCCCGGTGGTGTTGTTCAGCTCGCTGATCAGCAAGGACAACGCCAACAAGGGCATGCAGGTCGGCGCGACGGTGCAGATTCCTAAGCCGGACCTGCCTGAGATGGTGCAGTTGGTGGATCGAATCGTCAGCGGCGAGGTGATCGATCAAACATCCATCGGTCAAATCTCGCTTCAAGCGGCCTAGTCGCGGATTGCAACTGACGTATCAAGGTAAACCGGCGAACGTTGATCTATGACGATTCGCCGGAGTCGGCGTCCGTTCTCTCCGCGTCGATGCGCTGCTTGGCTTTGTCGGCACTGAGACGAGACACGCTCTCGATGACAATCGGCTCAAGCGGATGACTCGTTTCTCGTGGATCCAAGGGGTTGGTCGTCACCGCCGTTGACTTGATAACCTCCACAACGTCCATGCCGGCAACGACTTTGCCGAAGACCGCGTACGCCGCGCCGCCTCGCGGTCGATCAAGGTTCGAGTTGTCTTTCACGTTGATGAAGAACTGAGCGGTGGCGGAATCAGGCTGGGGCGCACGAGCCATAGCGATGCTGCCGCGCACGTTCTTCAAGCCGTTCTGCCATTCGGTCTTGATCGGTGGGTCGGTCTTCTTTTTCTTCATGTCCGGCGTAAAGCCGCCGCCTTGGATCATGAAGTTGCTCATGACGCGGTGAAAGATCGTTCCGTCGTAGAATTTCTTATCCGTATATGACAGGAAGTTCTTCACACTGATCGGGGCTTTCTCGCGGTTGAGCTCAAGGACAATCTCGCCTTTGCTAGTTTTCATGAGCACGTGAACAAACGGCGCGTTGTCTTGATCGGCCGGCTGCGTTTGCGCGGGCTTGGAGGCGGGCGGCTGGGCGGGCTTGGTTTCCTGAGCGGCGAAGGTGGAGGCGCCCGACAGGAGCGTCAGGCATAGAAGGAATACGCCGGTTGAGGAACGATGAAGTTGGACACGAGTCATTGAAGAATCTCCAGAACGGTTCGTGTTGAGTTGCCAAAGGCTCGGCCGAAGTAGGCCCATCATATGCTGCGTGTGGATTGCGTGCTCTTACCAAGCACGGTGATCTGATTTGGGCCAAACGCTACAATCGCGGCCCAGCTAGAGGATGAACTTCCATGACGCCCGATGAATTCGTGTCATTTTTTGGAAACGCCAAAGCATCGGCGATCCTGCGCACGCCGAACGCCGAGTCGGCTGCACCGGCGATGGAGGCGGCGATTCGAGGCGGGTTTCGGGTCATCGAATTTACGCTAACAATTCCCAACGCCATCGAGCTTATTCAAGAATTCTCTAAGCGCCAGGGGATCGTGGTCGGGGCGGGGACGGTGCTCACAACAAAAGATGCGGAGGCAGCAGTCGACGCGGGTGCGCGGTGTTTGGTTTCGCCGGTCGTTGATGAAGCGGTGATCGATGCTGCGAAATCGCTGAATGTGGCGATGATGCCGGGCACGCACACGCCCACGGAGATGCTTCGAGCACATCGAGCCGGTGGGCAATTGCAGAAGTTATTCCCCGCCCCGGGTTTGGGTGCGCCGTATGTCAGAGCGTGTTTGGGGCCGATGCCGTTTCTAAGGATCGTTCCGACCAACGGCGTCGATGCGAGCAACCTGGCTGAGTTCATTGATGCAGGCGCATTCGCTGTGGGGTTCGTCGCGCCGCTGTTTGACGCTACGGCAATGGCCAGGGGCGATTACGACTCGGTTGAGCAGCGGGCCCGTGAACTGATTGCCGCGGTGGACGGCTGTCGGTGAGTACGTCGGCGTCAAACTCACCGATGACGACCGCGCGCGTCATTGCATCGGATATCAAACTTGCACATAGTGTCTTTGCGATGCCGTTTGCGATCCTTGCAGCTTTCATGGCGGCGCAGCCGGTCGAGGCGTCAATCGATTGGGGAAGGTTTGCCGGGCAACTTACGCTCATCATCGCAGCGATGGTGCTTGCGCGCACCGTCGCCATGCTCGCCAACCGTTTACTTGACCGCAGACTGGATCAGGACAATCCGCGCACTGAGGGGCGCGCCATTCCCAGCGGGCGGTTGTCTGCTCGTGCAGCGACCGGTGTGTTGCTCAGCTGCACATGCGGTTTCATGATCGCTTGTGCCGGCTTCGGTGTGCTCTATGACAATTGGTGGCCGACGATCCTTGGATTGCCCGTGCTCGTTTGGCTCAGCGCCTATCCGCTGTTCAAACGGTTTACATCATTGTGTCATCTTTACCTGGGGTCTTCGCTCGCAATCAGCCCCATCGCCGCCGCCATAGCGATCGAACCGGCGACGCTCGCGCATCAGCCAGCGCTCTGGTTGCTCGCGGGGATGGTCATGTGCTGGGTGGCGGGGTTTGACATCATCTACGCCCTGCAAGACCTCGATATCGATCGCGACCAAGGCTTATTCAGTATGCCCGCAAGTCTCGGGCCGGCCCGCGCGATGTGGGTCAGCCGAGCTTTGCACATGCTGGCGGCTGTCGGGCTGGGCTTGGCGCTATTCATCGATCCAAGACTGCACCTGATCTTCGGCATCGGTGTAACGATCGTCGTGTTATTGTTACTCTACGAACACCTCACCGTCGCCCGCTGGGGAACGAGCAAGATCGCGCTTACGTTCTTCACGCTCAACGGCGTAATCAGTTGTGTGCTCGGCGCACTGGGTGTGATCGACGTGCTGGTGATCTAAGTCTCAACACCATCGAAGCAAAATTATCGAGGGTTGACCATGAAGAAATTGATCAGATTCGTCGGCGGACTTGTCGTTGTGCTTCTGGTCCTCACGGTAGGTGTCGTTGTGTATATCGACTCGATCGCCAAGACAGCGATCGAGCGCGGCGCTACCTATGCGCTGGGCGTTGACACAACGCTCGGGAGCGCCGATGTCAAGCTCCTGAGCGGGGCCTTTGCCATGGGCGACCTTACGGTCGCCAACCCGCAAGGATTTGAAAGCCCGTTCTTCACGCACCTTGGCCAAGGCGATGTCGAAGTAGCGCTCACAACGTTGCGCCAAGAGACGGTTGAGCTTCCAACGCTCACGCTTACGGATTTGGAGATGTATCTGGATAAGAAAGAAGGCAAGGCCAACTACGATGTGATCCTCGATAACCTGAAGCGATTTGAATCGCAGGAGAATGCTCAAGACGACGCAGGGGGCAAGAAGTACATCATCGAGGAGGTCGTGATCAAGAACATCATGGTTCACGTTCAGTTGCTGCCGCTGGGAGGCAGCCTGACGAAACTTGATGTGCCCATCGATGAGATTCGCCTGGAG
>CBDUST010000054.1:0-19402 GCA_965369945.1 uncultured bacterium | reverse complement strand
CCAATGCAACCGGGATTGATGCGGTAGTCGCCGATGATCCGCTCACCGCCGTGGCTCGAGGCACCAGCATCTACCTTGAGAATCTCGAGGAATGGAAGACGACAATGGAGTCGGATCTCGACGAGCTGTAGTTCGAGGCTCTTTCGACTATCAAAGACCCCACTGCGGGGCGGCTTGAGCGGCTGTTGTGAGTATCGGGTCCGGATATGACCAGGAAGATTACCCCGGCGCGGCGAGCGTTCTTCACCGCGATTGCCCTCACAGGTTTCTTAGCGATCCTGCCGAATCGATGGTTGCAGCCGTGGACGTCGGACCTTGCCGCCATCGTCAACGTTCCGCTGGAGCCGTTCGAGTACGCTGGCACAAAGCTACGCAATTGGTTTAGGCCCGTGCCCGATCCGCTCAATAGCGAGCCGGAGCAGGTACAGCGACTCATCGAGGATCGCGACGAGATGCACGCGCTGTTTCGAGCTGCTCAGTTGAGGAACGAAACGCTAGAGCTGGAGATCAGCGAGCTACAGGATGCGCAACGATTCCATCGTGGCTCGAAGATCACCCCTGTCGTTGCCCACGTCACCGGTCGAAGCCCGGGACGTGCCGGCGGACCACTGAGGCTCAAGGCTGGCAAGAGAGAGGGTGTAACACCGGACACTGTTGCGGTCTATCGCGGTGTACATTTGATCGGCCGCATCAAGGGTGAGGTCGGACGATTCGCCTGCCGGTTACTTCCGCTGACTGATCGCGCCAGCGCATGGGTGATTGGGATCGTCGTCTCGTCTGACGACCCCACCGCTTCGATCTCCCAGGCCCCCCGAGTAGACCTCAGACCGTTGGGCGATGGAACGCTCGATGGAGAGATCGAAAGGGCCCGCGACGTGAGCGTCGGCGATCTGGTGCGGTTGGCCGATCCTTCCTGGCCGGACAGCGCTCAGGGGATGATCATTGGCTACGTGAAGTCGGTCGCTCACAAGGACGACGATCCGCTGCGTGATGTCGTCGTCGTCAAACCACGCTACTTCGCCGCTGATCTGGACACGGTGACATTGAAGATTGAGCGCCTCGACCGACTGGTCACGGAGGGCGGATCGTGAGGTGGCATGTATTCGCCATGTTCGCCGTGATCGCGATGATCTTCGAGACCGGCCTCGGCGATGCGGTGCATATCCTGCATGTGAGGCCAAGCGTGTGCGCGGCGCTGGCAACCTTCATTGCCCTCTCAGCACCTCGGATCACGGCGTTGTGGAGCTGCTTCATCCTCGGCCTGCTGATGGATCTCTCCTCTGATTTGACGCTGGGCCAGACCGGTACGATCCACCTCATCGGTCCGCACACCTTGGGCTACGTTGTCGGCGGGTTGCTCGTGCTGCAAGTCCGCTCGACCGTCTTTCGTCGGCGACCCCTGGCCATCGGCGCCATGACCACCGCCTTTGTGCTGGCGATGTCGGCTGTCACGGTCACGATCTATGTCGTCCGCTCGTGGTATCCCGGCGGGCTTATGTACTGGGACGGAACCTCGCCGCTTGCCGATATTGGGCGTCGCATATTCCTGGCGATCTATTCGGGGCTATTCGCCGTACCACTGGGGTGGGTGCTCGTGCGACTGATGCCATTGTGGCAGTTTCACTCCGCCACGATTCGCGGCGGCGGCATCGCGTGGCGGTAATCCCACCACGCCAAACCGAAACTGACTAAGGTCCACCCATGCCGCGCATGATCATTTTCGACGACGGCCTGGGGCAACTTGGCCCGATGACCGATCTGCGGGCCTCATTCGAGGTGCGCACCGGGGTGTTGACCACAGCGGGCCGGATCGCGGCCCATCGGCCCAGATCACTGGCCGGGTATTGGGTGCCTGATCACCTCAAGGACGTGCTTGTCGAGCGCGCCAATGCCCCGGTCAATCACCTGCCCGATGAAGAGGTCGTCTACTGCGTCAATGGGCGTTGGGCCATGCCCGACCCCGACCTCAAGCTCAAGGTCGGTCAGGCCGCTACTGAAGACGCCACAGGCCACATCGTCGCCGCAACGCTACGCCGGGCTGATGCAGAGTACTTCCTCACCACGGGTCAACTCCATGAGCGCACCGAGACTCAATCGATCGGAGACCGGTTGCTCTACAAATATCCCTGGGATGTGTTATCCATTATCAGCGAGACGATCACCTATGACATGCTGAACGTGCGCATGGTAGATGCGCACGTGCCGTCGGAGGTGGCCACGATCGTCGGTCAGCAGCCGGTGGAGGTGCACCATACCGCGACGCTCTATCCCAATGTCGTTCTTGATGCCGAGCATGGACCGATTGCAATCCACGAACGGGCGGTCATCAGACCAGGCGCCGTGATCTGTGGCCCTAGTTCGATCGGCCGTGATTCGACGGTCGTGGATCACGCGTTGATCAAGGCCAATACGGTGATCGGCCCGGTATGTAAGGTCGGCGGAGAAGTCGGCGGCACGATCTTCCAAGGACATTCCAACAAATCTCACGACGGCCATCTCGGCGATTCGTGGGTCGGCAAATGGGTCAACTTCGGGGCCGGCACGACCAACTCGAATTTGCTCAATACATACGGTGAAGTGGCGATGCGCCTGGATACACAAGGGCCCGTTCACAAAACCGGTTTGACGTTCATCGGCGCGATCGTTGGCGATCACGTCAAGTTCGCGATCAACACTCGAATCATGACCGGCACACTCATTGGCACCGGCGCGATGATCGCGACCACTGCGCCGCCGCCGATGGTCGTGCGCCCCTTCGCCTGGCTCACCGACCGCGGCGAGCAGATGTTCCGCTTCGAGAAGTTCCTCGATACCGCCAAGCACATGATGGCCCGCCGTGACCGCGAGCCAAGCGAAGCGTATATCCAGGCGATGCGCGATCTTCACGAACGAGCAAGAGCAGTGAAGGAGGCGAAAGAAGCAAAAGAATCAAACTAGCCGCGGGTAGTAACCCGCGGAGCCGCTCGCAAAGGTTCACTGCACTATGAAGCGCGCAACGATCTGCATTGTGTTTTTCCTCCTCCTCGGCGCGATCATCAATGTCGCTGTGGCATGGGCGTGCGTCGCATTTGTTCCCGTCGTAATGCAGCCTGCTCAGGTCACTGTTAGAAAGGTCTCTCGTACATACCACCAGACGAGATTCGTTCAAGAGGTCTTCGGTCGCGTTCGAGTAACCTGGATCGATGACTCAGCAGGTTCGCAGGCCAGCTCGTGGGAGTTCACTGGCTGGCCCATGCCATCGCTGTTTTCGAGCACGTCGGGTAGCACTGCGACCGTCTACTGGCCGAAAGGCCGGGAGATCGTCGCCGCCGTCGACGTGAATCAAGTCGATCATGGTTTCATTATCTCGGGGGAACGGATCGGGCCGTCAAAAGATTACCCTGAGACCTGGCGGGCGCTTCCTATCAAGCCAATTTGGCTGGGTCTCGGAATAAACACGATCTTCTACGCATCGATCGCGTGGGGGCTTTGTTTTGCTGCCGTTACGCTTCGGCGCGTCATGCGCAGGAAGCCAGGATTCTGCACGGCCTGCGGCTACGACCTCCGCCACGCTGATCACCTCGTTTGCCCGGCATGTGGCGAGACGCCCTAGACTACTGGACCTATGAAGCACTGTGGCGGTCGTATCATGGTTTGTCTTTGCCTGGGTGCGATCACCACCCTTGCGGTGGCGTGGGTGCTGGCGTGCTTCGCGGAGCCACAACTACACAAGACCGCAGGACTGGACGGCTGGATCGTCTCGTCAAGGCAAGTCTGGTGCGAAGCGGATTCGACCGTTTGGCTAGTCACGTTGCATACAGCGCCGGGCGCACTGCAACTCGATTCAAAGCCTCTAAGGACGAACGCAGATCGCTCTGTCTGGCTGGCGGTGGTCGATCCAGAGGTGCTGGCGGATGAGGGCGTGCCGCGATGGAGCAATATTCTTCGCCGTCGCTACGAATCGATCGATCCTCAAACCCAGATCACCGATCAGGTTCGTGGTTGGCCGATGCTGGCGCTCTATTCCACGACGTTCGCCGACAGCGGGAGTTACGGCTTACTGAATTGGAATCCAAAGCCGGTGACGACTCGCGGCGCGATAAATCTCCAAACGTTCTGGCCGGATGCGCCCGATCGACTTCTCCCGCTGCAACCGTTGTTGTTGGGTTTTGTCGTAGACTGTCTCTTCTATGGATCGGCCTGGTTTGTCCTCGCGCTGCTTCCGACTGGTTCGCGACAACTCATCCGTCACTGGCGTGGAGTCTGCCCACGTTGCGCTTACGATCTTCGCCACGTTGAGCACCTCGCTTGCCCGGAATGTGGGAGGCCGACCTAGACTAACCGATCCATGAAGCACGCAACGGTCCGCATCGTACTCTTCCACTTTCTCGGCACGATCATCAACGTCGCCGTCGCGTGGGAGTGTGCGCTGTGGATACAACCCGGGTCGTATCAGCTGCGACATCGACGCCGTCCACTGACAAGTCCTGCCGCGCCGAACATCGCCAGCGCCGTCGGGGCTGGAATGAACGTGGCGCGGAAAGCCATCTCGAAATCCGTGTCTGGGCCGGTCTTCCATGGATCGAAGATCGACCCGTTGGTGAATGTGTTGTAGCCGCCGTCATATTGGTCGGCGAAGGAGAAAGCTACGCCGCTTAAGTCGCCTTCATTGTTCCAATCGACGATCATGGCGTAGGATCCGCCAGAAGCTAGCGCGATACCGATCTCGAACTCGATAAACTTCAGCGCACCTGGCGCGGCCAACAGACCCGAGTCGTACAATGCGTCGCCAACGACGTGAGCGCCGAATGGGTCCCATTCGTGGACGACCAGCTTATAGCTTCCGCCATTCAGGGATCTGATGCCCAACTCGAATGTGCTAAGAATGAGGTCACCTTCAGGCACGGTGAACGACTGTGCGATGTAGGGCCATCCTTGCGAGATGTTGCCGTCCCATTCTGGAATAGTGTCGATGACAGTGTCTGCTGACGTGGTGCCGGCTACGAGGGTGACGACACTCGCCGCCGCGAGCGACTTCATACCAGTGCTCATCTCTATCTTCCTCCTCGTTATCCTCGGACCTTGAGCCATCACAGTGTACCGGGTCGGTAGACCTCGCCGCAAGCCCTTGTACCGGGATTGTCGTAAACCGACCTAGACTGGTAGATCAATGAAGTGCGTTACGGTCCGCATCGTGTTGTTCCTTCTTCTCGGCGGCGTGGTGAATGTCACCGTGGCGTGGGGGTGCGTAGTCACCTTCCCGATCGCCCTGCGACCCGCTGAAATCACGATCAAGGAAATCAGCGCCGACTATCTGCAAGTGCAATGCATTCAGCGAGCGTTCGGCCGAACCCGTGAAACCTGGGGTGAGCGGCACGCCTTGCCTGTGGTGATCGACACAGGGTCCCCGTTTGGTCAGCGCCCAGCGGTTACCTCCTGGGAACGAACGGGCTGGCCCATGCGGGCGCTTTATTGCAGCACTTCAGCGTATGAGCTGACCTACACGACGGACGCCGGCGAAGTCCTCGCAGCCGGCAGCGAAGGGCGGATCGACCAAGGGATCAAACTGAGTTCCGAACGCTTTGCCGTGTCAACGTCACCACTGCCCGTCTCAACGTGGCGAGCGCTCCCCCTTCACCCCATCTGGCCGGGGTTTGCCGTCAATACGATCATCTACGCAGCGCTAGCGTGGCTATTCTTCGCCGGCGTGTCCCAAGCGCGGCGTTATATTCGGCGCAAGCGCAGTGACAGGTACAACGCCGGCGGATATTCATCCGCAGCTAGGAGTGACTGAGGAATACGTATCGCGATGGATGCCACAAACTGCTAGCCGCGGGTGTATACCCGCGGGCTTCGTTCGCAAGACGCTCTACCTAGACCGACGACTTCGCTTCGGCCCCGGAAACGCTGTCGGTGGCACCGGGCATAGACTATAAGGCAGTGAAGAGAACGACCAAACGTTTTCTGTTTGTCGTAGTGCTCCTCGCTATCTGTGTGGGCGTTATCGTGGCGGTCAGCATCATTCGCCCCCACTGGTTTCTGCTGGTCTTTCTCGCTGCCGGTTTGGTGCTGGTCATCGGGTTCATGGCGCTGTATAGCTCACTGTTTAAGCTCATCGAATGGGTGATCTGGCCGCGCGGTGTGCGCGGCGTTGACACTCGGGGAAACGAGATTGAGCTGCGCGATATCAAGAAGATGCCGTCGGGAGATGAGATTACCCGGCAATGGCGGGCGAAAGCCAAGAACCGGCCTGTAATGAACTCCCGGACCGGCAAGTGCCTCGTGTTTTTGACCGTCAGTTTGATCTGTTTCTTTGGCGTGATTGCTCTCATGATCTTTGGCGTTGAGTTTCCCGCATGGATGAATTCGGTCTTGGCCATCATCTCTGTGCCCCTGTCAATTGTTGGATTGCGAATGTTCAGAGTGGTTGCTCTGCGCGTGCACTGCGCTTGGGTCGTCGCGAACGGTCGATGCGGGTCTTGTGGGTACGAGTTGGCGAAACTGCCGATCGCAGAGGACGGCTGCACTGTTTGCCCGGAGTGCGGCGCCGCGTGGCAACTGCATCTCTGCTCGGGCTGTGGGCATGATCTTGGCGTGGATGATTCGCAAGAGTCTCCTGAATGCGGATAACGTCGCACCGAGGTTCCAGCATAAGCCCTGGTGGCACGGGCATCCTGCCCGTGCATCGCCAAGATTGCCAGACGCATGGGCAAGATGCCCGTGCCACCTGCGCGCCCGACACGATCAAGCGCGATAGCATGGCCTCGCAATATGGCCGCTGGACAGACCCAACGCAAGACCCTTTACCTCATCGACGGGCATGCGCAGTTCTTTCGCGCTTATCACGCCATTCGCTCCGGTATGACCAGCCCCGTCACCCAAGAGCCGACCAACATGACCTTCGGGTTCGTCGGCATACTGCTCAAACTTCTGCGCGATTACAAGCCCGACTATCTTGCTGTGATCATCGACGTCAGCGGCGATCGCGAGTCCTTCCGCTCCGAACTCTATCCCGAATACAAAGCCAATCGCGACAAAGCGCCGGATGACTTTCATCCGCAGGTGAAGCGCTGATTGGAAATCCTGGACCTTATGACCGTGCCTGTGCTCGGCATGGAGGGTGTCGAGGCAGACGATGTCATTGCAACGCTCGTCAAACAACTGCCGCGCGAGCACGAAGACCTCAACATTCGCATCATCTCGCGCGATAAGGACCTGTCGCAGCTCATCACCGATCGCGTGGAGCTCTTTGATATTCATAAGGACGAGCTCGTCACGCCTGATGTCGTCTTCAAGACCGAGGGCGTGAAGCCGGAGAATGTGCGCGACATTCTTGCCTTAATGGGTGATCCGACGGACAACGTGCCCGGCGTTCCCGGGATCGGCCCCAAAACGGCAGCGCAACTTATCCTTCAATACGGCTCACTCGACGAGTTGCTTGCGCATCTCGATGAGATCAAAGGCAAACGGCGCGAGAACCTTGAAGCGTCGCGCGAAATCCTATCGTTGAGTACGGCTCTGGTCAGTCTCAAAGACGATCTTGATATCTCGCTGGATCTTCCCGCAGCGCAAAACGATCCGACTAAGATTGCTGTCGATCGACTCGGTGCGCTGTTTCGTCAACTCGGCTTCAATCGAGCGCAGACCGATCTGCAACGCCTTGTCGCCAGTGGTGGGGGCGCTTCAGCGAAGGCCGAGCCGGCTGACTTTGACGAGCAACTGTTCGGTGGCCCGAGCGCTCTCGCCCCGAGCACGCCGAGTGGTCAATACGAATCGATTACCACGACCAAGCAGCTCGATGCGTTTATCAAGCGCGCCAAAGCGGCCGGTGTATTCGCCGTTGACACGGAGACCGACAGCCTCTCGACGCGCAGCGCCAACCTGTGCGGCGTATCAATCTCCATCGAGCCTGGCACCGGCGTCTACATTCCCACGCGATCACCCGAGCCGAACAAACATCTTGACACCCAGACGGTCGTTACCCATTTACGGCCGATACTTGAGGACGCCTCGATCAAGAAGATCGGCCACAACCTCAAGTTCGACATGAACATCCTACGGCGTCACGGGATTCGCCTGGCGGGCGCATCATTTGACACCATGATCGCCAGTTATGTCATCGATGCCTCGCGATCCAGCCACAAGATGGATGTCTTGGCGCTGGCGCTGCTTGATTACGTGTGCACTCCGATCACCGATCTCATCGGTTCGGGTAAGAAACAGACAACCTTCGACACGGTTCCGTTGGAACAAGCGGTGCCGTATGCGGCTGAGGATGCGGATATCACGTTGCGATTGCGCAATGTTCTCGCGCCGCAGCTGGAGGCGAAGGACCTTCAGTCGTTATTCGACGATCTGGAAATGCCACTGGTTGAGGTGCTTGCGGAGCTTGAATGGAACGGCATCTGTATTGACCCTCGCGAATTGGATCGCCAGCGCGAGAAATTGGTCGAGCGCATTGGCCAACTGCGACAAGAAATATCCGACGCGGCGCCACATCCATTCAACCCAGATTCGCCCAAGCAACTCGCCGTAGCGCTCTTTAACGCGGTCGATGCAGACCCGCCCGGGCTCGGCCTGAAGGTATTCAAGCGCGGCAAGACCGGGCCGTCTACGGATCAAGAGGTGTTGGAAAAACTCTCAGCCGACCCTGAGGTGACCAGCGATGTTCCGCAACTGATCGTCGGCTATCGCCAGCTGACGAAACTCGTGAATACCTATCTCGTGGCGCTCAAGGAGGCGATCAACCCCGAAACCGGGCGCGTTCATGCGTCGTTCAATCAAACCGTGGCCGCAACCGGTCGGCTCAGTTCATCTGATCCGAACCTGCAGAACATTCCCATTCGCACGGAAGTTGGGCGGGAGATTCGCCGAGCGTTCGTCGCAGCCCCCGGAAGTGTGCTCATCAGCGCTGACTATTCGCAGATCGAATTACGGCTGCTAGCCCATCTGTCCGAGGACGAAACGCTTATCGCAGCCTTTGAGCGCGGTGAGGATATTCATGTCGCAGTCGCAGCGGATGTGTTTGGGATCGATCCGAAGGACGTGACGCCCACGCAACGCGATTCCGCCAAGATGGTGAACTTCGGCATCGTCTACGGCATCACGCCGTTTGGATTATCAAGACGACTTGGCGGCGAAGTGTCAGTCGAGGAGGCGGCCGAAATCATCAACGGCTACAAGGCACGGTTCGCGCGCATCGACGAGTTCTTGCAACAGTGCGTGAACATGGCGCGAACGCATGGCTACGTCGAAACGATGCTCAAGCGCCGTCGCGCCATTCCGCAGATCGATGCGAGTAACCCGCAGCAGCGCGCGTTGGGCGAACGCATGGCGATCAACAGTGTGGTCCAAGGAAGCGCTGCGGATTTGATCAAACTGGCGATGATCGATTTACATCGGCGGTTGCCCAAGAAGTTTGCCGAAGCTCGCATGTTGCTGCAGATCCATGATGAACTCGTATTGGAGGCGCCGAAGAAGGTGGCGGACGATGCGG
This sequence comes from uncultured bacterium, assembly GCA_965369945.1. Classification (GTDB taxonomy): domain Bacteria; phylum Planctomycetota; class Phycisphaerae; order Phycisphaerales; family SM1A02; genus JADFNO01. Next base: position 9,927 of record CBDUST010000054.1, on the reverse strand, counting down.
CGGCATTTGTCGCCAAACGAATGGAGGCAGCGATGAATTTGCGGGTCCCGCTGGTCGTGCAGACAGCCGTCTCGACGAATTGGATTGATGCCAAATGAGCTTCCTTGACCGACTAGCCGATGGTGATACAGTATCGCCGTCCATCTGGACCCCCTCGGGGCGGTAGCTCAATTGGTTAGAGTCCCGGACTGTCGATCCGGTGGTTGCGGGTTCGAGTCCCGTCCGCCCCGCTTTGCATCAGGCTCCTTAAGAGCAGTTTGTGGCAGCACTCGCGTTCAGCTGGGCCGTTCATCTGCGGTGAATTGAACCGGGCAGCTACGTTGCGTCGACGATTATGACATGCACTTCACCCGGGCCGTGTACGCCGGTGATGAGAATGCCCTCGATGTCGGCGGTCTTGCTTGGGCCGGTGATGAGCACTGTTGCGGAGCCGTTTAGTGGATTATCCACGTCGCGCGATGGGCCGAAGTAATCGATCAGATCCGCGATGATCTTGTTAGCCGGGACCAGGGCGATATGGACAGGCGGGGTGAGGTGACACGCGCGGCTGCGTCGTGCGCCGGAGCTGATAATGATCGACCCGGTCTCGGCCAGCGCTGCATCCACATCGGTGATCGCTGCATCGACGTTGAACTTCGCATCGCGATCCGTGCCTGCGTCCTGTTGGAGCACGTCCAGTCCGATGTCCGTTAGCGTGCCGCTGATTCGTGTGCGCATCGAGTCATCAGCGATGCCAAGCGCGGCGCTGTTGCTTTGGAGTTTGCTGAGAATCTCCCGCAGAGACTGGTCCAGCGCATCTGACGCGACACGATGCACGTGCATCCCGACCGCTTGTGCCTGCTCGGCGAAACGCGCTGGTAGATCTTCATTCGGCTGGCACAAGCGAACGAGCGACTGATCAACCTCGGGCACAGGCTCGGTGATCGTTCGGCCGGGATGTGATTCCAAAGCCTCACGAACTCGTGACATGAACGTCTGGCGATCGGTAACGTCACGATCGGATTCGATTTTGGGCTTCGTCATCGTGATCGCTCCCGCCCGCTCTTTCGCCACCAATATCGGAAGCTGGTGGACGCAGGTGCCGGGAAGTCACGATCGGCGGTCCACGCGCGCAATGGCCCCGGGCCTCGTTTGATCCATCGCTGATGATCGGCGTGTTTTCCGTTATGTGTTGTGCGGGCCAAGCGTCGAAGGATCGACCCGACAACGCGCGTCGAGAACCGATACAGCAACGGTCGTTTTAGAATGGAACTCCATACTCTGAAAGCCAAGCGCCCCGAGATTGGCGTGATTCGCTTGTCAACCATCTCACGGCGAAGCATGATGAGCTGCTCAGGAATATCGATATCGACGGGGCACGCTTCGTGACAGGCGCCGCACAGCGAACTGACGTGCGGAAGGTCGGGGTAATTGTGCAGTCCCTTCATGAGCGGCGTGATGACCGCACCGATTGGGCCGGAATAGACTGCACCGTAGGCGTGCCCGCCTCCAACCTTGCGATACACCGGGCACGCATTGAGGCACGCTCCGCATCGAATGCAGCGCAGCATTGGGCGCGTTGGAGATCGCAATGTCTGCGTGCGCCCGTGATCGACAAGGATAACGTGCATTTGCTCCGGCCCATCGTGCTCAAAGTCACGCCGTGGACCGGCGAGGATCGTTGTGTAAACCGTCAAAGCCTGACCGGTCGCGCTGCGGGCCAGCAACTTCAGGAACACCGGCAGATGTTCAGTGCGGGGAATCAGTTTCTCGATGCCGACGTACGCGATATGTACGCGCGGCAGACCCACCGTTAGTCCGCCGTTGCCTTCGTTGGTGCATAGGACGATAGCGCCCGTCTCGGCGATCAGGAAGTTCGCGCCGCTGATACCCAGATCCGCCTCCTTGAACTTCTGTCGCATGTAGTCTCGGGCGATTTGCGTAAGCTGCTGTGGATCATCGGTGTATTGGACCCCAAGTTCACGCTCAAAGGCGCGAGCCACAGAGCCGCGATCCTTGTGGATCATCGGCATCACGATGTGAGCCGGTGCGTCTCGATCGAGCTGAATGATGAATTCACCGAGATCGGTTTCGATCGTTTCGATCCCAGCACCCTCCATTGCTCGAACGAGACCGATCTCCTCGGTTACCATCGACTTGCTCTTGACGCATCGTCGACAATCGTTCGCCTGCGCAATAGAGATTCCAATAGCTCGGGCTTCTTCGGCATCGGCGGCAAAGTGAAGTTTGGCGCCGGCCCGTCCTGCCTGGTCGATAAACTGCTCGAGATACACATCAAGATGATCGAGGGTGTGCTGCTTGATCCGTCCAGCGTGACGGCGCATCGCGTCGTATCGTTCGCCGAACGCTTCGCGGCAGGTTTCTATGCGCCCACTATCTTTGACGCTGGTTGCGTTCTCAACAAATTGTTGTAGTTGCACATCTTCGATCGCGCGTTGGACTCGATCTTCCATGGAAAACGGAAGTTGCGGATTGAGTGGATCCTTCGGAGCGTGGACGCTGGAGGTGCTCACGACTCGCCCTTCAACAAACCGAGTCCTTCGGCGATGATTTCCGCCAGGCTCTTAGTGCGAATGTCCAATCCGCCACGTCGACATGCCCCGGCAATGTTCATCGAGCATCCGGCTTCGTTGCAGAGAAGTGTCCCAGCGCCGGTCGCGCGGATGTCTTCAACTTTGTCGCGCACCATCGCTGTGGAAATCTGCGGATACTTCACAGCGAACGTTCCTCCAAATCCACAGCATTGTTGAGGCTGCGAAAGTGGGTGATAGCCCATACCCTGTACCTGACCAATGAGCTGCTCCGACTCATCGCGAATTCCAAGGTCGCGAAGGTGGCAGGAATAGTGATACGTCGCCCGGCCTTGCCAAGTTACCCCAAGTGCGCGAAGGTCGACATCGTGTACTTTCACGAGATACTCGACGAATTCGTACGTCTTCTTAGCCAGCGCTTCGGATTGGGCTCGATCGTCACTATCCTCTTCAAACAACGAGGGACAGTGTTGGCGAATCATTGCCGCGCATGAGGCGGAGGGTGTGACGATCGTTTCATATTCGCCAAAGATGCGAATCATCCGCCGCGCCAAGTCACGAGCATCGGCGTGATAGCCGTTGTTGAACAGCGGTTGCCCACAGCAAGTTTGCGCTTCTGGAAAGATGACTCGATGGCCGAGATGTTCCAGCACTTTGACGACGGCGATACCGCTGCGCGGATAGAACTGGTCAGTCAGGCACGTGATAAACAACGCGATCGTCACCGGTCACCGTCCTTATGCTCGCAGGAACATAGCTGATACTGGGTGGCTTACAAGTGTGGGAACGTTGTTCGCAGAATCACGTGCGGACTGTGATCGGCATGCCCGATCCTTGAGGCTAGCGTTGCAGCGCGTCTCACCAACTCACGATCACGTCAACAGATCATGAATGACGTTGCCGTGTACGTCGGTGAGTCTGAAGTCACGGCCTTGGTGGCGATAGGTGAGTCGTTCGTGATTCACGCCCAGGCAATGCATGATCGTTGCATTGAGGTCATGAATGTGGACGGGATTCTCAACGATGTTGTAGCTGAACTCGTCCGTTTTCCCGTAGGTGAGCCCCTTCTTGATCCCACCCCCGGCCATCCACACGGTAAAGCAGCGCGGATGGTGATCTCGGCCGTAGCTCGTTTCAGATAGCGGCCCCTGGCAGTAAATCGTGCGCCCGAATTCGCCGCCCCAGATCACAAGTGTGTCCTCAAGCATGCCTCGTCGTTTGAGGTCGAGAACGAGTGCAGCGGAACCTTGGTCGACATCGCCGCATTGCAGGCGGATATCGCTAGGCAAATCGCCGTGCTGATCCCATCCGCGGTGATACAGTTGAATGAACCGCACGCCGCGCTCAGCCAGCCGCCGTGCCAGCAGACAGTTGGCGGCATACGTGCCGGGCTTGCGCGCTTCTTCGCCGTATAGATCGAACGTGTCTTGCGGCTCGTCGGAGAGGTCGGTCAGGCCGGGCACTGAAAGTTGCATGCGATAGGCGAGTTCAGCAGCTGCGATACGCGCATTGATCTCCGGATCGCCCACCCGCTTGAGTTGTTCCTGATTCAATTCCGCCAAGGCATCGAGCATCTTTCGTCGCCCCTGGCGCTCGACCCCCGGCGGATTCGATAAATACAGCACGGGGTCACCGATCGAACGGAATCGCACCCCTTGATGTTCCGACGGCAAGAATCCCGTTCCCCACAGACGTGAGAAGAGCGCCTGTGAGGGACGCTTGGCGCTGCCCTGTGAGATCAAAACGACAAACGAAGGCAGATCCGTATTCTCGCTCCCCAATCCGTAGCTGATCCACGCGCCCATGCTGGGACGGCCCGGCTGTTGATGACCCGTTTGTATGTATGTGATTCCGGGGTCATGATTGATCGCTTCGGTATGAACGGTCTTGATGAACGTGATATCGTCGACGATTTTTGCCGTATTTGGCAGTAAATCGCTGACCCACGCGCCGCATCGGCCGTGCTGTTTGAACTTGAAGATCGACGGCGCGATGGGGAATCGATCCTGGCCTGAAGTCATCGTGGTCAGACGCTGTCCCATGCGAATCGACTCGGGGAAATCCTCATCGAAGTGAGACTTCATCGTCGGTTTGTAATCGAACAAATCAAGCTGCGACGGCGCACCGGATTGAAAGAGATAGATAACGCGCTTGGCCTTGGGCGCGAAGTGGGGCGGTAGTGGGCGCTGTGAAATTGATCGGTCGATATCGATGTCACCCGCCAACAGCTGCGGATCAATCAGCGACGCCAGCGCCGCAACGCCGATGCCGGACGCTGCGCGCCCAAAGAACTGCCTGCGAGTCTCCAAAAAGCGATTGTCCCAAAGCGGGTCCATGGGTTATCCCTTCGTCACAGCTTCATCAAGACTTAGGATCGTTGCAGCGACATTGAGCATCGCTGCATGTTCAGCGACATCGAGTGTTTCATCGCGCGGTGAATCTCCAACCGAAAGGAGTTGGGTAGCTGCGTCACGATTGTCTTCAAAGTCACGCAACTGGCTGTAGTAGAGGTCCAACATGATGTTGCGCTCGATTTCGGTTGGCGGTCTTGCCGTGACCAGTCGAAACACTCGCACGATGCGGGCCTCAGGTGATGCTTCCACATCCAGCATCGCGCGCTGGGCGAGTGCTCGGGCCGCCTCCACGAACTGCGGATCATTCAAAAGAATCAGCGCCTGCAACGGCGTGTTGGTCCGAGGTCGACGAACCGTGCACGTCTCACGCGACGGTGCATCAAATGCCGTCATGTTCGGCGGCGGGCTGGTTCGTTTCCAATAGGTATAAAGGCTGCGACGATATTGCGCCTCACCTTCATCCTTCTTAAACACCTGAGTGTCGCTGTCTGGATACGCGACGGCCTTCCACAGTCCCTCAGGCTGGTAGGGTCTGACACTCGGTCCACCGAGTTCTTCGACAAGCAGTCCGCTGATCGCCAGCGCGCTATCGCGGATCGACTCAGCATCCAGACGGAAACGGGGGCCACGCCCAAGCAGTCGATTCTCCGGATCAATCCGGTGCAGCTGAGGTGTAAGGTGCGACGATTGTCGATAAGTGGCGCTTGTTACCATGAGCCTGAGCATGTGTTTGATATCCCAGCCGTTATCGATCAATTCACACGCCAACCAATCCAAGAGTTTGGGGTGACTCGGCCATTCGCCCTGCGAGCCGAAGTCCTCGGCTGTCTTGACCAGTCCGACGCCGAATAGTTGCTGCCACAGTCGGTTTACCGTCACGCGGGCCGTCAGTGGATGATCCTGATCAACAAGCCATCGCGCGAGCCCCAGCCGATCGGTCGGCGAACGCTCAATGGAAGCGGCCAGTACTGCCGGAACTCCGGGCGAAACCTTGTCGCGCGGCTGATCGTATTCGCCTCGATTGAGGACATAGGTTTGCCGACGATCATCACGCTCCTGCATCACCAACGTGATCGGAAGCGTCTTGAGCAGTTCCTCCGCGTCGCCGCGCAGCGTCTGAAGTGCGTCATACACTTCTTTAAGTTGTGGGGAATGGTTTCGACGGTAATACCGACGTAGCACGTCTTGTTCTTGGGGGTCAAGATCGGTTTCCTCCGTGGCAAGCAGATCGACAATCTTCAGGAATTCGCCCCCGGAATCTTCACTTGCCTTGCGGAAATAAAACCCATATCCGCCGGTGATGTTCACGATCTTCATCAGCAGATGATTCGGACCGGCATCCAGATCGATCGTGATGCGATCCTGATTCGGCGCGACACGGCGCGCGACGAAGTTGTCATGAACGACGCGGCCGTTGAGCCAGACCTTGATCGCATCATCACTTCCAAGTGATAGCTCCATTCGCCGAGCGGTCGCTGCGTCCACTGTTCTATATAGATACGTGGCACATGAGTCGCCCTTGAGCATATGAACGGTCTCGTCCACAAACTCGCTTTGCTCAGTCCAGGTCAGTTTGCCATCCTGATACGTCGACGTCAGATCGATTGCATCAAGCTGTTGCTCGGGCCCGAACGGCAGTTTGTATGCCTCCTTGCCGTCATTGGCGCGGAACGGACCGATCATATGCCAGGGTCCGAATTCGGATGGCGCAAGAGCCGGCGCGAGATCTTTATCGCTGCTGACTGCAAGTCGTACGCGCCCAATCCCATGTTGCGTGAAATGCGTCTCGAAGCGCAAGCGGATACGAAGTTCCGTCCCGCCTTCATATCCAAAGGGGTCGCGCGAAAGGAACAGCGCTGTGCGATTCTCCCTGCGCTTGAATCCTTCAACCGCCCAGCCGTTGGTGTTGTCGATAATTCCATCAATCGCGGCCGAAACCAAAAACGGTCCGTTCATCTGCTCGTGATCAGCGGCCGCGCCAACGAACTCGATGGGTTCTCGCCGCTCCGAATCAGCAATTGACACGATTTCAGCTTCGATCTCACTGAGAACAAAGTTGGCGTTCGGTGCTCGACCAGGACCGGTGCTAGGCAGCTTGTCGTCAGTCAGCGCCTCAAGTCGCACGATCCTCAGGTCAGTCCCATCAAATCTCGCGGTGATCTGATAGGTGTCCTTGGCCGGGTTCTCACCCTCAGCGAGCAAAGAGTGGTCATCCAATTTCGTCAACGTCGACCCGCCCGTTGATACAAACGCCGTGGGATCGAGAACGATCCAACGCTCATTCCATTGTTGCCGCCATTTGCGCTGCCATTGAGCCTGTGCGGCATCAACCTCCGGCATTGGCGCGTCAAGTTCAGTCTCGTGCGAACTAATTTGAGCTCGCATCAATTCGAGCTTGGCTGAGGCCTCGGACGAAGGCGCGCGGACGATCGGCGGCGGATCACGCCGATTGCCGTCCATCGCCTTCTCGGTGATGTTATTGAAGTACGCGAAGAGTTGGTAATACTCCTTTTGGGAGATGGGATCGAATTTATGATCGTGACATTGCGCGCACCCGGTCGTCAATCCCATCCAAACAGTCGATGTCGTCTCGACGCGGTCGGCGGCGTACTTCACGAGATACTCGGCGTCGATCGCACCGCCTTCGCTCGTCGTGACGTTGTTGCGATTGAAGCCGGTGGCGATGCGCTGATCGATCGTCGCGTCCGGAAGCAAATCACCCGCCAACTGTTCGATCGTAAACTGATCAAACGGCATGTTGGCGTTGTATGCGTTGATGACCCAATCTCGCCACGGCCACATTGATCGATTATTATCAAGATGCAGACCATGCGTGTCGCCGTAACGCGCCGCATCCAGCCAGTAACGGGCCATGTGTTCGCCGTAGCGCGGAGATTCGAGCAGTCGATCAACAACGTTCTCGTATGCCTTCAGTGAGTCGTCGCTCAGAAAGGCGTCAATCTCGTCGATAGTGGGGGGGAGTCCTGTCAAATCGAACGTCACACGCCGAATCAGCGTTGCGCGATTCGCCTCGGGTGATGGGGCAAGTCCTTCACTCACCAAGCGATCCGCAACAAACGTGTCGATACCGTTGCGCGCCCATCCGGGGTCGTTTGTCCTCGGCTCGTCGGGTCGATGAGGTGTGATGAAAGACCAATGCGGTTGCCACGGTGCGCCTTGATCGATCCATTGACCAAATAGCTCGATCTCGTCGGCGCTGAGCGTCTTGCCCGATTCCGGCGGAGGCATGCGAAAATCGTCATCGTCCGAGGTGATGCGCGCGATGAGTTTACTGGTACTTGAATTTCCGGGGGTGATCGCAGCGCCGCCGGTTTCAAGCTCGGCAATTGCGCGATCCCGTAAGTCCAGCCGAAGATCCGCTTGCCGTGCGCCCGGATCGTTGCCGTGGCATCGGAAGCAGTTTTCAGAAAGGATCGGACGAATCTGACGATTGAACTGGATCAGGTCGGCTGGTTGCGCTTCGCTGCCATCGATAACTGTCGAAGCGGGAACGTGATCCTGGCCCTTCAGTATTGAAAGCCCACCGGCGATTGTCGTAGCGATTACAGCGACCGCTGGCAATCCCATCGTTCGATGAACCCACAATCCGTTCCCGAAGACCCGCATACCCTCTAGCTCCATGTCGAGGGCATCTATACTAGCAGGTCGAAGCGGGAGTTTGAAAGAGGTTCCCGGCATGTTCGCCGCTAAAGGGTATCCATGATCGAGAAACACAACCGCACAAGCTTGCGATGGGGTATCCCAGGCATCATTCTCGGGAATGGCGGTCCGATGATCTCCATGATCTGGGAGAGTGAAGCCTTGGTTTGGCTCGGTTCAGTTTGCGCGCTCGGCGGAATGGCGATGCTTTTTGTCGGGTTTGTCTATTACCTCAAAGCCAAGCAGCAGCATCCAGCTTGGGCGCTCACCGCATTCCTATCCTTGATCGGAATCATCTGCATGGCGTTGCTGAAGGATCGACATCTTCAGTCGCAGCAGCGCATGGCCAAGGGATTGTGTCCCATGTGCGAATACGACCGGCGCGGTGTGTTCTCGTCCCCTTGCCCGGAATGTGGCGCTCAAATAATGCCGCAATCGGAATCGTCGTAAGCCCTCTCCCCCAGGGAGAGGGCTTGGGGGAGGGTCTTCGATCGCCTACGAACACGGCGCGCCGCCCTCCCCCCCAGCCCTTCTCCCAAAGGGAGATGGGAGTTAGAGTGCCTTGACTCGGTTGTATCGTTTCAATCACCCAACGTAACCTCGACATTGGGCATCGCTGCTTGCAGACTGGCCACACCGGTCGGTGTCACCTTCGTTTGCCAAACGTAAAGGCGCTTGAGCCGGGCCAATGGCCGTAGCGCCTGAACTCCGGAGTCGCTTACGCCAGTTGTGTGCAGATTGAGCATTTGCAGTTGTGTTAGAGAAGCGAGCTTGGGCAGCGCCGCATCCGTCACGGCCGTCCGTTGCAACGATAACCGCCGCAGTTGGCCAAACTGGCCAACAAAAGCCAGTCCGTCATCGGTGACACGTGTGTTTGCCAGGTCAAGCCAACGCAATGAAGACTCCAGACCTCGCAACAACTTCAGATCCGCGTCGGTGACATCATCGCCGAGCAACGCGAAACTCACTTCAACCGCATCACTGTCAGCGGCAATGAGCTTGGCGATTGCGCCGCGATCTCGCAGCCGTTCAAGCGCGGCATCGCGAGTCGCGCGCTGCTGTGGGGTTAGCGTAGGCCAAGGATCAAGTTCATCGGACGGTTCACCTTGACCGACCGATTCATGCTGAAGCTCCTCTGCCTCGGTCGGTTGTCGTGTGATATGCGGATCTGCATCGAGTAGCGCGCCTTGGGCGATCCACGAGATAAGTGTTGCGATCTGTTCTTCGGTGAGTGGCTCGCCTCGCCCGGGCATGCGATCGTCATGGTCGGCCGGCAACGTAATGCGTCGAACGAGTTCACTTGCTTCCGGTGATCCGGCGACAACCACGCCTTCGTGCTCCTGAGATCCGAATAATCCTTCAGTTTGATCAAGCCGAAGTCT
>CBDUST010000053.1:0-19487 GCA_965369945.1 uncultured bacterium | reverse complement strand
GCTTGAGCTCAGTGGCCTCCTCGTCGCTGAGGTTCGCCTTGGTTTTTTCTTCAAGCACGCCCAGCAAATCGATGCTGAATCGAGCGCCGTCCAGGTCGATGACAACTCGGCCGCTCTTGGGATCGCCCACAGCCCCCAGACCCATGATTGCCTGCGAGGCAAGAACGCCCATGAGGCTCTTGAAATCAGCCTTGGGGAGCTGGCTCGGCCGCGTACCATCGCCGCTGGCCTCCTTGGCCTGCTCCTGTTCGGCAAGCCGTTGCTTCTCGGCTTGAGCCTCGGCCTTCCAATCAGAGTCGATCTGCAGCTTTGGGGCGGTGTCGTCCTGGCTCATGGGATTCCTTTAGCTTTGGCGATCAAAGGGAACAGGGCGAGTATATCGTGCGGGGTTGGTACAATCGAGGCCAAGGTCTGCGGCCGCATCGCCTAGAGGAACCCATGAGAATGAGCAACACGCAGCCAATGAAAATGATCATGCTGGCGGCAGCGACGTCTCTGGTCGGTATGGTCGGATGTACTGAGGTGATTATCCTGGATACTGCGGCTCGTCGAGTGAGTCTTGCCGAATTTGCAGGCCCACCGGTGAACGAGTCCACCGCGCGTCAAGAAAATGAAGCCGGTGAGACTGATCAGGATTCCACTGCGGTGCTTGCCAACGCCCCGGCTGGACCGGACGTTGATCAACACCCGATTGACCCGGCGCAGGTGCAACCAACAACCGGCGACTCGTCGGCTAATCCAGATCCCTTTGCTGGTCTCGATCAGCGCGTAGCGTTCGCCCCCATGCAGCCAGGCGATCGTGTCATCGTGGACAGCTTGGTTGGTGAAGTGAATGGTCGACCCATCTTCGCCGACGAGTTCTTCGTGATAATCGAGCATCGTCTCCTGCAGGTGGCGGCGCAGACGACGGGCATGCAGCGTGTTCAAGCGTTCGACACAATCATCCGCGGAACCCTCCGGGATTGGGTCAGAAACGAACTCATCCTTGCAGACGCCGAGTTTGCGCTGACCGAGCAGGAACAGCAAGGACTGTTTGCCTTCATGCGGAGTCTGAAGGAGCAGGTCATCCGAGAAAAAGGGCGCGGCACCCGATACGAAGCAGAGCAAAAGCTTCGACGCGAGGCAGTTGACGGCAACATCGAAGGCTACCTGAAGGAACAGCGCGAATTTATCCTGTTCGATCAATTGCGTCGCCAGAAGATCGCGCCGCGCGTTTTGGTCTCCTGGCGCGACCGGGAGCGAGAATATCAACGCCGCTTTGACGAATTCAATCCGCCGGCGAGCGTCACGCTGGCCAAAATCGCGCTCCTGACGGACTCGCAATCCGAACTGATCGAACAGGTATCCCGACGGTTGGCGGATGGCGAGGCTTTTGCCGCCGTTGCCGAGGACTTGGGATTCCCAAACGGCGGCGTCTGGGAAACGTTCAGCATGGGGCCGGGCGGTATCACTGACCTCCCGGATCTACACGATGCAGTGAAGTCGCGGCTCGAAGGATTGGGCGAGGGTCAAACGACCGAATCGTTTGTGCAAGGCACTTACACGCTTTGGATGCACGTTCAGAAGGTCGAGCGCCCCGAAGCGCGTAGCCTCTACGACCGGTCCGTCCAACGCCAATTGGCGCAAGAACTCTTCAAGCGACGCAGCACCGAGGAATGGGAGCGCTACGAACGATCGCTTTTCGAGGAAGGAATCTTCGACGAGTTGGAGGACATGGCCCTCCGCCTGCTCGAGATAGCCCTTCAGCGGTATGTACGATGACAAGATTCCCCATGCTGCTACGTGGTGGCAACGAATCTCTAGGCGACAAGGGTGAGCGGTTGGCAGCGCGCTGGCTGCGCCGGCATGGCTATCGGATACTGCATCGCAAGTACCGTGTCGTTGATGACGAAGCCGACCTGATCGCACTCGATCCCGATGGGAGCACGATTGTGATTGTCGAAGTGAAGACCCGATCAAGCCAACAGCCGCCGCCGGAGCAGGGGATCGGCCGCACTAAGCAGTTTCGAATGGCGCGGTTGGCGGCAAGACTGGCCAGGCAGAGGCCGTTTCGGGATCGGCCGATGCGTTTTGACGCCGTGGCTGTGGTGTGGCCTGAGCACGGTAAACCGCAGGTCAAACACTTCGTGGCGGCATTCGACGCGCCGTTCTGAGATGTGCAGTATCACCCCGCATTCCCCAGATGACCTCCGCGATCTTGAACAACCGATATGGTGACCACCCTAGCGACGAGGGGTCTGCGATGTCAATCTGTCCCCGCCCCTCCCCAAGCTGGCCGACAGGGCCGCCAGGCCGCCGTCTTGGGGCAGGCCTCGCCCCTGTCACCGTCGATTTCGGTCAGAAGCAATCGCGCCGAAGGTGAGGAAGAGGACGAGCTTGAATAAGCGGCGTTTCACGGCAAGATTCTACGACGGTGGCTCTTGTCGCCAGCCGCATTCGGGACAGCCAGCCGAGAAGTCGCCGCGCAGGACGTAGCCGCAGACCACACACAACCCGCGCTTGCGGCGGATGTGTCGGCACAGTGTGAACGGTCCAGCGCTCAACGTCCAACCCACGTCAGTCCACAAGAAAATTTCGCCTCGAAGCAACCCGCAAAATCTTTACTGACAACATATTATGCCAGCCCCCTGGGTGGTGCGGCGTTCGATTCCCGCATTTTTCCCTTGACAAGCTAGGCCGCTCTGGCAAAGTGGCCATAACAAAAGAGAGTGAGATCGTTCGTCCGAGTGACTCGGGCACGCGCGTTCTCGCTTCCCCGGGGAACTCGGACACAACTTGGTTGTACCCCACCCACCCGTGGCGGATCAGGGTTCTCACTGGCTTGCGTGTGCAAGTCGGTCGGAAATCTCGGCGGAGGAGCCGGGCGAAAGTCAAATCGGAAATGTTCGGAAGGGAGAACATCCAATGAGCCGACTCTGGTTACCAATCTGTCTTTCTCCAGTTCTTGTGCTGAGCCCGAATGTCTCTGGTGATATCTTCGCATTCGCCGGGATTGAAATCGGCGGCAGCGACAATGGCGTCGGGAATCCTCTTGAAGACACTCGTGCCACCGACCTCATCGTCCTCGAGTACTTCCAGGAGCCTTTTGAAAATGACTTCATTATCGGCATCAAGTGGGATCTCAGGTACACCGCGTTTGGAGCGCCCCCGTTAGGCACCCCCTCCTGGGGCAGTGAGCTTCGAATCGACTTGATCGCTCCGAATGGCAACCGCATAGATTTTGATGGAAGCAATGACAACGGGGGCGGAATGGGACTGGGGGAAGATGCTGACGGTCAGGTCCCCGGCGGCGGTGCGTTTCCCGGAATTGATCCGAATAAGATCATCTTTGGATGGGGAAACGCGCCCGGCGGTTTCAACTCAGCGGGAGTAACGCACAACCTGGATGGGAGTCTGTCAGGAGGGTTGTGGACAATACTTATCTGGGATGAGTTCGATGACGCAGGTGGTGTCGATGGAGTGCTGAGCGGTAGCTTTACGATCCAGAAGATCCCGGCCCCGGGTAGCTTGGCGCTATTCATCCTGGGCGGGCTGATTGCAAGGCGAGGGCGGCGCTGACGTGGCCGCGGTTCGACTCGAGCATAGAGCGAAGAGTCGACGTCCGTCCTAGGGGAGCACACGCCGTCGAAAGGAGAACGGTAATGTCCACTACGACCCAAAGGTCAAGCAACGTTCGTGCCTCGATGTTATTAGTTCTGACAGGGATCGTGGTCTTGCTCGCTAGCAAGGGTTCGAACGCGAAACCCGATGAGAATCCGCCCTTCACGGGAAGCTCTCTGACTCCCCCTCCGATTGGGCCGAACATCCCCGTCGACTACCAATTACGGGTAGGGCCGATCGAGGGCTTGACAACCGGCTGGCATCTAATGTTGCCAGAAATGCCGTTGCCTAGCGCAATCATGCAGCTGTTCCACTATTCAGTGCCCCCCGACGTTTCAGTAAGGTGGGAGAACGCGATCGAAATCGCGCGTGATGAGTGGGGGTCAACGGCCTTCTGTCCTCTGTTACCCGGAGGCCGACCGCAGGCGATAAACGTTTACCTCATGGATGCGGATGGCGCCGAATGGACTGCGAGTTCCACGATAACCGTGTTGGAGGCACCCATTGAATCGATCGAAATCAGCCAACCCCAGGTGTGGGTTGACGAGATCGTGATCGATGAAGACTTGTCGGAGGATGAACTCAATCAGGTAACAATGCAGTACTTCTTCCGCGAAAACTCCATCGCAGCTTTGACCGACTTGGGGGATGGATGGTATCGCACCTCGGTGACCCGGGATGTTTACGTGAGCGTCGAAGTGACTCCGCCCGAGTTCGCGCCGTTGATTGAATGGCGCATCGACGGTGACGCCCGGACGCTTGGCGCGACATCGGTTTTGCAGGTTACTGAGATCGGCAACTTCCAGATCGACGCTGGGCCGCCTCAGAATGCCGAAGGATTCGGGCTTGAAACGTACCGCGTCACGATCACCAGCCACATCAGCGACGTGGACAACGTCCCCGAGGGCGAACCGATCGTGTTCACCGCCGAAACCGATCCGCCGGGCTACGAGGACGAGATCACGTGGCTCTCCAGCACGTTATACGGCACCGCGCAACCGGTGCTCGGCTTCGGTCCGGTCTTCATTGCAGAGTTCAATGACACATGGGGGCCGTGGCCCCAGGATCCGGATATCGACTTCCAATGGCTCGGCGTCAGAGCTGACAACACGGCGTTCAATCAGGACAACAAGCGGTGCGACGTACCTGAGGATTGCGAGGACTGCGGCGCCGTGGGAGCCAACTCAATGACGGTCACCGAGGCGGAACTACAGGACGATGACTGCAACGACTCTGACGATTGCGGCATCACGTTGGCGCCGTTGGCCAACACGCAAACCCTCAACATCGAGACATGCTCGAATAAGGAAACCTGCCAGATCGAATTTCGCGTGATGGCCGACCGTGACATACGGTCAGACCCCTGTCCCGACAACTTCACGGAGATCAGCGGTGGTGGCGACCCCAACGTGACAGCCGCCAATTTCTGTGACATGGTCAACGGTTTCTGGAACGGGGGAAGCGGTGACGGGGGCGGCGATTGCTTCCGCATCGTACCGGGAGGAATCATCTACGGCCACGCCGCGTGTGTGGAGAATCATGAGGACGCACACGTGCTGGAGTACGAGGAACTGCTGGCTGCCGAGCTGGAGATGCTGAAGGCCCAGGATTCGATGGCGCCCATTGACATCACCGGCGACCCGCCGATGCCGACGTGTGAACAGGCGAAAGCCGACCGAACGGAGGACATCACGGCCGATGTCAACATGGCCTACCAGGACACCACGACGGCATGGGCTTTGCAGGGTGAGGGGATGAATGGCTGGGCGGCCGAGTTCCCGTGCGCCAGGGATGTGGCTAGATCCATTTGCCAGTGGGCTGAGGACGATCCCGTAATCGACGTTGATGCGTGCACGACGTGCGCCGATGGCAGCCTCGGCGTAGTATACACAGATCCCGAATGAGGAGCGATCCGATGAAGAAAGTAATGCTCGTGTTCCTGTCCGCTCTGGTGTCACTGGCGCCGGCTGCATGGGCCGACAAAAGGGTGCCACCTCTCGACGAGCGACTGCGGTCCCTCGGCTACGTCGTGGACACGCAGGAGCAGCTCGAAGCGGCGTTCACGGCCGGCGACTATAGTGTCCGTACGCTGGCAGTACGGCTCCTTGCCGAACGCGAGGGGCCATCCGCGATTCCGAAGCTCAAGGAGTACCTAGCGGACGAGCATCTCAAGGTACGCATAACCGCCTCGCGTGAGCTGAACAGCCTTGGCGACACGAGCGGCCTGGAGACGATGTGCGAGGACCTGGAGTCGCTCACATCGGTCGAAGAAGGCGAGCCGGAGGTGGTCCTGCTCGAGGAGGCCAACGCAGCTCGGCTCGCGCATGCTATGGAGGTCTCCCTCGCGCTGGCCGAGCTTGGCGATCTACAGGGATACGAGCTCGCTGAGGTCACGGCGCGAAGGGGGCCGCTGGCGGCGCAGCGATATCGAGCGATCTGGGTGTTGACCGAGGTTGCCGCAACGGGTCGAGAACAGGCGGCTCTGGATGGTCTCGACCCGGGCGCAACTCTGCGAGAGATTGCGTTTACGGAGCAGAGCGGCGTCGTTCAGAATCAGCTCATTGCCTCGATGTCCAGAGAGACGCTCGAGCCGAACATGGTGGTGAACGTCCTGCTCAACTTGGTGAGCTCGCCCTACGCCTCGCGGAGGGTACGCGGCGCGGCAATCGCGGAACTCGTAAATGACCGCAATTGAGCGATGTTCAATCAATGTGTGGACCCGCAACGGTCCGACGTATTGATTCATGAGACCAAACGGTGTAATGGGGACAGATTTGTTATTGCTCTACCCTTTGAAGAGTTTTGATCACGGGTATGAGCGTTGGGTACTGCCGGGATGAGGTGAATCGAGCGGGCCGGGGGTGGCGGTGGAGTTGGGCGAAGGTCAAATGGGAGATGCCGGGTTACACAGGCGTGATCGGAAGCGGATCGTGTTGCGTTGACGGATCAGTTCACGCCCGGCGCGCGCTGACTGACGGCGACTGCATTTGTTCGCGACAAAGCCGCATCAAAAGAGAGTTGTCGTCAAGCTCCACGGCATCCAAGGGGACCGGAGCGTCCCCCCGAATGGGCCGAGTCAATAGGGCATTCTCGGTGAGCCCGATCGGAAGCAGGCCGCCCGCATTGCCGATCTCGTCGATGCGCCCGAAGCAGGTGTAGCCGCCAATGCCGTCGAGACGCTCTCCGGCGCGAAGATCGCGCTTGGCGATGGCGATCACTTCGGCAACCGGCTCGTCGCGAGGCGCAATCGTCGGCTCGCCATCCAGCACAGCCTCGGCAATCGAAAGCGGTGTGTCCATGTGACAAAGATGGTAAGGCCGGTAGAACAGGTAGTTCGGTCCATCGCCCATCTTGAGGTAGTTCATATATGGCTGAATCATCACCGGGTCGTCGCCATAGCCAATGACGAAGACGCCGCCCCCGAAATCTCCGCCGAGCGTGTAGTCAACGAGCCCACGTCTACCGAAAACAGCCAGGCAGTCATCGAGCGCCGTCGCCTGCTCCGTGGTTATGCCGTGCATCCCGCGCAGCTCCGGCACGAGACCGGTGGCGTTAGCCAAGACCGCGTTCTCGATGTTCATCTTGGTCCCGTCGGTGAACGCGGTCGTCATCGGTAGGCTTGTTCGTTGCTTCTGTGCCCATGGGCGAATGGTGTCCGGCGTCGCATAGGCGTCCATAAATCCTTTGCAATTCACGGCCGCGACGATTTCCAGCCCGATCCCTTGGACGTAACTCACGAGCCGCATGAGGACGCCGGGTTGATCGCCGTCTGAACTGGTATAGACAACACCGGCTTCATCAGCGAGTTGCTTGAGTCGCGGACCAACAGTTGCGTCGGTTTCTGCATTCATCGTGACGATGTGCTTGCGATTGCGGATAGCGCACATCGCCACCTCTGCACCGTACTGAACAGCGCCGGTCGCTTCGACTACGACGCTCAGCTCGGGAAGGTCCGCGATAACCCCCAACTGATCCGTCACCGCGGGCTTTCCCGACTCAATCGCCCTTTGGATTACGTCCACCTCATGGCTCACGATGATGTCGTTTGCGTGATGACCGCAAGCGACGAACGTATCGATGGCTCGCTTGATTGTGCGATTCACAATCAGCGCGGTTAGCATCCCGGGCGTGAGATCGATCTGCCGAACGATGCCGCGCCCCATCAGTCCGGCCCCAACGACCGCGACTTGTATGGTCTGCCCCAGTTGTTGACGTTTGCGCAATCGGCTTAGGAGAGTCATGCGGTATTCTCCCAACGCGTGATTGCGGTCTGCCGATCGGTTTGTTGTTCGTCGCCCAGCGCCGCTTGGAGTGCGGTCTCCCAGTGGGGCAACTCGATTCCAAATTGCTCGATCGTGCTATCACAACAAAGCGCGGAGAACCGAGGACGATCAGCTTCGTTCGATCTCGCCTTTGTGGGCGTGGGAACGATTGTTGGTTCGGGAGATATTTCTGCGAACTGGATGATCCGCCCAGCCAAGTCGAACCTGCTTGTTACACCCTGACACGCGAGATGATGAATTACACCTGCGCCCGCGAACGACCAGCGCTGCCCCTGGTGGACGAGCGCTCGTTCGATGATTTGCAAGGTCGCTTGGGCGACTGTTCGACTCCAAGTCGGACAACCAAACTGATCGTCAACGACGCGAAGCTCGCCCTTGTTTGCCGCCTGTTGGAGAATCGACATTAGAAAGTTCGATCTGCTAGTGGAATAGACCCAACTTGTACGAAGGATCAACGCGCCGCGGTCACCGCGCAGCACCGCCTGCTCGCCGGCTAGTTTCGTTCGACCGTACGCGTTGATCGGATCGGGCTCGTCCGTCGGCGAGTACGGGTTCGTCGCGCGCCCATTAAAGACGTAGTCGGTGGAGTAGTGAATAATCGCGGCGCCGAGCCGACTTGCCTCTTGTGCGAGGATACCCGGTGCGGTCGCATTGATGCGGTGCGCCAGCTCCTCCTCACGTTCCGCACCGTTGACGTCCGTGTAGCCGGCGGCGTTGACCACCAAGTCGGGCCCGATCGATCGCACGGCCGTGCGTATACCCTCCGGATCGGTCAGGTCCATCTGCGCGCGATTGACGGCGATCACCTTCCCGAGCGCGGACAACGCTCGGAGCAGTTCGCTGCCGATCTGACCGGTCGGTCCTGTGAGCAGAATCCGCATCCATGATCCGCCGATTGAGGAAACGCAAGGCTCAGCTCTGTTTTTCTCGGCCATGCCGCTGAAGGTCTGAACCGAGCCTTCATAAGGCTCGATGACGCATCTTTACAGGACCAACCCATCCGGTGCAGGCTGCCAAAAGCGTGGCTCAACCGAGCCCATGACCGCCCGAACGTGAGCCGACGCGAGTCGCTCGCCGATGGGACAAGTGTTCGCCGTTTCAATCCGATGTAAGCGCTAGGTGCACCTTGATCCGGTCCCTTCGTCCTTCGAGCGTTTGATGAGCACAAGCACGATCACGACAACTCCTGTGTCGCTCCATGGTCGCCGATCAAGCGTCGATGCTCCACAATTAATGTCGGTAAGAACGGCGTTCATCGCGCCGCGCTATTCTCACGACCCCGATTGGCCGTGGATCACACGCATCGCACCGGTAAACCAGTGGTCGTTTGATCGCATCTACATCGACAATGTGTACGAGCGCTTTCCCAAGGCCACCGGCCTCTATCGCCGATGGCAATACGCCCGCGCCGCTCGTCGAGTTCAGTCCTGTGATTTAGCGTTCCTATTTAGCGTGGATATTGGGATCGGCCTGACGAATCGGTTGCGGCGATCGACAGATGGGCCTCGACTGATCTACGTCGGCTTCACGCAAGATGGTCCTTGGCCTAGCAAACGGGTAGGCAAAGTCGCCAAGACCCTGCAGCGCTGCGATGTCGTCACGATGTTCACCGAGCAAGAGCGACAGTTGTACCTCGATCGCTACGGGCTCGCCCCCGAACAAGCCGTGGTGATACCGATTCATACCGACGAGACCAACGACTATCGTCAGTATGGAAACGTCTCTCCGGAGGAGAAGCCGTACGCACTAGTGCTTGGTTCGCCCAACCGTCGCTTCACACCGACCGCAAAGACTTGCAAAGCGCTCGGCGTGCCGCTCGTCATCATCACACGGCCGTGGCACAAACATGATTCACTTGATGAGTTGCGGTCGCTGGGCGTGAAGGTCATCACCGATGCTGACAAACTGAAAGCGTTGACCTATCTAAAGCACGCCCGCCTCGCAGTTATGCCGTTCGATGGTCCCACAATTGCCGGCGGATACACGACGATAATCCACGCTATGTTCTTGCGCACTCCGATGGTCGCGACGAACTGTCTAGGCATCCCCGAGCACATCATCGACGGCAAGACGGGCTATGTCACGGAGCACGGTGATGACGATGCGCTCAAGGCTGCGATCGATCGACTGTGGTCGGAACCTGGATTGGCCCAGCAGTTGGGTGACGCGGCCGAAGCTCGTGCGCAGGAGCGCCATTCACTGAAAGCCGCAGCGCAGAACTTCGCCCAACTGACTCAGAAGCTGCTGCAAGTCGGACAGTAGAATCCCCACATCTTCTCCCAGCGTCACTCATGGCTCTTGACCCTCTTCGAGTTTCGCGCGCCACTGGGCGGCCTTGGCGTCGTAGCCCTTGTCAGGTTCCACTTCGTGCCAGGCGTCGTAAAGATCGGATAGAGCCTTGCCGGCGCCGATTGTCCACTCATGGTCTGATCCCAGACTGGCAATCAAGATCTCGTGAGCCTCCACGAGGGCTTCTTCCGCCTCCCGGTATTGATGAAGCGCGAGCGAGGTACGCCCATGACTAGCGCGGAAGGCCCCCGTGAACCAGGTTCCTTCCGGCCACGCGCGCCGCGATGCGTCCACAGCCTGCGCTTGTAGCGCATCCGCCTCCTCGAAGCGCTCCTGGTCGAAGTACAGCCTAGCCAGGTTAATCATTGAAAACAGGGTTACCGGATGTTCTTCACCCAGGACGCGCTTCCTGATCTCCAGCGTCTTGACCTGCAACGGCTCCGCCTCGTCGTACCGGCCCTGAGCCCTGTACAGGTTCGCGAGGTTGTTCGTGGAGTCGAGCGTGCTTGGATGCTCCTCGCCAAGGACGCGCTTCTTGATCTCCAGCGCCTGCAGGTACAGCGGTTGTGCCTCGTCGTAGCGGTTCTGACGCCTGTACAGAGTCGCTAGGTCGCCCATGGACCGGAGTGTTTCCGGATGCTCCGCCCCCAAGACGCGCGTCTTGATCTCCAGCGTCGTCACGAACAGTGGCTCCGCCTCGTCATACCGGCTCTGATTCCAGTACAGGCCCGCGAGGTTACCCTTGGATCGCAGCGTATCCGGATGCTCCTCGCCCAAGATACGGTTCTGGATCTCCAGCATATTGACATATAACGCCTCCGCGTCGTCGTACCGCCCCTGATCCACATACAGGAGCGCGAGGCCGTTCATGGAGTCGAGCGTGGTCGGATGCTCCACGCCCAAGACGCGTTTCTGGATCTGAAGCGTCTTGACGTGCAGTGGCTCCGCCTCGTCGTAACGGCCCTGATTCCAGTACAAGTGCGCGAGGTTGTGTATGGATGCGAGCGTGCTCCGATGCTCCTGTCCCAGGACACGCTCCTTGATTTCCAGCGTCTTGAGCTGCAGCTGCTCCGCCTCATCGAAGCGGCCCTGATCCACGTATACGATCGCGAGAAGGTTCATGGAGCCGAGCGTGGTCGGATCCTCCTCGCCCAGGATGTGCCTTCGGATCTCAAGCGTCGTGACGCACAGCGCCTCCGCCTCGTCGTACCGGCCCTGATTCCAGTACAGGATCGCGAGACTGTTCATGGAGGCCAGCGTGTCAGGATGCTCCTCGCCCAGTTCACGACGCCGCAGCAGCTGCGCCCGTTGTAGGTGAGGTTCGGCTGCAGCATATTCGCCCAGCTTCCTGTACGTTTTCCCTAGCGTGGCACGGATTGAGGCCTCGATCAGCGGCTTGTCGGCAAAGCGACCGCCAGGTTGTGATTCTTCCTCGACCTTCTCCGACGCGACATCCAGCACCTCGCGCATGAGAACATCCTTGCCCTTGCCCGGGTCGGCCGAAGGCGCGACGGCCGCCAGGAGATCATCGTTGAGGAAGTCGTTGACGACCTCCACTATCTCGGCCTGTATCTTTGCTTCCCGCTCGCGGCCCTCCGCCAAAGCACGCTGCTCCGCCTCGCTGACTGCGAACCCGATCGAAACGGCCGTCGCCCCACAGAGCGCAGCGACAACGATTGTCCCGGCCATGACGCCCGTCCGGTTGCGCCGCACGAACTTGCGCATCCGGTACATCGCACTCGGTGGACCGGCCAGGACCGGCTCGTGGGCCAAGTGCCGCTGGAGGTCCATAGCGAACGCGTTTGCTGTCTCATACCGACGCTGGCGGTCCTTCTCCAGCGCCTTCATCACGATCCAGTCGAGGTCGCCGCGCAGTTCACGCATCAGGGATCGTGTATCGAGCCTGCGATTGTCGGCATTGGTGCTGGAGGCATCGCCCAAACTGCTCAGCTTCGTGCTCGGCTTGGGTGGCTCCTCTTCACGGATGATCCGCTGAATCTCAGCAAACGCAGCTTGGCGGAGGCTCTTCGGATCAAACGGCAGTGCGCCGGTGAGCAATTCATAGAGCAGCACGCCCAGCGAGTAGATGTCGGAGCGAGTGTCGATGTCCTGCGCGGTCATCTCCGCCTGCTCGGGCGACATGTACTCCGGCGTGCCGATGAACTGACCTTGCTCGGTAATGAGCGTTCTCTCGGTGAGCTTCTGGTGCAGCGCCTTGGCCACGCCGAAGTCGATCACCTTCGGCACGGCGCTGCCTTCCTTTGCCGACACGAGAACGTTGCTCGGCTTGATGTCGCGGTGGATAATGCCTTTTTGATGCGCGTGCTGCACGGCGTCGCAGACCTGTGTGAACAAATCTAGCCGCTGCTCGATGTTCAATCGCTGACGATCACAGTGTTCGGTGATGGGTACGCCCGGAACATGTTCCATGACGAAGTACGGCCGGCCGTCATCACTCACACCTGCGTCGAATACTTTGGCCACGTTGGGGTGATCCATCATGGCCAGGGCTTGGCGTTCAGCTTCGAAGCGGGCAATAACCTGCTTGGTATCCATGCCGAGCTTGATGACCTTCAGCGCGACACGCCGGCGGACGGGCTCGGTTTGCTCGGCTAGATACACGACGGCGAAGCCGCCCTCACCCAGAATCTCGCGAATGATGTATCGCCCTATTCGCTGGCCGGAAGTGAGCTGACCTGAAGACTTTGGATCTCGTAGGGTCGTCGGGTCGCGGTCAGTGCTCGCGTCCTCAGGGGCAATGGGGTCCTTCTCCGGCATTCTGCGCTCCTCTCGTGTCGGCACCAGCATACAGCATATCCAGCTGTACTTGGCAGGAGTATTCGATTCAGGATCAGCAATTTGAGGCCGAGAAGGGAGCCCGAGAAAAGGATCGCATGGCGCATCACTTCGGGTGCATGATCCACGTTATCCGATGATCCTCCGGCGTCGCGAGACGTAGTCCCAAACCACGTAGCGATCCAGGTCGTTGCCGCCGGTGAAGAAGACTCGGCCGTCGGTTGCTTCGACCATGCGGTGCGCAAACTGCACATCCTCGTGGGTCTGCCCCCAATTGGGTAGCAAGAAGACGTTGATCGTCACACCTTCCCGAGCGCACAACTGCGCCTCGCGCATCGTGGCCGCTTCGGTGCGCGGATCGGGCGGATAGAGCAAGAAGAGCTGTTCGCCTTCGAAGTGAGCGGTGGGCAATCCGTCGGTGATGAGAATGATCTGCCGGTTCGGTGTGTCTTGAGCGCCCAGGAACTGCCGGGCAATCTGCAAGCCGTGTTGTATGTTCGTGAAGTGCGGCGGAATATCAAGCTCGCTGATCCGGTCATCACTCATATCCGCGCGCAGCCTCACGACCGAGTCAAATACCGTGACCGGCTTGGGTAGAAGCGACGGCAGCTCGGAAATGTGCCGAGGCTTGGCGAACGTATACATCTCGACAATCTGGAGGAAATCACCGGGATATTCGCTGCGGATCAATCCATCCAGTGCGAGAGCCATTCGCTTGGCATTGATGAACTGCCCGTCGTAGCGCATTGACCCGCTCATGTCCATCACCACAACGGTTGCACATTTTGGCGTGTTGCGCGTCTGATGGATCTCCATATCCTCCGGCTTCAGTTGAATCGGAAGCCTCGCTCCGTCACGGATCATTGCGTTCATCATTGACTGGGGAATATCCATGTGAGCGGGGGAGTCACCGAACTCGTACTCCGTGGTGCGCGGCAATTCGACTGCGCCTTCGCCAACGATGGGACCAGCGTGTCGACCGCTGCGCGCTGATTGCAGGTCCGCGAAGATCTGTTCAAGGATTCGAGATTGGAACAAACGAAAAGCCTTGGGCGTGAGTTGGTATCCCTCGCGTGTGAACTCGAGGCCTTGGCGCTCTGCCATTTCTCGCAAGTAATCCTGAACCTGTTGTTGAAGCGATTCCAGCTGCTCGATATCACCCGGCTCGGCGAACTCAGCGAGGGCTTCCATGTCGATCACGCCGATCTGCGCCGTCTCCCTAGCCTCGCGCAGTTGTTCCAAGAGCCGATCGATCATCTCAAGCTCTTCTTTGATCGCCAGCGCTTCGGGCACGGTCATCGGTGAACGGCCGGTGAAGTCATATTTCGCAGCGAGTTCATCGATTTGATACTTCTCACCGAGCCGCTGGACCAAGTGCAATAGTTGTGTCGCGAACGGAGATTGTTCGTCCTCGACGCGATACCACAGCGCTTCCAGATCACGAAGTTGCTCAGCCTCGAACTCTCGATCAAATGTCTTGACGAGTAAATCAGGCGGCTGCATATCACGGCCAAGATCGACATAGGCCCGACGCGCAAGCTCCTGAACACGGTCAGTTTCATATGTTGAGAGGATCTTGTATTTCCGTTCAAGGAGCATCGCAATCAGCGCGTCAATACTCGGGCCGAACCCGTTGATCTGGCTCGGGTCGATATGAACCGCCTGAGCCAGCTCCTCTTCGGTCAACCGGCGCATGTTCCCGAACATGAGCATGTGCTCAAATGCGCCAGAAACCATGTCCGGCGGCTCGGCGGTCGGCGGCGGAAAGTTCTTCGGGTCGTATCCCTGATAGGTGTGGATGATTCCGCCGAGGCGATTGCGTGGGATTGGTGATTGACCAGACATGAGCAACTGGCGACGGCAGTCAAGAGTCGCTGTTGAGACGAGGATCATCAAACCGGTACTGACTCGCTTGCAAGTACTCCTCAACTTTCTCAATCGCCAGCCATTTCCGGCCCAACTTCTCCGCCACCATCCCTGTAGTGTTGGAGCCGGCAAAAGGATCGACGACAAGATCATCCTCGTCTGTTAGGAGTCTGATGAAGAATTCCGGCAACGTCGCGGGGAATCGTGCCGGATGGCGTTTTATATCGGCATCCTTGCAACGCTTCGTGTAGCGGTCGTTTGCGGCGTTGTTTCCGAATACCAAGAAATCGGACGGCGTACCGTCATCAACGACATTCGACGTGATCGAGCCGCCCGGAGAGACGCTCTTGAAGGACTCCTTGATCGCGTGTCCAGAGGGTCTTGTGGTTCGTCGGATTTTTCGCTGATTGAGCCGGATCATGTCGGGACTGTAGGGTCGGAGCACATTCCGGTTATCTGCCTTCGGCCAAGGCGTCTTGGCGAGCCACCACACATGCTCCACCGAGTCCTTAACGCGAATGCGCCGGACAGTGACCCACTCGGCCGGCATTGGCATTTTCGCCGGGTTGTACCAAAACAACTCCTGCGCTAGGTGGAATCCGATCTCTTCGACTAGATAGATGAGCAGCTTAAAGTGATAGAGTGAACGTGTTGGTGTGCCGGCGTTGTAACTACCTCCTATGTTGAGAACGAAGCTCCCATCTTCCCGGAGCACGCGGAATATCTCGCGTGCAAAGGGCGCGAACCAGTCGATGTAATTCGTCTTGTCAGCGTTCCCATACTCCTTCTTAAAATGGAGCGCATAGGGGGGCGACGTTATCACGAGATTCACCGAGTCGTCGGGAATGGATATGAGAACATCTGCACTATCGCCGTGGATCGCATGTCCGAAGCTACTGCTGTAGTATGGCTGGATTCCGGCGGGAAGTCCCGGGGGACGGAACGATGGATAGCGGAACTGTGGCTGCGCTAGTTTGGTCATGTCAAGGACAGGGGGAGTAGGGGTTTGTTCGGATGATGAGCGATCATATAGCCTTCAACCGGTTACCGCGAAGAGTGTAGCGAAGGAAGTTGACATTGTCAACCAAAAAGAAGCCGCAAGAGGCTGAAGAGAAAGAGTGGGTTTCGCAGGCAGAAGCAGCGCGGCTTCGAGGCGTTTCTCGCCAGGCAATCCAGAAGCTCGTAAGTAAAGGCAAACTAAGAACCTACAGCATTGGCGGGCGATTGTTGGTGTCGCGCGCTGATGCCGTAGCCCACCGGTCGGATCCAGCTGGCAGACCAACACTCGACGAAGATAACGCCAGCGTTGCTGAGCTAATAGCGATGGTCCGCAAGGCACCCGTGCGAATCCAGCGCGAGGTGCTACGTCGTTTGCGATCACAACTCGCAGTACATCCACTTGAAGAGGAGTTGGGTGTCCCGGCAGAGGTCATACTGGAGGCAATCTCGCGTTCAAGCGATCTGTCGAAGCGCGGTATTCGTGGCTTGATTGCGGAATCGTACTTTAAGATTGCAGTCCTGGATGAGCTTAAAGACGCATCCGATATCACGCCGGGTGGTAACCAGCCGTATGACTTCTTGGTCGAGATAGACCGCCGCACGGTATCGATTCAGGTGAAGATGCAGCGTAAGAAGGGCGGCCGACCAATGAAAGCCAACCAAGCCTATCGCACCCTTCCGCCAGAAGACTATGTAGTGGAAACCCAACGTACACGGGGTGGAACGGATCCGCGAACAGGAGAGGATACCCGCCCCTATCGGTTTGGGGAGTTTGATATCCTGGCCGTGTCAATGGAGCCCTCAACCGGAAGCTGGTCTGAGTTTCGACTTACTCTCGGTCGCTGGCTGATCCCGAAACCGGATCGACCAGAGATCATTCTCAAGTTCCAACCAGTGGCTCTCGAACCAGACGACGATTGGACCGACTCGTTCAAGAAATGCCTCGACTGGCATTGGAACGCGCCGAACAAGACAATACGGCAATAGTAGTGAGCCGAACGATCGTTCTGGTTACTTATTACCCCTACGTCTCATACGTGATCCTTCCGTGACGCTGCGAACGGGAGATTCGATCGGTCACGTACAAGCCAGCGAGAACGAACTCGACGCATGATGCTCGAACGCCTGGCTCGTTCGCTGCGTTCACTTCGAACGCTTTTTCCCATGCGGGAGGCACGCGCTGAAGTCGGTCGGCATAGGCCGATGACGGAAGCATGTCGCCCACCTCAATCTTCACACCTTGCGCAAAGATGTCACCGATCTCACCGAGCCCGTGTTCATCAACGTACTCCTCGAAGATCGTTTGGATCGCCTCAGCCATGATCGCGTCGATGACCTGGCGCTCAGTCATCTGGTGGCTACCCATCATGTCCAATTCCAGCTTGCCAATACTCGATGAATACAGATGACCAAGATCACTGATGCGCGGAACCGCCGGGCGCTCACCGAGACGAATCGCGCGCTGGCGTGCATTAGCGATCATCGTGCGATAGTTGGCGATGCTGAAGCGCGCGCTGACGCCGGATTGCTGATCAATGTACTTGCTCTTGCGTGCGCAGATACTGATCTGCTCGACGATCTCTTCCATGAACGGCGGCACGAGAACGGGATAATCGCCGTCGAGGCTGACGCCGGCTTCTTGCTTCATGATCGCAATGCCAGCGTCGCGATCGCGCGGATAGTGCGTTTGGATCGTTGAGCCGATGCGGTCTTTGAGTTGTGGGATCACCTTACCCGAGCGGTTGTACGTCATCGGGTTCGCCGAGAAGAGGATCAACACATCAATCTCGAAGTTGACTGGGTAGCCGCGAATCTGTACATCCCGCTCTTCGAGGATGTTGAACAGACCCACCTGCACGAGTTCGTCCAAGTCGGGTAGTTCATTCATCGCGAAGATGCCCCGATGCATTCGAGGGATCAAACCAAAGTGCAACGCCTCTTCGGCTGACAGACTCGCCCCGCCCGCCAACTTGGCTGGGTCAATCTCGCCGATCACATCCGCAAACTTCGTCCCAGGTGAAAGTCGCTCCGCGTAACGCTCCTCGCGCGGCCACCATGCGATCGCAATCTCATCCTCGGATCGCGTCGCAAGACACTCTCGACCCGGGGTCGTAATCGGATGATACGGATCCTCATGAACCGGGCAGTCCGGCAAGTCCAGATAAGGTAGCTCCTCATCGAGGAATCGGATCAGCGAGCGCATCAGGCGACTCTTAGCCTGGCCTTTTTCGCCAAGAAACAGCATGTCATGTTCAGCGATGATCGCGTTGTTGATCTCAGGGATGACCGTATCTTCAAAGCCGATGATCCCTGGAAAAAGTTCATCGCCGGCGCTCAACGCTGCGACGAAGTTGTCACGAAGTTCCTGTTTGATGGTTTTCGACCGCCATCCACTTGCACGTAGCTCGGCGAGTGTCTTAGGCTTTGAGACGGTCGTCTTCATCGTTCGGGAATCCTCCATCGTCCAACAGATATCGGCCGGTAGACCGAGTCGCTTTTGATGCTAGGCGATCTTCGAAGCCTGTGACTGCTCGGCCCACGAAATGGCGCACAGAAATACTCTTAGAAATCGAACTCGGGGCTGGCCCCATGCTCACTGGCGACCAACTCAACAACCCGCTACGGTGTACTGACGAATGACTCACAGATTGTCTTTTGAGGAGATTCACGATGACTATTCGTCAAGGTGATACCGCCCCCGGCTTTTCGCTACCAAGCAAAATGGGCGAGCAAGTGGATGTAGGAGCGCTGATTGGAACCGAAAAAATCGTCCTTTTATTCCTTCCGTTTGCGTTCAGCCCGGTCTGCACGGATGAACTGTGCCATTTTCGCGACACATGGAGTCAATGGGAAGGGCTGGACGCCAAGGTCTTTGGCATTACTGTTGATAGTCCTTTCGCAGTAGACCGCTTCCGCGAGGATCAGCAGATTCCATTCCCCATCCTTTCGGATTTCAACAAGGAAGTTTGCCCGCAGTATGGAGGCCTGCACGACGACCTCGTCGGCCTCAAGGGCGTTGCCAAGCGAGCAGTGTTTGTCATCGGAGCCGACGGCAAGGTTGCCCATTGTTGGGTCACTGAAGATCCGCGCGTACAGGTGCCGTTTGACGAGATCAAGGCTGCGGTTCAGAGCGCCGCAACGACACAAGCAGCGTCATAAGCGATCTCAACAAGTCCGCGACTTGGGATATTGATCGTCGGGAAACTCCCCGCGTGAACATTGCCGCGATCGGAGCTATCATCCTCCCATCAAGCGGGCGTAGCTCAATTGGTAGAGCGTCAGCCTTCCAAGCTGAATGTTGACGGTTCGAGTCCGTTCGCCCGCTTTGGAAAGCTCGGATCGGTTCGTTGCATCGATCACATTTCTTGCGCCGATCACTCATCTGCTCGATCAGGCTCATCAACAACGATCGCTGGGACATCGTGATCGCGCACCAGTTGATTGAATTCGGGCACATCCGTTTCCATGATCTGGGCGAGCGCGGCCAACTCGACCTGCACTTGCGCGTTCAGATCGTTGAACACATCGTAACTTTGATTCGTCGGCCGTCCCTGGCTTCTTGAGACGACGCCTGCAAGGGCTGCGAGCTTGTTGTTCAGTCTGATTGGGAAGTTCAGCGGATCCTGCCTGCTCTTTGACTTTGTTTGGAGAAGC
>CBDUST010000052.1:0-19605 GCA_965369945.1 uncultured bacterium | reverse complement strand
TGGAGTCGTTGAAACTGTTGTAGAAAAACGCGCCGGTGCCACGGCTCGCCCGCGCAGCGGAGAGCCGTGTCCGACCCCCGATCAATGTCAACCGGCCCGTCAGTAAACCCTGCGTACCAACGTGCAGAGGACCATCGCCAATCCACGGGCTTATCGACAAGTCCACGGTTGACTGGGTTGGCGTGTACGTACTCAACCTTCCGCAGCATCTCGGCCTCATCTCGAAGGTTGCGGTCATATCCTCCTCCAGCCTGCCAGAAACGATATCGATTCGTAGCAACGCAAATCTTCTTCAGAATCGGCGCTTCAAGCTGTTTCCATCGGCGCAGAGCGTATTCGGCAAACGGACGTTTGATAGCCGAGAGAATCTGTGGCGTACTGATCTCAGCGAGATTCGGCACAATGATGAGATGAACATGCTCCGGCATAACGACCCATGCAAACAGCTTGAACCCCGGTCGGGCATGGATCAGTTCCAGTCGCGTCGCAAATTCATCCTTGATCGCGTCGTTCCCAAATAGCGGTAGCCGTTTGTAGCAGGAGAACGTGAGGAATCTTGGTTGGTTCACGATTTCGAACCGTCGGCGTGTCTTGTACAAACTGCGATGCATTCGGAGCGACCTCTGAGCCGAGTTGTCGGTCAATCTGTTTATCTTAGTTCGGTGGCGATTGCACGGCTCTCTCGCCCCGGGCGACCCGAGCCGTGGCACCGTACCCTACCGGCGAGTCGAACCGTGGCACAACACCTAGACTATGCTTGATTGAGGAACCCACTGATCATGCGCATCCGCCTTGCTGAATTTGATGATCTGCCTGCCATCCTTGCGATCAGCAATTGGGCGGCGATCAATACTGCGGCTAATTTTGCACTTGAGCCGGAACCAATCGAGCCGTGGCAGGAGGAATGGAGCAAGACGCACGAAATGTACCCGTATCTCGTGGCGGTCGACGACGCCAACACCATCATTGGGTTCGCTAAGGCCGCTCCGTGGAAGGGGCGTTGCGCCTATACCCATAGCGCCGAAGTGACCGTGTATGTGCATCCGGATCATCACGGCCAAGGCATCGGCAAGGCGCTGTACGACCAACTCGTTCCGACGCTCAAGGCGCAAGGCTATCACACGCTTCTGGCCGGCATCACCCAACCCAACGAAGCAAGTGTGCGTTTGCACGAATCGTTTGGTTTCAAGCGCGCGGCGCTATTTGAAAGAGTTGGGTGGAAGTTCGATCAGTGGCATGATGTGGGGTATTGGGAGCTGTTGCTGCAAGAAGAGTCAGCGAAACCGTGCCCGATCGTTGCAGTGGGCGAAGCGGCAAGCCGGTTGGCATCGACGGCCGGTTAGGTAGCTGTCTCAAGACTGGTGGCATCCCGAGTCAATCGGAACGTCGTCCGTGTGACGGTCCGGTGGCACGGGCATCCTGCCCGTGCGACTTATCATGGCGTGACATTTGCACGGGCAGGATGCCCGTACCACCGGACCATCGCGCCGATCGACCGGTTGGGACCGGCAAATTTATCTCACGCTAGGCGACTAGCGCACGCAGGCGCTACGTCTTCAGTGAGACTGCTCTAGGTCCATGGGCCCTTTAAGCGCCGGTGCTGCCGAAGCCGCCGGCTCCACGGACCGTTTCGTCCAACTCTTCAACTTCGGCAACGGCGCAGCGCTCGACCGGCGCGACGACCATTTGCGCGATACGCATCTTCGGCTCGACGACAAACGGTTCCTTGCCTAGGTTTATGAGTGCGACAATGACCTGCCCACGATAATCCGCGTCGATCGTTCCGGGCGCGTTGGGGATGGAGATACCGAACTTGGTTGCCAGCCCGCTGCGCGGGCGTATCTGTGCTTCAAAGCCCGGCGGCAACGCCATGGCAAACCCGCATGGAATACGACTGATGTCCCCAGGTTGGATCGTGACTGAGCTTTCGTTCGCACAGTGCAAGTCCATGCCCGCAGCATGCTCGGATTGATAGGCAGGCACAATCGCGTGCGGCGAGAGACGTTTGATTCGAAGGGGGATTGGATTCATAGGATCAAGTGTACCATCTCGCGCAAAAAAAATGCCGCGTCGATCGGACGCGGCTTGCGGCACAATAATCTGCAAATCTACCAAATATCCAACAACCAGCTGAGAAGTAGAATCATCACTGCGCTTGTGGCGAGACTCACAAAGAGGATCATCTGGACACTGGGCGCCCCATGAGCGGCCTCGATCGGGCGACCGCCTTTGGTTCCATATCCAACGCATCGCAGCGGAAGGCGCGCCAGGGACTGTTGCCATCCGGAGAGATGACCACCAAGGTACGCTCGCCACCCGTAGAGGTTGACAAGGAACGCCAGGGCGATGATGTAGCCAATCAGGCCGGACTTCCACGAGTCCGGAGCGGCGATCGACCATAGCAGCATGGCAAAAGCGCCGCCGAGCACGAACGCGATATACACACCGCCGTCGTTTACGCGGCGCGGCGCGGATCGACTGGTTGAGCTCTTCTTCGAACGGCCTCTGGACGACGATTTGGTCATCGCACCGTTTGCGCGGCTGCGCGAATAGATTCGATAAGCGGCGGCGTCGTCCCGTTGTGATGCACGACATTGTCAACGACCAGCTCGTCAACATCGCGAATCATCTCGCGCGTGGCGGCGATGGCGTTGTCGATGGCGCTTCGGCCGGTGACCAGCTTCAAAGGGTCGGCTCGGCCAGCCTCGGCCAGCCTGCGCTCGGACCGCACCCGCTCAGCAATCAGCTTGTCCAACAACGCGTCAGCTTGATCACGTACGCTGTCAGGCTCGGTATCGTTCAGCAGTCCGTTTGGATGGCTCATAATGGATCCCGAAGCTTGGCCCCTTGCTCGCCGCATCCACCCGTGGCTGGGCCCCCGGGATTGGGCGACATGATCCTGCTAGTGGACCTCAGATGCAAGCTGGGGGGCATGGGGGTCATTGGGAAATACTCGTAAGACGTTTCATTTCAACCACTTCTACGCCGCAGCGGGGTGCAGCTCCGACGCGATCAGTCGACGCACGATCGCGGCGACACCCACACGGTCCCCGCTGCGATGCTGCGGCGAGAGTTCGGTCAACATTTGATCGATCTGCGCTTCATCAGGCTCAGGCAATTTCACTGCCAAGATATCTGGATGCGTCGTCGGCTCGAGCCCGTCAGGTTCGCGCGCCAATTGCTCGTGTAATTTTTCGCCAGGCCGCGCTCCGGTGAAGACGATGCGCATCTGACCGGCCGACGTGGATGGAGCCGCCTCCGCCCCCGGAAGTTGGGCGCTCAAGCCATGCGCTTCGATGAACCGTCGAGCCAGATCCACGATTCGTAACGGCTCACCCATATCCAACACGAAGACGTCGCCGGCTGAAGACGGCGCATCGAGTAGCGCCGCGCTTTGCATGACGAGCGCCGCTGCCTCGGGAATCGTCATGAAGTACCTCGTCATTTGGGGATCGGTGACGGTGATCGGTCCGCCATCGGCGAGTTGCCTTGCCCATATCTCAAGCACACTTCCGGTCGATCCGATCACGTTGCCGAATCGAACCATCGCAAACTGCGTTTGTGATCGCGTACCGACAAACTGAACGTAGCATTCTGCTAACCGTTTGGTCATCCCCATGATCGAGCGCGGCCTGACGGCTTTGTCAGTGCTGATCATGACAAATCGTTCAACGCCAACAGCGTCCGCAGCATCGACGACAGACTTCGTTCCAAACAGATTGTTATCAACGGCTGCAGCTGGATGGTCCTCCATCAGTGGAACATGTTTGTGGGCGGCCGCATGGAAGACAAGTTCCGGTTGCACGAGCTGAAAATGCGCTTTCGTCGCCTCCGCCTCGACGACATCGTGAAGCACGGCACGCCGTGAAAGATCAGGCGCTCGCCGCGCGATCTGTCGATCGATTTCAAAAAGTGCGTTTTCCGATCGATCGACAAGAATCAGTTGGGCCGGATCGAGCGTCGCAGCAATTCGCGCTAGTTCGCCGCCGATGGAGCCGCCCGCCCCGGTAATCAGGACGCGCTTGCCCTTGATGAGCGTCCGCACCGCTTCTTGATCGATCATCCGAGGAGAACGATCAATCAACGCGGACAAGTCAAGCTGAGGAACCGATCGCGGGCCGACGCCGGCAAGTTGATCTTCGAGCGTCGCAATGAACCGATCAGGAACTTCGAGCCGGCGCAACCGTGTTCGGATCCTGGTGATCAACTCAATCATCACGGCCGGCAGTGAAACGATCGCCAGCGATGGTCGTCGTCGCGCGACAATCGCTTCGAGTTGCTCGATCGCACCGAGCGTCGGCGCATCATCTTCCAGACGATCCGTTTCTGCATCGTTGTCAGTCAGTACCCATCCCAAAGTGATCGGCCGATCGCGCAGCAAGTCCAGTTGTCGCTCGAGTTGACGACAGTTTACACGCTGACCAATGATGATGGCGGTCTGAGACACGCAGCGCCTCCATGCGGTGCGTCGAGCGATTTCGATCGACAAGTGATATCGGCCAAAGGACCGTCAGTTGGACCCGTTTTGATCCGCTTTTGTACCGATATGGGCGATGGCCGTGCAGATGATAAAGCCGGCGACGATCAGTCCCAGTGAGCCGAGCACTTGCCCAAGGCTGGGAGAGAAAAACGCAGTGGACCAATCTTCGGTGGCGAAGGACGCCATGTTCTGCTCAGTGACAAGCTGGCCCTGGAGCGTGTCGCCGATGTTCGGGGGCTCCGGGCGCTGGAATGGCCAGAGGCCGACGACGGCGCCGAGTAGTAGGCCCAGCAAGAACCCAAGGGTCACCTTGGGAAACCGATCGAGCAAGAATTTGACGAGATTGCTCACGCCCACTATGCCGACGATAACGCCGCTTCCGACCGGAACGAGAACCCACATCGCATCGCCCAAGAGCGCCCAATCGCGGCCCGTGACGGCATGACGGGCGCCATCGATGGCGGTCAGAATCACGACGTACTGACCAAGGACTAGCAGCAGGTATCCGCCGGAGACTCCGGGCAGGATCATCGCAGCGCCACCAGCCGCACCGGCGAGCACCAGCATGAGAATATGTCGGGTGTCGTCGGTCGCTCCGGCTGGGGCCATGCTGGATTGTGCGAGTACCAGACCCACCATGGCGAGTATGCCGGCGATCGACGCCATGACAGCGGCCGTGTTGATCGGGCGAAGCATGCGCCAAAGGAGCGGAGCGCCGCCAAGCGTCAGCCCAATGAACAGGCTGTACATACTCCAGCGGTGATCGACAACCAAGTCCTTCACGACGCCGGCGAGGGATGCGATGGCCAGCAAGGCCGCACCGATGACGCAAGCCAGCAGTAGGACTGACTTTGCTCGAATCCGGAAAGTCGAGACTTCCGCAACACTGCGAACAACTTCTGGGTAGACGCCGACCGCCAGGAGCATCGTCCCG
The DNA here is from genome assembly GCA_965369945.1 of uncultured bacterium. Classification (GTDB taxonomy): domain Bacteria; phylum Planctomycetota; class Phycisphaerae; order Phycisphaerales; family SM1A02; genus JADFNO01. The sequence continues at coordinate 14,191 of CBDUST010000052.1, read as the reverse complement.
CCGGACAGCCCTGGGACGAGGTTCGCCAGTCCCATGAGCAGACCACCGATGCCGCCTCTCACAACTGTTGCAGCGCCCAAGGTCTTGTTGTGTGCTGAGTTGGTCACTTAAGTCGTTCCGCAGGACATGGTACTTGATCGACTCATCGGACGAGACGAATCGAGAGCATGATCCGTTCACTGCATTTGAGAGGTATGCGCGCAAGCGGCACACATCCGGTTCGCAAGTCGTCTGTGACGGAATTCACGCACTAAGAAACAACTGAGGCAATCTGCGCAGACTGTGGAATTCGACTTGCCTTCGTCTGTTTTGGTAGTAGGTTCGTAGAGTACGCGTCAACGATCCTCAATCGCCTCGTGCATTACTAGAGGCAAACGCGTGCACGCAGCGCAACAGGGGGCTGCATAAAAAACGCGCCGGTAGGGTAGAGCGGCCATGCGCGCCGAGCGCTATGTCTGCCTCACGCGCCGGGAAAACAACCGCCCCCCGACACTCCCGATTAGTTTCCGAGGGGAGAAAAAAGGAGTGCTCGGGGGGCTTCGTTGTTGGCGAACGGTTCAGATGAGCCCAGCACGACACGACGAAGCACTCCGTGCTCCAACTCACATGGCCCAACAGAAATTACCGTGCGTTACTTACACTGCGTCGTCAACCGCGCGAGCCGGGTTTCCGAAGATCGCCAGCGGCGTCCTGAGAATGATCGACAAATCCATCAGCCAAGTTCGCTGCTCGATGTATTCCAAGTCGTAGCGGATCCACTCCTGGAAATCGACCTTGGGCTTGCGCGTCCGGCAGACCTGCCAGAGACCGGTCAACCCAGGGCGAACGCTCAAGCGCGCCTCGCGCCACGTAGGGCAGAACTGGTTCTCGTGGTCGGGGCTGGGGCGAGGGCCGACGACGCTCATGTGGCCCAGTAGAACGTTAATAAACTGCGGCAGCTCGTCAATATTCCAGCGTCGAAGGAACCAACCGACTTTGAGCAAGCGCGGATCATCGGGCAAGAAGAACTGCGGGCCGTCCGAGCGGTTCTGCGAACCGAGGACGGCTTTGACTCGCTCAGCGTCCGGGCGCATCACGCGGAACTTGATGCAGCCAAATTCGTGACCGCCGATCGACTGGCGGCGATGCACGAAGAAGACCGGCGACCCATCCTCGAGCCAGATCGCCAGCATCACAATCGGGAACAGCGGCGCCGTCAAGAGCAATGCAATCGAGCTGAAGGCGATGTCGAAGAGCCGCTTCGCTGAGAGACCTGCGATTCGCTGTCGGAGGCCCCGGCGTGTTTGCGATCGGGCCGTAGAGCCTTCGTCGATCGCTCTTTCAAGCCTGCGGCGCGCCTGCCGATCGGAACAAGCGCGTACCCATTGCCGTGCAACCTGCGCATCGGATGTCACGACCATGGCGGCATTCTTAGAGCCCGGACGTCCATATTCTCGCCGCACGCAGACCAGTTCATTGCCCTCGTCCGCCATGACTCGTTCGCGGTACACATCGGCAGATCGATGGACCTTCCATATCCCGGGCGCGAGCGATCGCAATTGCCTGGCGTTCACCTGGGCAAGATCGTCTCGACTCGGAGCCTGATCGCTCGACGCGACAAGAAGGTAAAGCGAAGCATGTGAGAGGTCGGTTGCGCATCGCCCTCGATGAACAACCGAAATGGTTCGGACCGACGATACGCCACCGGCCGTGCTGAGGGCCGAGCCGCCAGCCTCAGCGAACCCGCTCGGCTGCGAGTTGTAATCGATGAATTGTCCCATCCTCTCTTATCCCCCGGGCGCGCAACTCACGCGGCTCGTCTCTCCTCTTCGTCGTCGTGCATCAGGTGATCGGGCGTCTGCTCGATAGGCGGCTGAGTCAAGCGGAGGCGAGGTTCGTCCTTTTGATCAGGGGGATCAGATGCCTGCTGATCATCGTTCTTCGCAGATTCCTTCACCGTCGCTATCCGCTCGCTGGTTGTTCGGAGCGAAAGACGCTCGGCCCATTCGTTGGTGCGCGCATTGAGCGCCGCGGCGTATCGACAATCCGCAGCAGCGGCTTTGTTCAATACCAACCCCTGACAATACACACCGATCTGTTCGAGTCGTGCCAGCGCCGCCCGGATGTCGCCCAGTTTACTCCCAGTGGAGGTAACGACCACGGTTCGATCCGCGACGCCGACGGCGATCGGCGCCTCCAGACTTTCCAAGATCGGACCGGTGTCGAGTACGATCACCTCGAACCGATCGCGCAGGGCATCGATCAACCAGTTGAGTTTGGACGGCGAGAGTTGCTGAGGCGCCATGGTCTTGGGCCGACCTGTCGGCATCATCCATAGATTCGCGGTCGTTGTGCGATGCACCTTTCCGGCTCCTTCAGCCATGCCCAGCGCCTGACACAATCCGTTCTTCGACTGGAGCTTCAAATGGCGAGTCAGCCCCTGCGCAATAAGGTCGACGTCGGCAACGAGCGTCTTGCACCCGGCAGCGGCAAACGAAGCGCCCATGGCCAACGCTATGCTCGTCTTGCCGTCGCCGCACGACGGACTGGTGACGGCGTACACCGGATGTCGATCGCCCTTGGAGGTCAGGTTCAGCGCGCTACACAACTGATGCACAACAATACCCGCCTGCGCCTTAGCGTCATGGGAGTCACCGCTGATGTCCGGGACCACGCCGATGACAGGCGCCTCGTCCTGAAGAACGTCCAGATCCTCGGCAAATCGGCACCGTGCACGAGCCAGGCCGAATAGGACGACGATCCCGACTGCAAGCCCGGCGCCGAACATCGTACTAATGAACATCGTGCCCGCTCGTTTGTCAGAAGCCGGTGCCAAGGGAAGATTTCCGAGCGCTAAAATGCTGATTCGAGCCTTCTTTTCTAGCCCCTGCTCCACTCGAAGCTGGTCCAGACGGGTTCGTGTTTCGTCAAGGCGCTCTTTCGCATCCTCGGATTCGGCGTGAAGTTCGGCCAATTCTGATCGCTGTCGACCCAAATGGGCTGCCTCGGCGTTGGCCTGATCACGAAGCGATTGATAAATGGACGCTGCGTGGCGAATGCGATCTGCCGGTGTTCCCGCCCCAACGGCCACGGCGTCTGCAGATTCGCCGGCCTCACTTGCGATTTCAGCCTCGCGCCGCCGAGTCTGCACTCGAACCGCATCGAGTCGCCGCAGCTTCTCGATCATCACCGGATGCTTCGGCTTGAGCTTGCGGCTGAGCGTGGCGAGCTGACCGGTTAGCTCGGACTCCTGCCGTTGTAGGTCTTCGAGTTGCTCGTCAACTCGGACGCCTGTCAACGTGATATCCAGGTTTGCGAGAATCTTGGCGCTGCTCTCGGCGCCGTTCGGTAGCTCCAGCACCGAGGCTGCCAACGCCAGATCAGCGAGGTTCTGATCAAGTACCTCAAGTTCATGCAGCTTGACCGTGTGCCGGAGCTGAATAGCCGTGGCTCCAAGATGATCAGACGCCTCGAGCGTTCGCGCTTTCAGGCTGTCTAGCTTCCGTTCCAACTGCACCTGACGTTCCATGAGCTGGTGTTCGCGTGCCGAGTTTGTCATTCCGGACCGATTGTCTTCTCGCTGCACATACGTCGACAAGAGCGCATTCACTGCGGCCTGGGCAAGCTGCGGCTGTGCGTGGGTGACGCGAACCGATATCACCTGTTCCAGGCGGTTGCGCCGAGCCACGAGTGCATTTTGCAGACGGGCAACGCCCTGAGGTCCAGACTCCCAACCGGCCTCAATCAGCCCGCCGTTCTCCAAGGCGTCTTCCAGGAGTTCCGTGCTGCGAAGCAAGGCGGCCTGCGTGGTGATGAACGAATCAAACAGTGGTGGGATCCGGTTCTCTTCACTTTCGTAGAGAACGGCCGGCAACGTCGGGGCAACTTGAACCAGGCCGACGCTCTCATACTGAGGCGTGATCAGCGCATAACCGGTGAGCCCGCCGCAAAGACCCAACAGAACAGTCAGCAGGAACGCTACGCGATATCGCCCACGCAGCTGCCGATGGATGATCTGCAGCGGATTGGTTCGCGCCACGCCAATCGGTTCGTCAATAAGTTCGTCTGTATCCGTCCGGATGTAATCTCGGGTGGATTCGCTCATGGCGGCCCCCCTCCCTCACTCTTTGTCTTCAAGCTGCTTTAGAATGCGAGTCTAATTCATACAACTGCCCCGAAGTCGAGACCGTTGTGGCAAGTTCATCAATATGAAATCCGCTGGTGCTTACGACCGCGTTGACAACACGAACCTTCGGCTCAATCACCGCTCCGGGACAAACCACGGATTGTTCGATCAATGCTCCACCGCCTATCACGGCCCCGGGCATGATCACAGCGTTGTTTATACGGACATTGGGGCCGACGGCGACGCCATGACCGATCACGCGAAGCTGGCTGCGACCATCGGCATCTCGGTTCAACCTATCGGTAGATAGTCCGGAACCCGGACCAAACTGGTTATCCAAGTATCGCGCGGCCACAAGGAAGTCGGCTCGGGTCCGCAGCGGGATGGATCCCGGGCTCGAAAACTCGTGTACACGGACCCGCAGTCCCTGCTCACGGGCACAAGCCAACCACTGCTCCTTGATGTCCACAAACCCTATTGGCGAGATGCCGCGTAACGCGCCGCACCTGGTGATATACACGCCCGCCGGACTTTGATCCTCATTGCAACCGACAGTGACGTCGGCACCGTTGGCCAAATGATCATGCCACATTGCTTCGATGTCACAGGTGAGAACTCGGCCGGCCTCGACGACGAGCACGTGCTCATGTTCGGCGTAACCGGCACAGAGGTCTGCGACGAGGCCCGCCGGACCACGGTAAGGCTGTGGATCCTGCTCGAACCGCACGTTGACAGCCTGGGTCTCGGGCCACGGCGCCGGTACCCGGGAATTGTGGGCAACACGGATCGAAAGTGGACTGTCGTCCCAGGCTGGCAGCGATGACAGTTGTCGTACCAAGACGTCAAGAACGGTGCTTTTTTGCGTAAGGTACAGATCGAGGACCGATCGGCCGGCCGCCTCGACCAACGGCGAAGGTCTTAGACCCCCGGCAAGCACCACAGCGGCGCGGAGCCCCGGTCGTCGTCCGTTCATCTCATTCGGCCAGTCGCCGCCAACCAAACGCAGCTGCGGCAGAGCCGCTTGCGCCGGCTTGACCGCTTCGTCGTTCCGGACGATCCTCGGATTGTCAGCTGGAGTCAGCCCTCCGTCACGCAGCTGAACGAGCAACTCGCTGACGGCTTGACTCCAACTATGACCGGCAACTCGCTCTCGTCGGAGCTGTTCATCTCCGGGATCGCACAATGCATCGAGGATTCCCTGACGGAACGCCTGCGGCGTCGAAGCAACGCGAATCTGTTCGTCGTACCGGCGAAGCTGATTGAATTCGGTGGAAACAATGGGCCGGCCGACCGCTAAGTACTCTTTGAGCTTGACGGGATTGCATGCTTCGATCCACTGGTTGCGCCGCCACGGCATGATGAGCACGTCGCACGCCGCCATATAGTCGGCCACGTGCTCATACGGTTTCTGACCAAGCAGCGCGACGTTGGGTAGCTCACACCAACCGGCCGGCAAGGAGCACGCGCCAACAAGTACAAACTGAATCTCTGGAAGCTGTTTGGCGGTTTCGATGAAGAGCCGCACGTCGAAGGTGTGACTGTCGATTCCACCGACAAATCCCACGCGCGGTCGGTCGAGGCCCGCGATATCGCTCGGCTCCGGATTTTGTCCCCGACAGACTCGCTCAAATCGCTCCAAGTCAAATCCGTGGTCGATCAGGCATGCGTTGCGACACTCCGCAGACTCTCGCGCAAAGAGCAGATCGCCGCAGAAGACCGTGATATCCGCTCGGGACTTGAGACGATCGTCACAAGCCTTGATTCGGCTCTGCTGAACACCGGGATAACACTCGTAGCGATCGGTCCGTTGATAGACGAGCCCGACCCGGTCAATCGCGTCAACGACGCCGTCCGCGGTCGGACAGGCAACCCACACGAGCGGGCGCATGATATCCATCGATGCAGCCGCCACGGCGACGCGCTTGGCGAGCCAACGCTTTGTGATAATCGCGCCGCGCTCTCCGGGAATTGAGATCGGGCTCAGAACACCAAAGTGCTCATCCACGCGAACGAACCCTCGTCTGAAACTGCCGAGCTTGCGAAGGATGCGGCGAAAGAACATCGCGCCCTCCCGTGGATCGGGTGCTCGCATGCCGAGGGAGTTCATGTACAGCACAGGCACGTAGTTGCTCAGCTGGCGCATCATCCGAATGTCGTAGTGACCACGATTGTGGTACCACCAATCTTCGCCACCGAAGCAGATGACGCCATCGAAGATCCGTTCGTCGGATGCCACCGCAATGTCAAGCAGCCTTGGCATGCGCCAATTCCTCCTTGATGGGTGGAAACGGATGGTTGGTGACATCAAGAATACGACTTGGCTGCGCGGAGCCCGAAAGAAAATCCCGCACCGCGCAAAGGAGTTCGACCGAGGCATGTGACGCAACAACGCCAGGTGCGGTGAGCTTTTCCAACGAAGCAAGCAGGCGGATCATTTCGTCCTCGTTCATTGCAACGCTGGCGCACCCCGACTCAGCCAACCGTGTGGCGGTGGCAACTTGATGATCGTTGCGGGTCTCGCCAAGCCCGCCGCGGCGCGGCATCACTACCAGCGGCCGACCGAACTCAAGCGCCGTGATAACGGTTCCCATCCCGGCGTGAGCGATGATCAACTTCGACTCGAATACGCGTCGCCGGTACTCAGCCGGTGAAATGAATCGCTGCCATTGCATGTGATTGGGCAGATAGCCGCCGCCGGCAATCTGGGCAAATATCCGCGGTGTCTGGCGCCGGCCGGCCCAGTCGTCAACCGTCCGAATCAGCCGATCAAACGGCATCTGTGATCCCACTGTCACGAAAATCACAGCACGGCTCCTGCAAAGTGCGGCCCACCGACACCGGCCAGGTGAGGCCATTGCGTCAGCCAAAGGTCCGCGTAAGGCCCAACCTGTCCACCTGACAGCGACAGTCGTTCAACGTTCGCAATACTGTCAATCCAGATTGTTCTCACCCCAAGGAGTTTGCCAAGCCGAACAGCGAAGTAGCCGGGCGCTGCGCCGGTCGTCACGATTGTGTCCGGTCTCACGCGAACCAAAATCCACAGTAGGCGAATAGCCAAGAACCCTAGAGCTACCCAGTCTTGTCGCGTCGCATCATTCACAACTCGAAATTGGGCTGGGCTAATATCACTTCGATATCGCTTGTCCACACTCACGTACGTGACATCGTGCTCGGCAAGTGCGGGACGAAGGCGAAGCAACTGCACCCAGTGCCCGCCGCCGGAGGCAACGGCAAGGATTCTGGTTCTTCGGCCGCGCGGTAGAGCTCGCTGATGTTCTGTGGCTACCATGGCCATAGGAAATCCTTCGCTGCAACTCTATTTGCAGCATCGTGTTGGGTATCGTCGCCGTTATAGGTCCACTTCAATTCAAGTCAGAGAAGTGATCCGATCTGGGCAGGCAAGGAGACTTGTACCGGCAAAGCACGGCAAGACCGATAGGAACTGCCTCGGCGACCCAACTATCTGCAACGTGCCAACCCAAGGAGATCGGTCGGGGCGATCAACCAAGTGCTTGTCTCGGTCGCCGAGGCCGTGCCTCGACCTCGACGATCGAAAGTCATGCCCCCGACGCCTTGGCTGGAACCACCGCCCCCCTGGCTGACCCCTCAGCGTCCACGAGGCGGGCAAGCCGGTGCAAGACTCGACGCACCAACCAAAGCCACTCGTAAGCGCCGCTGACCGTCAAGCGGAACTCGAGCATCCAAACGTCCGGCGACATCTTCATGCGAGCGATCACTTGGCCCCGGCTGCTGTCAAACCCTTTCCAAATAGGGCCGAGCGTATGGACCCGTCGATACCCACTCGTAAACGCCTCGGTGATGAGCTGTGCGCTGCAGACGCCATGCGGGAATGCGAAGTCATCGACAGGCCGTCCGAGCACCTGCGCCAGCTGCGTCCTAGATTCGGCCAGCTCCCGCTTCGCCTGACTCAACGGAATGTTCGTCAGCCGCGGATGCGTCAGACTATGGGACGCAAATCGACACAACGGATCAGTCGCTGCCCGCGTGATCTGCGATTCCGACATCGTCAACTGGGCGGCATCGGACTGTTCGTATTCCATTGTCCATCTCGGCAGAGATCCGAGATTCTCCATGACCATGAACACTGTGACCGGAATGCCGAGCTCGCGCGTCGCAGGCAAGGCATGGTCCAATAAGTTGGCGAAACCGTCGTCGAACGTCACGCAGACGCTCGGCCGCGCCCATCGTCTGCGTTGGCAGAACCCGACAGCATCGACGGGGACGGCTCGATCGGCGAGAATCTTCATCTGACACTCAAATCGTCGATGTTGACGGGGCGTGACCCCGTGGTAACACAGCGTGACAACGGCGGGTCGCCTCACGAACCCGCAGCGCGCCGCAAACCACCACACGATGGCTGAACAGAGCCAGATCAGACGAACGATCGGGCCGCGATTGTCGTAGACGTACATTCTGATGGACTGCTCGCTGAAGTAGATCACCCATCGGACGAGTCACGCCGCCTTGCCGAACAACCCCACGAGGTACGCGGGAGTAGCGTTGCTGCGAGTAATGCGAAACCGCGGCTTCTCCGGGCGCTGCTGATAGATCACACCATACACCCAAGAGAAATTCTTGTTCAGCGCTCGGAAGATTGCTCGGCTCTTCGGGTCATCGGTGATGTTTACGCAGAAAATCCCATGAGGCGCTAACCAACGAACATACCGCTTGAGTTGCTCAACCGCTTCATCCACAGTCACGTACTTCAGCACCTCGTTGAAGACAATAACGTCAAATTGGTCGTCGTCTTGAGGCACAAACTCGCGAAGATCCGCATTGTGGAACGAGAGATCACACTGTCTTGCCACCGGCCATGACGGGTATTGACTCTGAGCGTGCTCGATGACGTAGTCGCTGAGATCTACGCCGATGTATCGCTGCACTCCCGCTCCGGCGAGCGCCTGCGCCAAATCGCCGAAGCCGCAGCCCAGATCAAGCACAGACGTCGGTGACAGCCCGCATTGCCGAATCAGCAGGACGGAGGTCATATCGCGCATCGCGTTGCTGATTCGGCCGTTGATGTTCGGAACTGACATGCGCCCGGACAGTTCCTGGTTCCAGTACTCGGCTGTCTCGTGGATCTTCGGTGCTTGATGCCGAGGGAGGAGTCGGCGAATAACCGAACCCGGACCGGCGCCGTAGACGGCCAAGCGAAACCAATATCGCAATCTGTTCTGAATTGAAATGATCATGACAACAACACGACCAACGCTACGACGTTAAACGATCTACACGCGCGACCTGACCCACTTCGTCCACAGTGGTCCGTGGCGACCGGATAGCCGAGGTGCAATCCGGCAGTACCAGAGTCGGTAATAGAATCGATCGATCACGTCGGCCAAGGTGCAGAAGATTCTCGCTCGGTGTCGGACGCTGCGTCGATTGCACACGACAAGGATCGACCGGACGTTGTGCTCTTCACCTCCAAGTCGCAACTTGTATTCGTACTGGCCCGTGCCGACATCGACTTGGCGCACATCCTCTTCGATCAAACGCTCGAACAATTTCAATAGGCTGAGGCGTCCAATTCCGTATTTGTCCCAGCTGCGATGAACGGACCGTGCCGCCAGCCGACAATAGCAGCTATTCCCGAACACCAGGCTGAACTGCCGCGCCACGACATGATCGTCAGCACGCACGCGCAGGAGCCGTACACGATTCATCTTGCTCATCACCTCAACGACTGATCGATTGAAAGCCTCAGCCCCGGGCCAATCTTCGAAGTGCCCGAGCATTCCCTTCGCCTGCCATTGCTTGGTGTGCATCTGCACGAAGTCGTCGAATTCTTTGGCTACCTCGGCCGGCTCGGTAACTACGGCCACGTCAACATCATGATCATCGGTGAGCCGTCTCCAACCTTTTCGCAGATTGAATCGCTGATTCTTGGAAAGGGAGCTGAGGTATCCTTGGGTCGATCCCGGCAGCTCGACGGTAATCTGCTGAGTCACGACGCGATCGCGGTAAACCGAAACCAGATCCGTGCGTTCCCGCGCCGCGGTGCGCACCGCATTGATCCGATCCGAACCCTGTAGCATTGGGCCGAACACGATCGCATCGCAGCCGTCCTTTGCGATCAACTGCTCCAGAATCTCGTCGATCACGGCCTCGGCCCACGGCGTACACACCGGCAGGTCGCAGATCGCCTGCGTGAAGTCCGAGCCCATTATCTTCCCGAGCCGCAGTCTGGCGGGACCGAGTCGCACGTCGTCGATGAACATGGGAACAACGCCGACCAGGCGTTCGGCTTCATGAAACAGGAAAATGCGTGCCTGCCTCGCGCCACCATAGTGCTCCCACCACACTTTGCACCAATCGTACGTCAGATAGATTCGCGATCCGACCTCGGCGGCAAGCTCATCCCATTGATCCCGAAAGTGATCGAGCCCGTCGAACGATCGAACGATCTGGACCGACACCCGCCGCGCACCCAAGCGAAGTTGCGGCGCGTCGGAGTCAGCGTATCGCAAGTTTGACGAAGGCAGCGCGCTCACCAGGCAGGCTCCTTCCCCGTCCATTGGTATCGAACCGCTGCGGCTGACTGGCTCGCCTTGTGCTCCGATTGCCGACCCACCCCCAGAGCCGCCCAAAGGGACCACCATGGCAGGCGAGTTACCATCGTCGTTGAGAAGAGAATCTTGCTTAGCGCCCAGCGACCCCAGCCCAAATGCTTTCGATGAAACAGCAACAAACTCTTTTGAATCTCGACGTACATCTTCACGCTGGCCTGCTCGGTGCTCTTGCTGCCGCCGTCAACGTGCAGGATACGCCCAACCGGCGCGAACACACATCGCCAACCGGCGCTTCGGAATCGGTAACACCAATCGGCTTCCTCCGCAAAGACGAAATAGGCTTCATCCATCAGCCCCACTTGTTCGATCGCTTGACGCCGAACAAGCATGAACATGCCGGACACCACGTCCACGTCGCGCTCGGCCTGGCGGTTCCACGGTCCATAGGCAGCCCGACCGGCAAGTCGTGATCTCGGAAACCATGCCAGAGCACCGGAAACCCACATGAGTGTGTTCAACGGCGATGGGAAACGGAAGCATGTGCGCTGTACGACTTGGGCGCTCTCCATGACTTGACATCCGACCACGCCCACGTCGGGATGTCGTCGCGCGTAAGCAAGCGTCTTCTCGAATACGTCATCCAACACGACTGTATCTGGATTGAGTAGCAGTACATGCTGTCCGCGCGCGATACACATTCCCTGATTGTTGGCTGCGGCAAAACCGCGATTTGACTCGTTAGCGATAAGCTGAACCTGTGGGAAGCGCTCGGTGATAACCTGAACCGAATCGTCGGTCGAGGCATTGTCGATCACGATAACTTCAGCCGAGAGTTCGCCGAGATTCGCCAGCACCGATTCGAGGCAATCGAGAATCACGTGTTGGGTGTTCCAATTCACGATCACGATCGAGAGATCGAGAACCTCAACGGGTGCGCGCGAGGCACACGTGTTGTGCGCAACAGTGAGCGTGTCAGGCGGCATTCTTCAATCCGTTGCAGACAAGTTCGCCGAGCGTTCGAATCGTCCACCCTTCCTGTTGGGCGGCGTCGAGCAGCTGTGTAGTGCTTTGGAGTACGAAATCGGCGCGCTCCGGCTCACGATCAAAGTCGTGAAGCAGCACGACGCCCCCTCCGAAACGTCGTGCCTTCACAACCGCTAAGTCCGATTGGGGCATCTCATCCTCGACGTCGCCTGCCACGATCGTCCACCAGCCGATCGGCGCTTGGCGTCGTCGAACGGCTGCCCAAGTCGCCAACGTCATCTTCCCGTGCGGTGGCCGAAACAGTCCGTCCTTCTCCACCCACCGCGCGAGGGTGTGATAGCCCGCATTGATGTCGGTGACCCCCCGCCAGGGCCAAGACCACCACGCATTCAGGTGATCCTGGGTATGGCAGGCTATCTCGTGTCCGCCGGCAGCGATGGCATCGACGATCTGAGGATGCTCGTCGGCGCAATTCCCAGCAAGGAAGAACGTTGCTTGCACACCGCGCGACTGAAGTAGATCAAGGAGGCGTGGTGTCAACTCAGCGCCAGGGCCGTCATCATAAGTCAGAACCAAACTACGTGTCTCGCCGCAAAGCTGCCTGAGCCGGCGCTCTTCAACTCGACGGGGCACCATGGGTCCGAGATACCAAGCTGCTGCTGCAGCTGCTGCGGCAGACGCCGACATGGCGGCGGTAAGTGCGAGGCTGATCATTTCCGCCCCCTGGCCAGTCGACGACGCCATCGTTTCTTTACCGGCGCGACCAGACCACCGCGCGCCGCATTGCCAGGTGCTCGTTGGCACAATCCTTCAGCGACACGATGAACAGCTCGCGCTGACGACGCACGAACGCTCGTTGCATAGAAACACACCGTCGCTTCGGCAGATGGCGCCACCTCCTCAACCATCGACCGCGGCGTTATCGAGTCTGTTGGACCGGTATCATTCATATTCGTCAGGTGGGAGAACCATCCATGCTCTGACAGGCGCGAGCGGGAATTGGCCTCTGGGGAATCTCAATAAGCCTTCGCTTGGAAGTGCGCAACGAGTGTCTACCGGCCCGACTTCGAGTAGTCGCAAGCCGATGATCGGTCGGCGAGAGCGAGGCGATGGCAGCGAGCGTCAGGTACAAGAGCATTACGATCTGGCCGAAGTAGGAGACTGCCAGGAAGGAAACGCAATGCACAAAGAGGGTGGCGCCGAGCATCCAGGCAGCAAATTGTCGGAATCGCGAATTCCCGACGGACCGCTGGATCTGACCCACCCCACGGAATCCTAGTACGAGCAGTACGATAAATAGCACGAGCGTAAGGAGACCCCCTTCAGCGCCTTCAAGTACAAATTGGTTCGTTATGGCGTCGAAGTTTTGAGCCCAGAGCTCTGCATAGTCCCGCGTACCCAGCAACCACCATGCATCGAAATTTCGGATGAATCCATCGATCATCTTGAAGCGATACCAGCCGGTTGATCCGTTGATGAGTTGAATGCGGGCGAACAGGTGCCAGATCGGATTCGTCATAATGATCTGCAGCGCAACGAGTCCGACCACCGTACTCCACCGGATCCAGCGCATGGACCGCCGTAGCGGGAACACGGCGGCTGCTAGAGCTCCAGCCATCACGGCGGAGATAGGCGTGTCCGATGCAGTACTGAAGACCACGATTGCCGAGGCGATCAGACCGACAGGCGCAAGCCATCGCACCCGGCGATCATTCCACCACAGTGCGCCGATCAAGGGCATCAGAGCCGCCCAGAAACAGCCGGCCAGAATCGGATGCGGGAATGGTCCGCGGCAGCGCAACCGGCCCTCGCGCACGACCGTTAGCTCCGGTACCCCACCGAACACGGCAAACATGTTGTGCCCGGTGGATAGTTCGATCAGGAATACCACCGCCACGGGAATGCTGATGATTGCGGCCACCAGCATCAGTTTCTCAATATCCTTCCAACTCCGGATCATGAACCGGAAGAGGAAGTACATCCCCACCGCATCGAAGGTTAGCCCCAAACGGTAGATGAGTGCCCCCATCGTCCCTTCGCGCAGCGTTACCACCATGGTTGCGACGACGGCCCAGAGGATCACAACTGTGTCAATCGACTTCCAACTCAGGCGACGGGTCTCCGCGAACAGAACGATACGGAGCCATCCGAAAAGAACCATGACGCGCAGCAGGTTGAAATCCAAGGAGGCAACGACGATCCGCTGGGCCGGCGAGATGAAGCACGCCATAATCAGCATCGGCGCAAGCGCATAGCGGCGTGGCACCACGAGCGTAGCTACCCCGAGGAGAAACACCGCGAGCAGGCCGATCGGGTGCAGTGTAGTTTGGTCGTACCAGGTTTGAATGACTTGATCCCCCGTGACCCGAGCATATGTCACGTTCCAAAGACCGCTGAAGTTCCGCTAGGTCGCTCGATGAAGCCTCATGCAGCCCGAGTCAGCCGTTTGTAGATCCGCTCCGCAGAATTCGTGATGGTGGCAATCACGCCTGTTGGAGACGATTCGAACGGACCCGGAGCGCATAGCTCCAATCCGCGCATCCCCTTCTTGAAGTTGTACACGCCCGCATTG
>CBDUST010000051.1:0-19856 GCA_965369945.1 uncultured bacterium | reverse complement strand
GATTGCGCCCGTTGGGCAGGTAATATCGAGCTGACGTCAGCTTCAAGGTTCCTCGATGAAACGGCAGCTCGTGCACCTCTTGGACCGAGCCCTTGCCGAAACTTCGCGATCCGAGCACTTTCGCGCGCTTGTTGTCCTGAAGTGCGCCGGCCAGGATCTCTGCGGCGGATGCTGAACCGCCGTTGATCAACACCACCATCGGAAAGATCGGGAGCGTACCCTCAGCGTCGGCGGACCACGATCGTTCTCGCTGTTTGCGACCCTTCAACGAGACGACGACGCCTTCGCTTAGGAATAGATTCGTCACCTTGATCGCCACGGACAGGTCGCCGCCCGGATTGTCGCGCACATCGAATATCAAGCCGTTGAGATCGTCGTTACCGAGTTGATCAAAGACCGCTTGAAGTTCGTCCGCGCTGGCGTTGGTAAACTGCGATAGCCGGACATAGGCGATGCCAAGATTCGGGTCGAGCCAATAGTTCCACGCTTCACCTTCGCGGTGCACACCTCGGACGGTTCGAGCGACGATCTGTCGGCGAATGATCGTGATGCGCTCCTCCGTGCCGTCCAGATGTCGCACGAGAATAACGACCGGGGTTCCTGTTTCTCCCAGCAGCATGTCGATCGACTCGTCACGTGGTTGTTCAAAAGTGGAGACACCTTCGATCTCCAGCACAATGTCGCCGGCCCGAACGCCCGCCTCCAGGGCCGGAGAGTCGTCCATAGGGGTGACGATGATCAGGAAGCCATCTATCTGATTGACTTCAGCGCCGATTCCTACGTAGGTGCCGCGCAGCTCTTTGTTGAAGTCGCGCTCCTGTGCCGGGGGCACGAACACCGTGTACGGATCGTCGAGCGTACGGATCATTGACCGAATCATCGCGGTTTGCATCGCAGTGTCATCCGGCTCATCCACGAATCGTTCTACGATCAGATGCCGCACATCGACGATCGGATCGAACCACTCGTAGTTGGAACTACGATCGGCGTTCGCCAAAGCAAGCTGTACAAGCACTGCGCCGAGCAACGTGATCATCAGAATGGGGCCGAGGGTTTTCTTGATCCGCACGAGTGAACCTCCTGGGCATGGATGGGGTCCGGGAATGATAGCCGGTCCTGAGCAGCCCTTCGGTCAGTGGTACGCAGCGATTCCCTATAAGGTTGTCGCCGCTATGGGCCTAGAATGAGTTTCCTCAAGCCCGGAGTAGGGTCTCACGCTCAACCATGTCACAAGTCCAACGCGACCAACTCAGGGTTGTTGCCGAAAAAGCCGTGCTCGTCGCGGTTCAATTGCCTGGGCGATATTTCGATAGCCTCGATCCATTGGGAGAGCTTCGAGCACTGGTCGAGACGGCTGGGGCGCGTGTCGTCGGCGAAATGCTCCAAAAACGAGACAAGCCGTCAGGCCGAACATACCTGGGCAAGGGCAAGGCTGAGGAGCTGGCCCAGCTCGTTGCAGTGACTGGGGCAACCCTGGTGATCTTCGATAACGACCTGTCCCCGTCCCAGATCAAGGCGATCGAGCATGGCACCGAGTGCAAGGTGATCGACCGCAGCGAGTTGATCCTGGATATTTTCGCCAATCGGGCGGCCACCCACGCCGCCAAACTCCAAGTGGAAATCGCCCAACTTCAATACACCTACCCTCGGCTGCGAGCGATGTGGGATCACCTGGAGAACATCGCCGGTGGTGCGCCGATTGGGATCGGCACGCGCGGCCCCGGCGAGAAGCAGTTGGAGATCGACCGGCGGCTCGTTCAACTGCGGCTGCGCAATCTCAAACGTGAGCTTGAACGAGTCCAACAGCGCAAGGCGCGCGAGGTCCAGCGGCGCAATCTGGATCACTTCACGGTGGGACTCGTGGGATACACCAACGCCGGGAAGTCAACTTTGTTCAACAGTTTGACCACGGGCGGTGCGTTCGCCCACGAGAAACTGTTTGCGACATTGGGTACCCGCATCGAACGATGGGATCTCGGCGGCGGCAACGCAGCGATGCTCTCTGATACCGTCGGTTTCATCCGCCAGTTGCCGCACCATTTGATCGCGTCGTTTCGGTCCACGTTGGAAGAGACGATCTTTGCAGATCTCGTTGTGATTGTGCTCGACGCCGCTGATCCAAATGCGCAGATGCAGCATGAAACCGTTTGCCAGACCCTTGACGAGATCGGCGCCACCGATCAGCCTCGTCTACTGGCCTTGAACAAAATCGATCTTCTCACGCACAACCACAATCTCCTGTGCTGGCTAAACAAGAATCCTGATGCGATCCCGGTCAGCGCCGCGACGGGCGAGGGACTCGACGAGCTGGCCGATGCAGTGCGCGAACATATGGTCGGCACGATGCGCGAAGTGACGATCAGCGTCGCAATGACCGACTCTCGCGCCGTCGATTTTATTGAGAAGCGGACCGAAGTGATCGATCGGAAATACGGCCAGAACGACGCACAGTTCACCGTCCGCATCGGACGACGACAGATCGATCAACTCCTTTCACGCAGTTCTGGAATTCGCATCAACGACCAGGAGCCGTTGGAAGCGGTGCGGACGGAGTGGGGGGGGCGGTGAACCGACTACTACCGAGTAACGATGGGCGCCGCCATCAACCGTTATTCTGCTCGCAACTCATTAATGGATCAACCGATGCCTGACCCACGCTACGCCAAGCTGGCCGAACTCCTGATCAATCATTCGACTTCGCTACAAGCCGGCGAGCATGTGCTCATCGAGGTCTTCGATGTGCCCGAGCAGATGGCGATCGCGATAATCAAAGCTGCACGGGGCGTGGGTGGTCATCCGCATGTCGCCATTCGCAACAATCGTGTGCTGCGCGCGCTGAATCTCGATGCAGACGATGACAATTTCACGGTGTGGGCCGACTACGACCGCCATCGGATGAAGTTGATGCAAGCGTACATCGGGCTGCGAGGTTCGATGAACGTTTCCGAGGCCGCCGATGTGCCCGACGATCAATCCAAGAAGCAGGCTCGCCTCTATGGCAAACCGGTTCACTTTGAGCAGCGTGTCCCGCATACCAAATGGTGTGTGCTGCGCTGGCCGACGCCGAGCATGGCTCAGCTTGCGCAAATGAGCACGGAAGCGTTCGAGGATTTCTACTTTGATGTCTGTACCTTGGATTATGCCAAGATGGATCGCGCCGTGCAGCCGCTGGCTCAGCGCATGCGTCAGGCCGATCGTGTGCAACTGAAAGGCCCGGGCGGTACCGATCTTACCTTTTCAATCAAAGACATCGGCGCGGTGCCCTGCTCCGGTTCCCACAACATTCCGGATGGCGAGTGCTTTAGCGCGCCCGTCCGCAATTCCGTCAACGGCGTCATTCATTTCAATACGCCGACGCTCTATAACGGTACGACCTTCGAGAACGTCCGTCTCACGTTCAAGGATGGGCAAGTCGTCGAGGCGACCGCGAAGGACAAGCCCGACCAGATCAACTCGATCCTCGACACCGATGATGGGGCGCGCTACGTCGGCGAGTTCGCCATCGGCTTCAATCCTTTTATCACCCACGCGATGAAGGACATTTTGTTTGATGAGAAGATCGCCGGCTCGTTGCACTTCACCCCCGGAAGAGCGTACGACGAGGCGGACAACGGCAACCGATCGGAAATCCACTGGGATTTAGTGTTGATTCAGCGCCCCGAGTTCGGCGGCGGCACAATCCACTTCGATGACGAACTGATCCGAAAAGACGGCCTCTTCATGCCGGATGATCTGGCCCCACTGAATCCCGATGCGCTGAAGGCCTAGCTTGATGCAGTGGGTGCGGTGCGCAGCCGCAGGATGGCCGGCAGGACGGTGTAGCACGCACCGAGTGTGATACTCAGGCCGATCAACATCACTACCGCCAGCGAACGGATGCCGCGATGCTCGGCAATGAGAAGGCAGCCGAACCCGATCATCGTGGTCAACATCGTAAGTGTAATGCCGCGACCGGTTGCGCCGCTCAAGCCGGCCGGCCTGCCGTACGGCTCAACCCGCCAACGATGAACGGTATGTACCCCCGCATTGACGCCGATCCCGAAAATCACCGGGAGGATGATCATGTTTGCGAAATTGAGCGGCAGGTCGGCGATCCCCATGATGCCGAACGCACCGACGAAGCCGATCGTCACCGGCGTCATCGCGCACAGCGCATCAGCCAACGAACGAAAATCAAGAAACAGCAGCACGAGAATCGCAGCGATCGCGTAGACCGCGGCGAGCTTGTAGGCGCGTTGGATCAGTTCGCTTGATTCGTAGATTTGCACGGGCGGGCCGATGGGGACGGCTTCGGTGCCTTGCAGCGCATCACGCATGGACTGCACGAACAGGCCCAGTCGCTGCGGGTCGAGAATCGATCGTTGCTCCGGATCAGTTTGCGGGTAGACCTGCAACAGCCACGCGCCGTCGCGGCCCACCCACATGTTGCGGAGTGTGCTCGGCAAGTCTTCGGCGCTCGGCGGGCCCGGCGATAGAGCCTGATCCACCCACGAGCCAAGCTCAGTCTGTGCGGTGGTGAATGCTGCGTTGAGGCCATTCCATGTTTTGTCCTGGGCTCCTGCTTCAAGCACGCTTCCCACGGCGACGGCCTTGGTGATTCGCTGGACGATCTCAGTGAGTTTGGACCGGATCGATTCATCGTCGATGGAAATCAGACGCAGTGCAATACCTGCCCGCAAGAGGTTCAATTGCGTGAGTAGACTCGCCATTCCCGGCTCAACGGGGACGGTTGCGGTCGATTGGTTTCGCAGTTGTGCGATCTGCGCTTCTCGTTCGTCCCAATCTGCCGGACAGAGCATGCCCATGCCGCCGACCTCGGCAACGCTCGATTCGGCGCGCAGTCGACTACAAAGCTCGGCTGCGCGGTGCGGCATGGCGACGACCAACCCGGCCCATACGCTGCGAGCATCTTCCGCGACCACCCGTTTATTCCATTGCACCGATTCCAAGTTCGGCGGCTGGAGGTTGAGGATGTTGGAGTCATACCGTACGTTTCGCGCCGAAAGACCCAAAGCGATGACAATGAGCGCTGCAACAGTCAGTGTTGCCTTGGGATACGTATCAACGAAGTCGAGGCGTCCATGCGCGAAGTGCGCCTCCTCGCCGCCGGGACGATGACGGATGATCTTCTTCCATCGGCCGGTCAGGGCCAGACATGCGGGAAACACCGAAAGCACCGCGACGAGGCACAGTAGTATTCCGCCGGCGGCGATGATCCCCATTTCCGCCATGCCCTTGAATTGTGTGAGCGCCGTCGAGGCGAAGGCGGCAGCGGTTGTTACCGCACCGGTCAACATGCCCGGACCGATGCCGCGAAAGACCCTGGCCGTCGCTGAAGGCAAATCCTCGTGTTCATCCTGCACCAGTTCCAGTCGCGAGACGAACAGCAACGCAAAGTCGATGCCGAGCCCTAACAGGATTACCGAGAACACCACCGACAAGAGCTGAAGGTGCCCGATAGAGACGCTAAGCCAGCCGAAGCTCCAAGTGATCCCAATCAGCAGCGCACTGGCGGCTAGCAACGGCACGATCGCCCCGCGAAACGCTGCCAACATCAACAACGTGATCAGGACGATCGCCAGAAGCGACGCGATCGTCGAGTCTTTGATCGACTGCGATGTCTCGTCCGCTTCGATCGGGCCGATGCCCGTGACGCCCCATTCGGTGTGCGGCAACGAACTGTCAGCGATCATCGAGCCGACGGTCGTGCGCAGCCAGTGCAATGCCGCGGCGAGATCTTCCATCTGGTTGTCGCCGTTGGCGAACTGCACACGTATGAATCGCAAGCGCCCGGCTCCGTCTTGGCTCGCCAGCGATTGCCAATTGGACCGACGTGGTGACAGGAAGGAGAAATCCGCCCGTTCCCCGTGCAGTGCCGTGAGATAGGGTTCAAGGAACTGCTCCAAGCGATCCAATGCCCCGGTATCGCCCTCACTCGACTGCACCGAGGCCAGCAGCAGACCCAGTGCCGTGTTCGCGTTCTGCGCCGACCCAAGAGGTCGAGCTTGGCCCAGTTTGTGAAGCGCTTCGGCGAACTGTTCGGCTGGAGCGATGGCGAAGAACTTGGGCCCGGCCTCAGCCTGATCGAACCCGGCGACGGCCGCGACGACCCTCTGATCCGCTCGAAGGTTCCCAGCGATTGTCCGGGCCAACGCATCCACACGCTGGTCCGAGGCGTTGCTATCCATGACGACATAAACATCGTTCCAGCGCGGGAAGTTCTGTTTGTATTGGGCGTACTGCTTGTTCCAGTTCAGCTCAGAGTCGACCAAGTCGCTGCGATCGACCCGGAATTCCAGACGCATGACCGTCACCACGACGCTGAGCACTGCCAGACCCAGGCAGCACAGCAAAGTGACCTTGGGCCGTGAGGCGACCGTGTACCCCCAGAGCCCCAAGAGACTGTCACGAATACGCTCGTGCATATGACCCCAACACTAGGATGCCTCTACCGGCTTGGGCAGTGGGATGGCAAAATAGCGATTGTAGTCAGGTTGGGGGGGCGGTGACAGTTGTCTCACAACGGCTGCGCGCGATTCTCGGCCGTCAATGTGCTTGGGCTTTTTCGTCTGGGCGGTACTGGTTGAACTTGCGGCCGGCCGCGCATTTTGCCGCCGCTAGTCAGTTGGCACAGCCCGGTTCTTCATCTCTCCAGATGCACCTGAATGTCGACCGGACACGCGGTCGGCCGCACGGTCAGCCGATACCGCCCTCGGAGGCGTGGCTTAGCCATTGGAGGCGTGAGAATGAACCCGCAACGAATCGGCGATATTCTGGTCCAACACGGCGTGCTGACTCAACAGCAGGTCGATCAGCTTATCGACCATCAGCAACAGACCGGCCGACCCTTAGGCTGGTTGGCGGAGCAGCACTTCGGAATCGACCCGACTACGATCGAGGAAGCCTGGGCCGAACAATACGCAGGCCTCACTCGAACCATCGATCCGGAGTTTGAGGTTTATGCCGATGAGGCGACCGAGCTCGTGACGCGCCGCCAGGCATGGCAATTTTGTGTGCTGCCCATTCGCTTTGATGAGAACCAGTTGCTCGTCGCTACGACGCAGCGCCACCTCAGGCGCGCACTTCGGTTCGCGACCAACGTGATCGGCGTACCAGTGTTCTTCGTATTGGCAGAACCTTTATCGCTCGGAGAAGCGTTGTGCAAGCGTTATCCATTACCGGGCCTGACGCCCGAATCGGTCGAGGATGACAACGCCCTGAACAGCTTACTCGATCAAGCCAAACAGGAGCGCGCAGCGTAACCCGAGGACGCGATTATCTGGTTCCCCAAGCTCATCACCTCAGATAACACAAACCGGGCGCCAATTCGGCGCCCGGTCAATATCCTTGATATCGGTTGATCTAGTTGCTAGCCCACTGTCGTCCAGAAGACATGGTCAACACAATCCAGCCAGGGGAACACGAAAATAATGCCCTCTTGACGAACTTCGTACCGAGTTCTCACTTCACCAGTGCCCGGCTCTACATGATCCGCCGGATTGCCGGCAAACGTCCTGACCGTGTCGACGTTGAGCGATTGGGTGTCAGTACCAACAACATCCCAGGAATTCGAGTTGAAGTTCCAGTTTGAGATTGTGAGTTCCAAGCCGACAGTGTTCGCTGACGATTCGATCGTCACGTCGAGTGAAGCTGGAGAATCGTTTGGCAACGTTCCGAAGAAATCCAGGGTGATCGGAGCTTCGGTTGGATTGAGTACGATGCCTGGGTTGTAACACAGATCGCTGTCATCCGATGCCAGAACGTCGTCGAGCGTACCGGAATCATGGAATCCGCGGAACGCACTGAACGAATCGGCGGATGTGGCGGAACTTATCCCCAGGAGTTCGAGAATCGCGAAGCCACTCTCACCCCTGGAGTTACCGGCATTCGGACTTGCGTTGGCCACGTATTGGTATGGCTCGTCAACCAACACGGTGGTGGCCGAAGACCCGAGGCTCCACCCGCCCACCCGCTCGACGACGGCCAGGAGGTCGGGCGTCGAGGGATCCGACACGTCGAAGACAAAGAAGCTCCCACTGGGAACGCTTCCCCCACCAAGTGCATACAGTCGCTGGTTCTGTGTCGCCACGGCATACGCCTGGGCCAGTACCACGTCGCCTGCAAGCTGGGTGTTCTCATCCACATGGGCCAGCACAACCGGATTCGCCGGATCGGTCACGTCCTGAACCCAGAGCCCGTCCGTCGGAGCGAAGTTTCCACTACCGTCCTCGCTGGCGACGTACAGAAGGTTGCCCGCCAGAGCCACGTCGATCGCATCGCCGATCTCACTGCCATCAAGAATCAGGATAGGGGTAGCCGCGACGGACGTATCGACGATCATTTGGTCACTTTCGCGCCCGATGAACGCGATGGACTGGTCGTTGAGTTCGATCGTCAGAGGTGGATCACCACATCCAACTTGCACCCGCCCGAGTTCCACTATGCCTTGTGGGTCAGAGACATCCAGGTTGAGGAACCAGTCGATACCCGAGTTTAGACAAAACGGCTTCTCGTTGAAACCGAGGTGAGCGATATCGCCGGACACCGCCACGCCCGCGAATGTCGACCCCGTGTCGGCAGGCGACGGGACTCGGAACGCCCCCAGGAACGTTGGAGTGGCCGGGTCGCTTACATCCACCACCTCCAATCCCAAATGTCCGGCTCCCAGGTACGCGATATCGTCCTGCACGGTGATGCCCCAGGCGTTTACCCCAAGGTCGTTGTAATGGTCCGCCAGATAAACACTCACTACTTCGGGATGACTCGCATTGGAGACGTCTAGCACCGTGAAGCCGTTCCAGGCGTCGGTGATATAGAGCAGGTCGCCAACCTTGGTCATCTCACGGAGCGTTGAGGGTGAGTGGAAGTTACCCAGGCGGACCGGGTTCGCCGGATCGGACACATCCAGAATGATCAACCCTTCCCCCTGATCGAAGAGATAGGCGCGATCGCCGATGACCCTTAAGCCCCATACGTCGCCATGCGTCTTGAATGTGCTCACAATAGTTGGGTTGGCTGGATCGGTGCCTACGTCATAGACGACGAGTCCTCTCGTGGTCGACCAGAAGGTAGGCTCGTCAAAGGCGTCGGCGACGTAGGCGTAGCCGCCGACGAGATCGACATCGGTGAGCTTGTGGCCGTTCACGCCGTCGGACCACAGGACGGTTGGCACCGCAGCGCTCGACACGTCCACGATGTGGAGCGTGTCGGTGTTGTCTTCGTTCTTGACTGCCCAGGCGGCGTAATCTCCTTCGACGGCCAGCCCCGTGGCGCGCTTGCCGTCGTCACTCGCGACGGACCCGAGGAGCGGTGGGTTCACCGGGTCACGGGAGAGGTCGTAGATTCTGAGTTCGGAGGTATCGCCTCCGCCAGCGCCCACAATGTCGGTCCCGATGTACAGGCGGTCGCCGGCAATGGTCATCACTTCGGGAAACGCAAAGAAGGGCTCGCCCAAGTGGACGGTGTTCGGGGGGTCGCTAATGTCGAACACATCCACCTCACCACTATTGCCCAATGTGTAAGCCAAGTTACCGTGAAGATAGACGTCTTCGGAAAGATTGTTGCCCTGCCCCTCCCACACCAGCGTCGGGTTCGCTGGATCAGCCACATCCACGACCGTGAACCGATGGGGTCCCCCCGCACTCAAGAACACGTAGTCGCCGGAGACTCGCACGCCTTCCACTCCAGACTCGAGGTATAGCGACCCGATCTCCGCTGGATCCGTTGGATCCGCTATGTCCAGAATCATCAGCCGTCGCCCGATGGCCGCATACGCCAGATCGCCCGCCACATCCACATCGTTGACCGGACCGCCCCAGGCGCTGATCACCTCGAGCGTCACGTCACCCCCGCCCCCGGCTTTGACAATGCCGCCGGCCATGGGCGTTACCACGACGGCGGCCAGAAGAAGTAGAAACAGCGCAGAACGCGATGAACTGCGCTGGCTAGGAGGAGACGAGTACGACGTCTTCATTTCGTGATTCCTTGTGTTTACTCAAACAGCGTGTTCTCGGGCGGGTCGCACAGCCATCGCCTCACTCGATCCTCTGATCCCTCACTCGATGCCTCGATGCCATGATGCCACTCCGCAAGCATGAGCCACCATAGCGGTGGAGTCGGGGTGCTGCAAGCACTTTGCGGAAATTCGTAGAAATATTTTGACAACCGAATCCATCCCCAGCTATGCTCTGGGATACGTTGTTGTGGCCCTTTCGGGAGTTCCTAGAATGTCCCAAGTGATGGTTCGCCAATCGAAGATCGAAGACGCCCAGACGTTTGAGCGGCAAGCGACAGCGGTGCTCCACCGTTTGCGAGCGTCACTCTCGGTGCTGATCGGGGCTGTCCCCAGTGCTGGAGAGCTACGCAAGGCGGCCGATCTTCAGCGGGCGCTGGGCATCGGGAACACGCTGGCGTGGCAAGTCTACAAGCTCGCCCATGCCCGCGATCCCCTGGCAGAGGCGAGTAGCGTCCCTCGGGCGGGTGGAATGAAGCGGCTTTTTGAAGCCGCAGCGCGGCGCGGCGTGCCCGCCAAACACATCGAGGCCAGCACGGCTGCCATCCAGGAGTTTGACGAATTGGTCAAGGTCCATGCCGGCGACCGCGCGGCATTCGATTCGATGATCTCCGGGCTGAGTGATGAAGGATCGCAACTGGCTGACGCTCAGCAGAAGCGCGCGGCGTTTAGAGCCAACAGCCACCTCTGGGGCGTGCAGGCCAGGACGCAGTTGAAGTGCTCCATCTTGAGTCTGTCATCGTCATCGAGTACGAGCATGGATCTCGTCCAACTGCAAGGCTATGTGAGCTTGCGTCGCTTCAGACGAGCGGTGCCGCTGCTCATCTCCGGCATCAGACTCACGGACGATGGCGAGCGCAACATTCTGCCCCCGTATAGTCGCGAGCCGTTGGTTGGCGACGGTGCAGCGACGCAGGGTGCTCTTTTATTACCGGAATTTTGTAGTCAGCCACCACCAGAGATTCGCACACGCCGATCCGAAGCCGGCGACGTTCAGACCGAGCTTGTTGCCTTCGGTGTCGGAAATGAATCTGCCGTCACCTACATGGTCGGCGATGTCGTACGATCTCTGCCCGGACCTTACTCCGACGATGCGACGCCGGCCCTGGCAGGTCATGCGTGGATTCGTGTTCCCGCCGAGGCCCTGATCCACGATGTGTTGGTTCATGAGGAGGCGTTTGGCGTCTTGACGCCGAAGACGTTCGTCTATGGAGGCCATAACCGGTCGACGGGGACATCCGCTTTCGACCAATCGGAAGCCAATCTTCTTGGCGTAAAGGAATCGACCGTGTACATGGGCAAAGGGCCGTCGGTTTTACAGACGCTGGACGTGCCTCGGTATCCGGAGATGGCGCAGTACGCGTTTGATCGGCTGGGATGGGACGGCGAGAAGTTTGACGTGTACCGGTGTCGAGTGGAGTATCCGGTGATGCCCTCGTCGGTGGTGGTGCAATTCGATCTGCCGGAGAAGCCGTAGAGGAAGGCGGCAAGGCATTGTGGCATCGTGGCATCGTGGCATCGTGGCATCGTGGCATCGTGGCATCAAGGAAGCCATTGGCTTTCAGCTCTCCGTAACCTCGATCTCAACTCCAAGTCTTAGCCCTTCCATGTCCTCTCCGTGGTTCTCCGTGGCCCTCTGTGTTTCAATCTTCTCTGCGATCTGGGCGACTCGGCGGTGAATCCCGATTCTTGCGCGCACGTGAGAGGCACTAAATCACGCAGGTCCGTTCAGAATTCTCAGAAAAAAATATCAGGCCTGGCGAGCCGTCAAGCCCCATTTTGTCGAGCGACTTACAAAACGGCGTCCCCAGCGCGCGCATGGAACGCCGCAGCTCCCTCTATGAAAGGAGTTGTTCTTCCATGTTCACATGGTCACGGCGATCCAAACAGAAATTCCGGGGGCGCGGCGTCTCTGGCGCGCACAAACTAAACCCTATGCCGTCCGAAATCTCGTGCGCGCCAGCGTTGCCGCGAAGACGCCCGCCATGATGCCATGATGCCACCTTCACCTACCAACCCCTCCGTTGGCGACGATATCGAAGCCGGTGACGTAGCGGATGTCGGTTTCGCTTCCGACGTTGGTCCAGCGGAATCGGCGTTGGTCGAGCAGCTTGCAGTCGCGGTCCAACTGAAGCAGGCCGAAGCTCAAGTCGCTGTCGTATCGGCCGTCGATTGTCGTATAGACAAACTCGTCCGTGACTTCGATGCCGCCGCACCAGTTCTTCTGGACTTCATCCAGCCGAACACACTCGACCTGGAGGTCGTAGCGGAAACGCGCCGAATCGAATTCCTTTGGCTGCGATGCGATGAGAATCTTCCCATCGACGCTGGTCAGATAGAACTTGCCATCGACAAAATCACTGTCGTGAACGCACGTGGGTGTGCGGTAATTCAGCGTGCGGAGACTAGCGTGATCTTCACCCGGGCGAACGACGATCAGTGCGCCAAGGTTCCGCGAGGTGAGATAAATATCCTGGCCGATCGTTTGCACACTGTTAATGTGAAACAACCCCGTCTGGCCGGACCACGGTTTGTCGGCAAAACGCCAATCGATATCGTCATCAATATTGTCGCGCGAGATGCGAAGCGTCTGGTCGATCGTGAAGCGGTCGATGACGTTGCCGGCGTGGTCGGTAATCACGACCATGTCCATAAACGGCATGGCGAAGATGATGCGCTGCTCATCAGCGCAGAACCGATGGATGTAGCAGGAATATCGATTGGTGATGAAGCTCTCGACACGCTTGGACTGAGCATCGAGCACAAAGATACCGTTCCAAGAGCCGGCCAGGAGTTTGTCGTTCACGCGAACGAGCCCGGTGAATCCGAACCGAGGTCGGCGGTCGAGTTCCCGCTTGGTTCGCGGCATTTCACCGAGAACTGGGTAGGGCAGTTTGTGAAAGTCGTTGGGGGTGATGGGGAAACGAACACCATGGGTCTCTTCACTACTTCCGTTGATCGACCAAAGGGCAGGATGTTCAGCCTGATGATCGACGGCAATCTCATCGTGAAAGCCGTGTACAAACGACACGCAGACTTCGTGATCGGTGTCGATATTCATAGCGACGTCATTCCCACGGCGACGACCTCAAGCTTACGGTGCTTGATGACGCTGCGAGTGTTGACGCCTGCATCAGGCGCGATAAATCCAAGCGACACAACTTGGCGCTCGCTGCCTGTGAGACCGGGAACAAGGATGCGCTGGTACTTCAAACCCGGCCAAGGATCGCTTGGGAGCAAATCCTGGCAGATATGTGCGACTTGCGCCGCGAAATCGTCGCCTTTGAGAATTTGGAGTGACACGCTCACGGGATCGATATCGTCATCCGCCTCATTGAAGCTGCAAATCATCCCAGAGCGCGTCAAAGGGCCGATCGAGGTATCCGTGCAGAAACACCATCCGCTTGAGCGGCATGTGCGCTAAATACGCGGCTTCCAACTCGGCGGACGACGGTCGTTGATCCGACGGCTCAGCCCAGGTGCTTAGAATGCATAGCACATCGCGGGCCGGTTTGAGGAACAACTGTTGCAGTGTATCCAACTGTCGGCCTGGATCATCAATCCAAGGCCAGACTAGATCGTGGAAAGTAGGATTGATCGTCTTCGCCGCGCTTGCTGATCGACCGGACTTGTGCTCGCGAAACAGGTAATCGTGCGGATCGAGCGCATGATCGTGGAGACTTTGGATTGATGTATCGACGTGAACTTGCAGTCCGAGAGATTCCTGAAGCCGCCAGCCCAGCTCGATGTCTTCGTGCATGGCCGAGGGGAATCGCTCATGAAACCCGCCGACGCGCTGCACATAGTCACGGCGAACGCTGAGGTTGCTCGTCCAGAAATGACGGAATCCGTATCGCCGGCCACTCGTCATCTTGTCCCAAAAGAAGCACATCGATGTTTCAGCGAGCATCGCCCGCCAAGGAGAGTCGATCAATTCATCAGGCCAATCGACGCGGCCAAGATAGGCGAGCGGCGCTGCCGGATCGCGCCGGATGAGGTCGAGATGACCGGGGATAGTGTCTTGATCGACTCGGGCGTCATCGTCATAGAAGAGCAGCCAATCGCCCTGAGCATGTTCGAGGGCGTAATTGCGGGCTGCGGCCGGGCCGGCATGGTCCTTGGTCAGCCCCTGGAACCGGATCGTATCCGGGAGAACTGACGCTGCTTCGAGCGGTGCTTCATCGCGGCCATCAACGACCACGACGACCTCAAACGCATCGTGATCGCCGGATGTCGCAGCGATTCCATCGAGCAGTGTGCGCAGTTTGTCTGAGCGCCCGTAGGTAGGAATGATGACCGACAATTCACAAGGCATCAGTCGCCTCCTTCACGGTCGCCGGGCTGGTTCGTACATTGCGATACGTCAGACATAGACAGGCTCACGAGCTTGCTCCTGCCAAAGCGGCACGATCGGGATGCGATCGTCATACAGACGTTGCCAGTGCTCGATGAGGCTACGTTGATGAACGAGCGTCAGAGGGACGATCGCATCGATCTTGAGTTCGCCGGCCTGCTGTGGATGATGAATCGGAAGTCCGGCTAACGAGTTGCCGACCCTCGCGGGATTTTCGTCGAGCAAACAGACGATCTTGACGGGCAGATTGTCGAGGTACGGGCCGATGAGCCGGCTGAGATACCCGGCGCCGAACAGGCCAACGCGTTTCCAGCCTTGCTTGGCGGCTTCGGCGAGCGCCAGGCGCACTAACTCCACGCCGTCTAATACCGGAGGCTTGGCAGTGAGGCGGCGATCAGGATGGGGCACGACATGGCCTGTGTGTTCATCCGACAACTGCGCGATGTAATCGTCCGGGTCATAGCCAAGTCGGTGAACGATGTCAGCGGTGGATTCGATGATCCACTGTCGCTCCTGGCCGTTCAGTATGAACTTGCCATCATGTTCAACAGGACCGGGTAGCTCACGGGCGAGGGAATCGTCCACGCCGAGGAATCGGTAGGTTTGAGCAAAGCAAATCTGAGTGTCAGTGATCATTTCCTCGAAGCGGACCTGCAAGAGACGTGGATGTTTGAACGCCGTTGATCGTCGGTACGCCAGGACATCGTTAACCCAGCGAAGTAGGGAGTTTGCCAGGGTTGCATGGCCGAACGCTCCCTTGAACTGGCGTATGTCGGCTTCGATGAGTTTTCTAACAACACCCAGCGGGTGTCGCACGAGGTAGATGATCTTGGCCGTAGGCCAATACTCCAGCAGCGATCCGAGCCGATGCGCATTCATTGTGGCTTTGTGAAGCGCGATGCCCTTGCCATCGGTGCTGCAAGAACAGTACGTTTCAAAGTAGGCGCGGCACGCCTCGGCCAGAGCCTCGTAGTTGGCTTGAGGACAGCGAGCGCGGACGTGGTGATCTGTGAAGTCCATCAGTTCTTTCGGCAGACATTCGTTGGCCGGAATCTTCGTGACGGCTGGGTGCAGGTTGAGCTGGTCTGCGAGAGTCTTACTACCGCATCGGCCGGTGCCACGAATGAAAACGATCTGTTGAGCTGTCATCTCTTCGCGTCGTCGAGCCTGTCGAATATTCCAACGTCTACTGCGGAGCGATCGGGGCGATTTGTGGGTCATTCGGGCAACTGGCTGCGTTCTCTTTCTCGATCAAGCGATCACGGTTGATAGTTCGACTACGTTGTGTTTGCTAACATCGCATTTCGGATTTGATCCAGTAGATCTTTCACAACACGCTTGTAGGTCAAATCACGATCTACGATCGCGGCGAACTCATGCTGAATTTGTTCGTATCGCTCGTCGTTGTCTATGTACAACTCTGCGACTCTTGCGAACTCCTCGGCATCCCGAAATAGCACATTTGCAAGCGAGGGGAATGTCTTGACAGCGCCGTCCACTGGACCATCAGCGAGATCACGGCGTGCATATTCCTCAAGACTGAGCCGTCCGAAGTCGGTTGGGACATAGCGGCCAATCGCGAGACTTCCGCTGGTGAGCGCCTCAAATGTGCGTTGATGACTGTATCCGCCGGCTATCGTTTGCAAACAGAGCTTGGCACAGCGGTAGGCACAGCGTAAATCTTCGCCATGTTCAACAGGTCCGACGGCATATTGACCCAACAACGGGTCGCGGGCCCAGCCCTTGCCATAGAGCTTGAACGTTCGGCCGGTTCGATCCGCCCACTGTGCTGCCCACAGCAAGGTTTGGCGGCGGAACAGAATGTCGTAAAGGCGATAGGTAAAGAAGTTGGCGATCTGCTCAAGATCATCATCACACAGCGTGTACCCCATCGCGCAGGCGCGTTCTTTGACAAGCGGGCGAGTCTGCCGAAACTCCAAGTTGTCCCCACGCTCATGCAGCGCATGGACCTCTTGGAGAAGCTGATCAAGCAGCGGGTGAATCTCCGGCGGTGTCGAGTCGTGCCATTTCGCGAGGTGTTCCTCAGCGGTGTCGTGCAAGTGCCCAACGTACATCACGTCACACGTGTAGTTCTTCGCTAACTCGGGATCGACCGGTTCATCATGGAAGATTCGAGTTGAGACCGGCACTGGAGCGGAGAAGAACCGCGAAGCTGGATAGCCGAACTCTTCGGTGCATCGCTCGAAGTAATAACCGCAAACGAAGTCGAGCGGGCCGAGCGCCTCGCCGGTCTTATGAGAGAATACAAGGTCAGTGGGATCTTGAATCCAGGTCAGCACCGGAACGCTCCCCAGCGAAACGGCGCGCTCGGAGCGAAAGTGATTCAGCATGATCACGAGCGCAGGATCGGTCTCATGGATCGTCCGACTGGTTGTTAGCGTTGTGTGGGTGCGATAGTCGGCTGTCTCAATACTAAGATCAAACTCATATCCAAGCTCCGTCAGCGCATGCCCAATATCGCGCATCGAGTATTGAAGCATTGTCGTGAAACGAGAGGTGAAGCCGAGGATCCGTGCGCCCGGCTGAAGACGCTCGGCCCAATACGCCCCGTCGCGTTGTTGCGCTCGCTGCTCGTGGCTAACGGCGAGCTGTACGAAAGTCTCGTTGCGGTGCGCGGTTCGACGCTGGCCGATCGCTTCGATCTCCTTCCCAAGCTCAGGCGCCCAGTTCGCACACAGATGCACCCCCGGGATCGTGAGGTCTTCGTTGGTCGTCAGGAGTTGTTCGTAGTATTGAAGCGCGTCCGGCCCGATGAAAAAGTGAACGCGACCGTCAGCCAACAGTTCCGCTCGATCCTCAATGTGAAGCCACGCCGCTAGCCGTCGGATATCCGGATCGACGATGTAGACAGGCATAGCCTCTGCCCCGGGTTCATGAGCGGTGGCGTGGTAGACCCGCTCGATCAGCGCGTTCATCGCGATCCCAGCCACGACCGGGGCGGGGCCACCGAGCGCGAGTCGCAAATCCATCTCAGCCACCGGGCGGTGGTCCATGAGCCCAGGCCGCCATTGGCGAAGCGATCCGGCTGGGCGTTCGGAGAGCTGGTATTGGTCCTCGGTCGTCTGGAACAGATCCAGTTCTCGGCATGAGTCGCGCAGCGATGCGGCGAGAGGCGCCAGCTCGGGTCGAAGTCTCAGCAAGACAGTTATGTTGCGCTGCGCTTGCTCGTCGAAGCGACTCCAGGGCACACGCCCGGTGGCGATGGGCACCACGCTCTGTCGCAGCTCTTGGACATCGACCTCACCCTGGAGATCACCGCGAGCTTGAAGAAGCTCCCGCGCCGGGCCGCCGAGCCCCAAACGCACCAACCCCTGGAGCGTCAGCAAGACAATCTCCGGATCGGACTGCGTGTGGCTCAGATACCGATAGGACTGGTCGAGGAACTCATAGACTCGGCCGGCCTGAGCCAGCTCGATGAGCTGGTTCCGTTCGTCTCGGTCGGCAGCCGTCGCCGTGTCAGTAGACGGTGGGGCGAGCTTGGGCACTAGCCAACAGGATCGACTACCACACCAACGGGCGATCAGTATTACGCCTCAAGGCTGGCCCGGTACACCCCGTCCTGCAAACGATAAGCCCCGCGCTTACGGGGCTTTACAAGAATGGCGAGAGGCGGACTTGAACCGCCGACACCCGCATTTTCAGTGCGGTGCTCTACCAACTGAGCTACCTCGCCGATCGTTGTTCAACGTATGCCGCCCGATGGGATTGTCAAGGAGGACCCTCGCAACGCCTGGCGTCACCTGATCTCATCGCCTCCGGCTGCGGGCAGAGTCTGGGGCGAGCCGAAATCGATGGCTGGAGTTGGTCTGCGGCGGATGGGTTGCAGCGCCGAGGTCGATGTGGCGCTTGGGATGGGTGACTCAAGCCAGGTTGCTACAGCAGATTGATGGTCGGTAAATCGCATCGGCCTGACCGAATGGTCGGGCTGGACCCTAAGGGCTTCGTTTATTGCGTCAGCCAGACAACGGCAAAGCCACCCGCGCAGCGAACACGTGCCGACGTAGTCACGCATTGAGCCGAACCGGTCTTCCGAGTCGCCGAGGCTTTCGCGGCGCAATTGAACGAACAACCGTCGTACGACAAGAATGGCATCGGTTTCGTCGAGCCGATCACGACAAGCACGAGTGAGCATGCGCTCATGGTGGTCGACAAGATCCGACCACGCCAGACCGACACCCTCCACGCACGCTACTGCTTGGACAAGGTCTTCTGCGTACCGAACGCCCTTGATACTTAGTGCTGGTTCACGATTCCAACCGCGTCGAACGTGCTGCGCGACTCGATCAAATGTAATGCCGTAGCGCATCGCTAGTTCACCGGCATGCGCAAAGTAGGCGCGTCGAAGCTGCGACGTGATGTCGGACCATCCGGATTGCGTTCGTCGCTTTCGACGTCGCGCGCCGTTTGACTTTCGTCGCGGCGCTCGGGCCTGTGCCATCAGTTGCTCCTACGCTGCCCAATCGTCGCATCGAGTGTACGCTGATCGACGGTGACGTCAACTGCTAATCTTGCAAAGTTTGCGGCGCATTTAATGCGTCGTCTGGAGTTATCGTCGCGTCAAGTGGAATCGATCCAAGAAGTTGGCGGCGCATATCTTTCAGTGCTGGGAATTCGTTGCGCCACCGGTGCAGCGCGTCAAGATCAAGATCAGCTTTCAGCACTGTCGCCGAGTCGGTCGCTTCGGCCAGAATCTCACCGGTCGGGGACACAATCATAGATCCACCCGCATACTGCAAATTAGGGTCAGCCCCGATGCGATTGACGCTGACCACATATGCTTGGTTTTCGATCGCTCGCGCAATCAACAACGCTCGCCAATGCGTCTGCCGAGCGCTTGGCCAACTGGCGCCGATGGTGAATAGCTCGGCACCTCCGCACGCCGCAATGCGCCATAACTCCGGAAACCGCAAGTCGTAACAGATCATGGGACACGTGACGGCGCCGCCGCAGGATCGAAGAATCAGCTCCTCCCCGCCGCGATAATGTTGGGTCTCAGAGCCGTAGCTGAATGGATGGACCTTGCGATAGATACCCAGCACGTCGCCTTGGGGCGAGATGATGGCGGCGCAATTTCTACCCTTACCGTCGGGGCCGTATTCAGCGAATCCCGGTTGAAGCCAAATTCCCATGCGCTGCGCTACTTGCTGCGCCCACGGCAGGGTGAGATCATCGACGATCTTGTCCAGTGCGAAGCTGAAGCCGGTGTCGCCCAGCTCCGGGAGCAAGACGTACGTGTCCCGCTCGATGTCCGCTGCGTCGAGCATGTCCTCGATGATGCGATGATTCGCCTGTTTGTCTTCCCAGACGATGTCGAATTGCACCGCAGCAATGCGCATGGATGAAGTGTATCGTTATGAGCAATGCGACGGTGGGTGATCCTTGTCCTCGGAATTCCCGTCTACACCTTCCTGCTGATGGTCCTGGCTACCGGCATCATGGGCGCGCTGGCTGTTGAGGATTGGGCGTCCG